>CAYWYB010000066.1:0-19475 GCA_964462145.1 uncultured Rhodospirillaceae bacterium
ACCATCGCGCGCAATCCACGCACTTCGGTATTGATCAGGCTTTCAAACGTCTCGCTTAGCTTTTCCGAGGTTTGTTCCGTGGCCGAATTGATCTTGTCGTTGGCATCGGTCACCAGTGATTCCGTATTGTACAGAAACTCGGAATGGCCCGCCTGAATATCGGAAAGAATGCCCTCCAGGTGCTGGCGTGCCTGATCCAGTTGACCGGCCGGTGACGTCAGCTCCTTTTCACGCGCGGTGAAAACGCTCTGTTCCCCAACATCGAAATCCTTGATGAAAACCAGCGACATATACAACAGCCCTTTCGCTTCGCTGGTATCGTCGAGTTCTTCAATGCTCTCTTCCAGTTTAGCCACGGCCTCGGCAAACCGTTCCCGGGCCAGGCCAATACCGTCCTTGTCGGCGGCGCCGGCGGCCTCGCGAAGCAGACCAAAGGCAAGGTTGGCATCCGCCCGGAACTGAAGAACCATTCGTAGGTTAACGATCTCAATCTGGCTTAATTCCTGTAGGGCTTCATCGGCCTCTTCTACGGTGTCATCGGATTTCACTACCAGATCCACGTTGGCCTTGTTGATGATCGGTCCAACTGCCTCCAGCAATTGCCGATGCGTCAGGGCAATCCGCTGCGTCAGTGCCAACCGGTCATCCCTCAACGCCAGGCGTTGCGACATCTGTTTGTTGAGTTTTCCCAGGTGTCCGGAAATTTCGACGCCGATGCCGCGCAGCCGCGTGACCGATTCATGATCATCGGCGGCGGCCTCGACCAGGTCCATATTTGTCTCCAGACCGGTTTGGCTTTCAGCCAGGGCGTCAGCGGCTGATTTGAGTTGCTTGCCGTCATTGGCCGCCGTCAGGGTTGGTATCGCGGCGGCAATTTCTTTCGAGGTCTCCGACAAACGGAGCGCATTGGTGATGGCGGGCGCGGCCTCTTCGGCAACCACATGCAATGAATTGCTGATATTGGAAAAGGCGAAATAGGATACCGCGGCGGCACACAAGGTCAGCCCCGCGACAACACCAAACGCGGCGATCAGGCGGACTTTGACGCTGGCAAATTTTGCCGCGATGCGGCTGAAGGCACGATTTTTAGTGATCATGGATAACCTCGAATCGGGGGATGCGGGCTGA
The DNA here is from genome assembly GCA_964462145.1 of uncultured Rhodospirillaceae bacterium. Taxonomy (GTDB): domain Bacteria; phylum Pseudomonadota; class Alphaproteobacteria. The sequence goes on from CAYWYB010000066.1 coordinate 1,129, forward strand.
AAATGATGGGTTGGCGCCGTTGCGACCGGAAATTGGATATAAGCAAATTGGCCAGGGCTGGCGATCGAAAGCTCGGTCCAGCGGTTCGCGTTGAACGAATTCTGCAAGTACTAAACAAGCCTACCCACCTGTCTCACGGCATTTGACGGCCTTTTGCATGTTGCTCATGCGTTTGTTCGGTGGCCGCTTCGATAAGGGTAAATTTGGACGGAATTGGTTGCGATAAAATTAATACGTTCGAAGTAATACGATATTTGATATATGCGCCGCTCTCTGGCGCACGCAGACAATTCTCAATACCCAGGCTCCTGGTGTACCATCGGGGCATGTCGAAACATTTCAAAGTCGTGCGCGAGGCTGGTGCAAACCGCCCATGGCTGGTGATGGTGCATGGCATGTCCCAGGACCACAGGGTTTTTTCCGCCCAGGTCGACGCTTTCAAGCACCGCCACCCAATCCTGTTGATTGATCTGCCCGGCCACGGCCTGTCGTCGGATCTGCCGGGTCCGTATGGGCATGGGGAGATGGCGGCGCACGTGGCGGCGGCCATCAGGGCGGCGGGAAGTACGCCTTGTCATTATTGGGCCACCCACACGGGGACTGCCCTAGGCTTGCTTCTGGCCAGCCGGGAACCGGACAATTTTCTCTCGCTCATCCTTGAAGGCGTGGTGTTGCCGGGCCGTGCAATGCCTAGCGTGGAGGTGGAATTGCAGCGGGCCCGCGAGACGGCGCACGGCCAAGGCATGGCGGCGGCGCGGCGGCAATGGTTCGCACGGGCGGCCTGGTTCGACGTCATGCGCAGACATCCGGTAGCTTGCCGGGCAGTGGAACACGAGGCCATTATTGCCGATTTCAGCGGTGCGCCTTGGCTATATGAAGGGCCCGGCGGACAAGCCATCGCGCCAATTGACCAGGAAATCTCGGCCCTTGATCTACCGCTGTTGTTCTACAATGGCGAACACGATCTGCCGGACTTCATTAGCGCCGCTGATCATCTAGCAAGCCTGCGGCCAAAGGCGCAACGGGCCGTGATAGCCAAGGCCGGCGGTTTTCCGGCCTGGGAATTTCCCGAACAGGTTAATCGCGTTGCACTGGAATTCCTGACCGCGATAGCCTGAATACATTTACAACAACATGTAACTGGATGTGACGTGGGCGATCGGCTTGTTCGGATCGCCGGCGGTAAGGTTGACTTCGCCATACATGATGGTGCGCCCCGGCTTGATGATACGGGCCTCCGCCACCAAATCGGCTTCGGCGGCCGGGCGCAAGAATGATGATGTCTGACTGACCTTGGTCATAGGGCAAAATTCCCCCATGGTCGTGGCGACCGCGAAAATCATGGCCGTATCCGCCCGAGTACGCTCTTGGGCCATGATGGCATGGCCGCAAATGGTCCCGCCCTGCCTATTCAGGCGTGTCGAGTATGGCACCCGTAGCACCGCGCCGTCCTTGTCCATGCGGTCAAATTTAATCGCCATGTCTTGGATCCAGGGCGCTAGATTGGCCTGAAGTAATTTTTCGGCCGCCTCGATCGATAGCCCAGACTGGCTTATTCACATGCTTCCTTTATTGCTGCAAACCGGCGCTTGTTGGGCACGCGGCATTGTCTTAGTAAAACCGAATATTAACATAATCGGCCTATTTTTCTGTTATTTCACCAGGAGTGCGGCCGCTGTATGCAGGATTTTGTGCGATAAATGATAGTCAGCATTTCAAGATGGGGGCAACATCGCCTTGATTCTGCGCGTCTGTTCGGCTTAGTGGCCGCCATCGCAGGCGCTCTCATTGCTATGTCTTATGCTTCGGCACGGGCGGAGAAAGCAGCAGAAAACAGCGTAAAAGGACATACCGTCGTGGTTGGCGTGCCGGCCCATTGGCCGCCGCAATATTCCCTGGACAAAAATGGCCAGCCGACCGGTTTCGCCATTGATGTGATCGAAGGTATCGCCAGACAAGCCGGGCTCAAACTGGACTATCGCATCTACCCGAGCTTCCCATTGCTCATGCGGGACTGGAAGCATGGTAACGTTGATATCATTCCCAACAACGGCATTACGCGGGACAGGCTGGAAGATTCCCTGTTCACCGTGCCAATTGAAACCTTCGTCGTCTCAACCTTTGTCCGCCGTGGCCAATCCGATATTTTGAGCCCCCATGCGCTTTCGGGGCGCCGAGTCGCGGTGGTTTCGGGCAATGTTGGCCAAACATTGCTGAAAAGGCGGCCTGATGTCGAATTGGTCGTTCATCCCGATATACAAAAGGCATTGTTCGACCTGCTGTCGGGTGAGTCCGACGCGCTTGTCTTTCCCAAGCCGGTGCTGATGCAGGTCGCCCGTTTGATCGGCGTTGACAGCAAGATCGAAGCCCTGGAACCACCGATCAAGGAAATAAAGCGTGGCATCCGGGTGCAAAAGCAAAAAGCCGCCCTACATGCGGTATTGAACGAAGCCGTTGGTAAATTCAGGCATTCGCCGGAGTATTTGGCGATCTACCAGAAATGGTACGGCGTTCCGGCGCCATACTGGACCGCGCAGCGCTTGCTGGTGCTCGGCGCCGGCCTGCTGCTGATTTTGCTCCTTGCCATGATTTGGTGGCGTTACCGCTCAATGGTTCAGCTTAACCTCAGGCTGCAGGAAAGCCTGGCCGAACGGGAGCGCATGGAAGGGGATCTATCGCGGGCCCAGGCCCAGCTAGTGGATGCCATCGAAGCCATCTCCGAAGGCTTCGTGCTGTATGACGCGAATGAACGGCTGGTCATTTGCAACGAAAAATACAAGCAGATGCATCCGATGGCCGCGCCCAAGATGGTTCCCGGTGCCAGTTTCGCCGAGATTATTCGCGTGGCGGTCGCGAATGGCCAGCATCCCTCGGCGATGGGCCGGGAAGAGGAATGGTTCAAGGAACGGCTGGCTGAATTTCGCAATCCTGGCGAAACAAAAGAGCATCAAATGTTTGACGGCCGGTGGTTGCGCTATAGCGAGCACAGGACCAGGGATGGCGGCACCGTTGGCATCCGCTCCGATATCACCCAGTTGAAGGCGATCGAAGAGGCCCTGAGCAAAAGCGAGACGCGGTTTCGGGATTTCGCCACCTCCGCCTCGGACTGGTTCTGGGAAATGGATGAGAATTTGCACTTCTCCTACTTCTCGGAGCGCTTCAGCGAGGCTACCGGTGTTCTCGCAACCCAATTGCTGGGCAAGACCCGCCAGGAAACCGGTATACCGGATGTAGATGAAGAGGCATGGCGGGATCACCTGGCCGATTTGGACGCGCACCGCCCGTTTCGTAATTTTGTGCATCCAAGGACCGTAGAGGGCGGCAAGGTTCTCTGGCTCTCAATTAGCGGCACGCCGGTCTTTGACGATAGCGGTGTTTTCAAAGGCTATCGCGGCACGGGCTTCGACACTACCGAGAAACACCGTACGGAATTCTTGCTGCGCGAAAGCGAACAGCGTTTCAAGGCGCTTATGGATCATGTGCCCGCGGCTTTGTTCCTGAAGGACCGCGAGGCCCGTTACCTGCTGGTCAACAAACAGTTTCAGGAATGGTTCGGGGTCGATCCCGAAGATGTGGTCGGCAAGAATGCGCATGATTTGTACCCGCCGGAACGGGCCGAACGCTATGCCGAGGGCGACCGTAAAATTCTCGCCAATTGGAAGGTCACCAGCGATGAAGTCGTGATCCCGACACCGGCTGGCGATGAGCGGAATTATACCCTGACCAAATTCCCGATTTTTGATCGCGGTGAGCCAATGGGCTTTGGCGGCGTCATGATGGACGTCACCCAACGCGCCCGTTCGGAAGCCGCTTTGCGGCAGAGCGAAAACCGGGCCGACATGGCCAACCGCGCGAAATCGGAATTCCTGGCCAATATGAGCCATGAATTGCGCACGCCCTTGAATGCCATCATCGGCTTTTCGGAGATCATAAAAACCGGCTTCTTGGGCAAGGATAGCGAAACCAAGACCCTCGAATATGCCAATGACATCTATATGTCCGGCCTGCATTTGCTCGACCTGATCAATGATATTCTCGACCTCTCCAAAATTGAACTCGGCTCCGAAAAACCGAATGATGTGAATATCAATGTGCGCCAACTGGTGGATGCCGTACTCGTTTTGATGAAGGAAAGGGCCAGCACGGCCCGCGTCCATCTGCGGACCGTGTTTCAGAATGATCTGCCGCTGCTGCGCGCCGATGAACGCAAGTTGAAACAGATTTTGATCAACCTGCTGTCCAATAGCATCAAATTTACCCATGCCGGAGGCCGGGTCGCCCTTGATGTTCACTGTGCCCCGGACGGCTCCTATGTATTCGAGGTCAGCGATACCGGCATTGGCATAGCGCCGGAAAATTTGGGCAAAGCCCTGCAACCGTTTGGCCAGATCGATAGTGACCTGAACAGAAAATTCACCGGCACCGGCCTGGGCCTGCCCCTGGCCAGGGAGTTGGTGGAAATGCACGGCGGCTCATTGAGCCTGGAAAGCACACTTGACGTGGGCACCACGGTCACCGTGTGCTTCCCCGCCAAAAGGACAATCAGACAGGACCCCGACAGGGCTAGCGTTTAGAGCTGCCGTCTCGGTCCGCGCACCACGGCTTGGACTTACCAGCTGTTGCGAAGCTCCCGCAGTTTCAGGAAGACCTCGCGCGGGTCCGGAGCATCGGAAAGATCGGGAAAATCCTCCCGTAGCTGGGCGATGACGCTGGGACTGCGCAAACGCAGAAACGTGTTGATCTCTTTTTCCAAGGCCAGGGTGGAGACCAGGGCATTGTTGGGGTCCTGGTCGCCGATTTCATCCAACAGGGATTTCGCCCGTGCGTTGTCGGGCTCCCGATCCAGGGTGAAGGCCAGATTGCCCGACATATAGTCATGGCCGGGATAAATCAGGGTGTTGTCCGGCAGATTGGACAGCACGTTGGCAAAGGTATCGTAGAGCTCGCTTGGATGGCCGCCGTTGTGGCAATTGCCGGCGCCCGCGTTGAACAGGGTATCGCCGCAGATCAGGGCCGGCTGATCAGTTCGGGTCAGCAGGCAGACGTGGCTCATGGTGTGGCCTGGCGTGTCCAGGGCCTCGATCTCGATCGAAGTGCCGATCTTGATAACGTCGCCCGCATCCAGGCCGCGGTCCATGCCCGGTATTTTGTCCTTGGCGTTCTTGTGGGCCAGCAAGGCCGCGCCGGTGGCTGAAATAACTGCGTCGTTGCCGCCCGTGTGGTCGCCGTGTTCATGGGTATTCAGGACTTGGCGAATGTTCCAGCCCTTGGCCTTGGCTAGGCCCAGGCATTTTTCATGGTCGAGCGGATCAACCGCCATGGCCTCGCCGGTATCGGGACAGACAATTAGATAGTTGAAGTTGCGGAACGCGTTTCCGGTCCAGATCTGTTCAATGATCATGGTCGTTATCTCCCCATTGGCATTGTTCGCCTGTCACTGTTCGCCAGTCACTGTTCGCCCGCGCACTTGCCCCCATTACGGCAATGGCGATACCTTCGACCCTAGTACGGTATATTGCCTGGGGCGATTTGGCAAAGACCGGCATTTTCAGAACTGGCACCCATCGGAGGTCATCGCGTGAGCAACGAAATTCCCATTCTTGATTTGAGTGACTTTCTGTCCGGGAAGCCCGGTGCCCTTGAGGCGGTGGCAAAAGAGCTGCAATTCGCGGCCGAGAACATCGGCTTTTTCTTTATTCGCGGCCATGGCGTGCCCCAGGATCTGATCGATGCCACTTTCGAGGCCTCGCGCCAATTCCATGATTTGCCGGAAGAGGAAAAACTGGCCCTCAAGGCCAACGAACACAACATCGGCTATATGGGCCATGGCGCGTCTATCTCGCGGGCCAGTCAGGTTTATGAGGGTGTACGCAAAACAAACCTGGTGGCGGCCTTTTTTCTAAAACGCGAATTGCCCGCCGATCATCCCGATATCATCGCCAACAAGCGGTTTCGCGGCGCCAATCAATGGCCCGGCGGTCTACCCGGCTTTCGCGAAACCGCCATCGCCTATATGGATGCGCTGGAGCGGCTGGGCAAAAGCATGCTGCCGATATATGCCCGCGCCCTGGATCTGCCGGCCGACTTTTTCGCCGAGGCGTTCTCGGAACCGCAATATACCCTGCGCCTGGCCCACTATCCCCCGGCCACGGCGGAGGACAACCAGTTTGGCCTGGCGCCGCACACGGATTCTTCGTTTCTGACCCTGCTGGCGCAGAACAAGGTGGAAGGCCTGCAGGTCCGCCGCACCGACGGTACCTGGATCGACGCGCCGGCGGTGCCCGGCACCTTCGTGGTCAACAGTGGCGATATGTTGCGGCGCTGGAGCAATCACCGTTTTCTGTCAACGCCGCACCGGGCCGTGGCATCTGCCCCGAACCGGGACCGTTACGCCATTCCGTTCTTTTTCGATGCCCATGCCGATTATCTGCAGGAATGCCTGCCGACCTGCACCGATGCCGACAATCCGCCGCGTTACGACCCGACCACTTATACGGATTACATGCTCTGGTTTGCCAAGCAGAACTACGCGCACTTTCGTGACGGAAACGATTAGGCTTTAGGTCGCCAGCACCTTGACGCCGGCCTTCAGCAGCGTGATCGGCTCGGCCCAATCACCGATCGGCAAGGTGTGGGAGACCAGGCCCGGGCCTGCCGGCGTTGCATCCGGCAGCCACAGATGCACCGCGATGGCTGGCGGTTCATGGGAAATATTCAACAGCCGTTCCGGACCGGTATCCAAGCCAAAGGGATAGCAAGTGGTGGGGCCCGAGATGGCGATGGTGCCGCCGAACGCCGTACTGATTGATCGGTGAACATGTCCCGCCAGAACGCGCACCACCTGGCCGTGGCGCCGCAACAGGGCATCAAGTTCCGCGCCGCCGCGGACCAGGCCTTTGGCGGAACTGCCGGTCATGCCGGAATAAAAGGGCGGGTGATGCAGTGCCACGATAGTGGCGCGGTCTGGCGCTTCCGCCAGACGCGCCTCTAGCCAAGCCAGCCGCTCGGGGCACATCTCGCCCGGCGTCTCGCCGGCGATCACCGTGTCGCAGCAGATGATCCGCAACGCCTGGTCCTCGATGACGTAATGCAGAAAATCGCCCGTTGTTGGCAGGCATGACGTGCCGCCCATGACCTGACGCAGGGCATCGCGGTCATCGTGGTTCCCTGGAATAACAACTAGCGGCGCGTTTAATTTGGCGGTGATCTCCTTGAAGGCCTGATAGCGGGGCACACTGCCGTGGGAGGCGATGTCGCCGGTATGCAGCACCAGGTCCGGGCCGGGGTCCATGGCATTGATGGTTTCGACCGCCCGGGTCAGGGCCAGGGTGGTGTCGAAATGACCATAGACAAGCGTGCCCGGCTCGTCGATGTGGGTATCGGAAATCTGCACTAAAATCATCAAGCAATACTCCTGTCCGGTTGGAAGCGCAGGTCGGTGAATTCCTCCGCCCGCCGCGGCCGTTGGATGCCGCCGAATTCATGCAGCATGTCCAGGGAACATTGCAGTCCCGGCATGTCGACCTGGCAGTCCAGCTGGTAGTGCGATAACTCGCGCACCATTGCCCGGTGCGCCACTGCCTGACTGGTACCATAAAGTGCCGCCACGAAGGCGGAGAATTCGTCGATGTTTTGGGCCGCATGGTGGGCCGACCGCTGGCAGCCGCGCAAAATGGTCGCGACCAATTCAGGCTCCTCGGCGATGAAGCCGGCGTGGGCCACGCGGACAATCCACTGATAATTCGGCAGGTAGGCGTCTTCGTAGGCGGCCGCCCAGATGTCCAGTATGCCCCGGTCCTCGCCGATCGATAGATTGGGTTCGGTCGCCAGACAGGCATCTATGCCGCCCTCTGCCATGATGTCGATAATGCGCGGGTAGTCATCCAACAATGGTACGGAGGTAATGTCGGTGTCCGGGTCAAGGCCGTGATGCACCAGCATCCGGCGCGCGATCCACGAGGGGCAGCTGCCGATGCTCAACAGGCCCAGGCGTTTGCCGCGCAGCGCCTGATAACTGTCTATGTCCTTGCGGACGCCAAGATACATATGCGCCCGCTGCCGGCAGCCGCTGGCGATGACCCGGAAATTCCCACCCGCTGCCATGGCGTTCAGCCCGGAAGGCGAGCCGATACTGCCGATGCAAAGATCGCCGGTGCTAAAGGCCTCGGCCAGTTCGGGCCCGCCGAACACGATGCGCACGCTCAGGTCCAAACCTTCCGCTTCGAAGATGCCGGCCTCAATCCCGAATCTGACCGTCAGGGCATCGTTGCCTGACGGCACCCCGTATTCGATCTTTCTCAATCCGGCCATGGCTTGGAAACTCCCTTACAAATTTTATGATACTTCGGTGTAGGCGACGTCGCGCCCGATTTTGGCGCCGGCATCCTGACGGGCCCGAAATTGCCGCATCAGTCGGGCATGGTTTTCATAGGCCTCCGGGCTCAGTTCGGCGCCGATCCTTTGTTCGGCGAGGAAGTGGCCATGGTCCCGGCCCCGCACCAGCATGGCAGAGCCCGGCGGCGTGCCCACATCCAGCACATGGGCGGGTATATAACTGATGCCAAAGCCCATACGCCGGTCATCCGCCTGATTGGGGCGGGAGCAATGGACCAGGTCCGTGTGGTGCAGGGAAATCTCGCCGGGCTGCAATGCCATGGGCACCCCGACTTCGTCGTCGAAGCGGCCAAAGATAGCCTGCCCCCGCAGGATCAGGTTGTTCTCGCCGGGGTCATCTTGATGCGCCAGCTGCCCCAGTCTGTGGCTGCCGGGCAGCACATGCATGCAGCCCGAGGCGACGCTGGCCTCCGACAGCGCCACCCAGGCGGTAACATGCAGGGCGGGGTCCAGATAGAAGTAGGTGCCGTCCTGATGCCATAGAATATATTGCGGCGTCTTGGCATCCTTGATCCACATGGTGGCATGGTAGACCAGAATGTCCGGACCGATCAGGTCCTCCACCGCATCAAGAACGCCGGGGTGGCGAACCAGGCGGTCGGCCCAATCGAACAACAGATAGGATTTTGACTTTTCCGGATAGTCCAGGGACTTGCCGGTCTTCGCCTCGAACGCCTCGATCTCCCGCCGGGTCTCCGCCACCTCGCCGGGGCTCAGAACCGGGATGGGATGGACATAGCCATCATCCGCATACTGCTTGATTTGACTGTCCGTCAGACGCTTGGCCATGGTCAATTTCCCCCTCGCTCCACGGTGAGGCCATTCTGATATTAGCCGGCACACCATGCAAGGATCTGATTTGGACCTGATTTTGGGCTGATTCTCGATCACGACTTAAGATTGCGTTGCGTTATGTCCAATGGTAAATTCTGACACCGAATCAGTTCCTTGTGATTCTCGGACTGGGAGTCTGTCTGGAATGATTGACGGTTGGACCGCGTAATTAATTGCCTGCCGGGCATAAAATAAAAAGTGGTGGGACGATCCTGGTAGGTAGCTCGAAAGCATTCGAGTGGTCCGGGTTTGTAGTTTTCAAGTTGTGTAACGCGTAGCGCCGAATTCATTGTGGGCGGGCCGATAGGTATTGGCCGTCCGGAATTCTGGTGGGTGTGTGGTATTTGCAGGTCCCGGGGCTGGGTTAGGCGATACTTACGACCAGCGCTTTGGGGCCATATTGATATCGGGGAGGTATCTTATGGAAGCCAAAGTAGCATGGCTGTTCGTGTTTGTGGCTCTCTATTGGTGCTATTGCATCTTTTGGGGCGTCAAAAGCGCCATGGCAGCGAAAACAGCGACTGACTATTTTATTGCCGGCCGCAGATTATCAATCTGGGTCTTTGTCCTGGCAGCGACCGCGACGTCGTTCTCTGGCTGGACCTTCATGGGCCATCCCGGCCTGATCTACCGCGACGGATTTCAATACGCCTACGCATCGTTCTATGCCATCACCATTCCCTTCACGGGCGTGATGTTCCTGAAACGGCAATGGATGTTGGGTAAACGGTTTGGCTATGTGACACCGGGCGAGATGCTGTCCGACTATTTCCAGGGCGATGCCATTCGTATCCTGGTGGTCTTGGTCGCGCTGCTGTTCTCAATTCCTTATCTCGGCGTGCAGCTTGGAGCCTCCGGCTTCCTGTTCAACGTTTTGACCGATGACATGATCTCCAAGGATATGGGCATGTGGGTGCTCTCGGCGGTGGTGCTGATCTATGTTGCCACCGGCGGCCTTAGAGCCGTGGCCTATGTGGATACGCTGCAATGTATCCTGCTGGCCTTCGGCATCGTGTCCATTGGTTTCATCGCTTATAGCTTCCTGGGCGGCTTCGGCGCCTTCAACGAAGCCATGGGCGCCTTGGGCAAAACCGATATCGGCAAGTGGGGCGCGACACCAAGCGGCCATAATGCCTATCTGGCCATTCCCGGCGTGATCCAGTTTACCGCCGGCCTTGGGGTGGAGACACCGGTTGGCGGTCTTTGGACCGGCATGATGTGCCTGACCTACATGTTTGCCCTGATGGGTATTCAGTCGGCGCCGGCATTTTCCATGTGGTCCTTCGCCAATACGGATCCCCGTCCGTTCGCACCGCAGCAAGTTTGGGCCTCGTCCTTCGGCATCGGCCTGATCCTGTTCTTCTTCACCGCCGCGCAAGGCATGGGCGCACACTTCCTGGGCGCTACTCCGGCCGTGGCGGAAGCGGGCGGTATCTCCACCGTGTTGCCTGACCTGACGGCCAACAAGCAAGGCGGCCTGGTGCCCCATTACATCAATCTGATTGGTGATACGGCGCCCTGGTTCGTGGGCCTGTTAGCGGTATGCGCCCTGGCGGCCATGCAATCAACCGGCGCGGCGTATATGTCGACGGCGGGCGGCATGCTGACCCGGGATCTGTACAAGCGCTATCTGAACCCCGAAGCCAGCCATACAACGCAGAAGCTGTTTGGCCGGTTGGGCGTTGCCTTCATCGTGATTTCGGCATTGTTGGTGGCGACCTATTCGGCGGATGCCCTGGTCCTGTTGGGCGGTCTGGCGGTGGCCTTCGGCTTCCAGATGTGGCCGTCACTGGCGGCGGTCTGCTGGTTCCCATGGATCACCCGGCAGGGTGCCACATGGGGTTTGGCGGCCGGTTTGATCGCGGTGATCTTTACCGAGAACTTTGGCCTGAACATCGCCTCTGCTTTTGGTATCGAGTTGGCTTGGGGTCGCTGGCCCTGGACCATGCACTCGGCCGGTTGGGGGATAATCTTCAACCTGGCTATTTGCATCGTGGTCTCGGCCATGACACAGGATGAAGGTTCCCGTTCGCACAGAATGGTCTATCACGACTTCCTGCGTGAGCATGCCTCCATGTCAGCCGACAAGCGCAAGCTGATCCCGATCGCATGGATCATCACCCTGGCCTGGCTGTTCTTCGGCGTCGGTCCGGGCGCGGTCATCGGCAACACCATCTTTGGCGCCCCCAACGCGGGTGTCGAGGGCTGGACCTTTGGTATCCCGTCAATCTGGGCCTGGCAGATTTTGTTCTGGGCCCTGGGTGTCGCGATGATGTGGTTCCTGGCCTACAAGATGGAAATGTCTTCGGTCCCCAGCAAGGAGATCGAGGTGCTGACGGAAGACATCGGCGATACGCAACCGCAATCGGCGGGTTCGTAACGTGGCAACATCCGGGGCGCGTGAAGCTGTTAAATAATTCCGCGCCCCGGATCATTTTCGCGGGGAAGGGCATGGCCCTTCCCCCTTTTTTTCGCTAGCCTGAGCCGAGGCGAAGTTCCGTTCCTGATCGTTGGGTGGGAAACATGGAAACAATTTTTCAGCCGCAATATTGGCTGCTATGGGGCGCGGCCCTGGCCTTGCTGTTGTTTTTTCCCATTCGCAAAATCATCTGGGTGATGTCGGTGCGCCGCGCCCAGGCCAAGGGCGAGAGCATAGAGGCGGAGGAGCAAAAGCGCATGTTCCGCCGCGCCGGCGTGACGGCAGCTCTGCTCAGTTTTGTATTTTCGATTTTCTACACCAACTATCTGTTTGGGGCGGGTTCATGAATCCCGCTGTCGTAAAGCGCTTCATCTTTATCATGGTCATTGCCCTGGCCCTGGTTGGCGGCACCAGCATTTTCATGGATTCATTTTTGAACCGCCCGCCCGGCGACTACGAAACCGAGCGCGGCGATATGTATCTCTCAAGCCATGACTACGAAAAGGCGATGGAGAATTTCGAAGAGGCCTTGCGCATCAATCCCCATCATCGCGGCGCCCTCATGGGCCGGGCGGTTGTCCTGATCGCCACGGACCACCATGACAGGGCGGTCGCGGAGCTGGGTTCTCTGATAAATTTTCTGCGGGAAAATCTGGCGGATGATGACGCGACCGGCAAGGGGACCCTAGCGGCCGCCTATGCCAACCTTGGTATCGTGCACGACCGCAATGGCCGCCATGAACTGGCCTTGAAGAATTATATCGAAGCCTTGAAAGTCGACGAGGGCGCGGTGGAGGGGCCAGGCCTGATTGACCGTATCCTGCATGATCCAAGCCCCTCGACCATCCGCAAGCGGGCCACGTATCTCTATACCGAACTGCAGAAGCCTCGCGATCAGCAAGTCCTGAGGCTGCCCGAGATCGACGCCAAGTCACGGACCTACAAACCGTGAATCAGGAAAACTTCACCACGCCCAGGACATCCTGAAACAGAACCAGCATGAAAAACACGGCGGCAATGCAGCCGAACAACAGGCGTACAGAATCGCTCTTGCCGTCCTTGTCACGGTGACGGATGGCGTGCACGGCAATGGCGCCCGTGACGACCAGAAAAATTATATTTATGGGGCCTTCCCAGGCGCCGGCGAATTCAAACATCGCCAAAGCCTAGCCAAGGTAAGCTAATCCGGCAAGGTTATTAGCCTATTTAGCCAGCGGGCCGGTAATTTCGCTGCTGCTGAGGCAGGGCGGAAATTCGCCCGTGCATTCGGCGGACTGGTTTGCCAGCGCGAATGCGCCGCCCAATGTCCCGACCAGAAATACCAAAGCCGCAAGGAAACCGGCCTGGGGGCTTAACTTGGCCGCCGTCGATGCCGGTGCGATATCAAAGCGGTGATAATGCGGGTCGTTCTCGTCAAGCTGCCCGTCCCTGTCCAGCTGTTCGATCTTGCGCGCATACATCAGCGCCCAACTGGGAACCTCACTATGGATCATGAAACTGTCGAAGACCGCGTTGGCTTCGTCCGCCCGCATATCCCGCCCATGCCAATGGGCGAAAGCGAGCTGCAAAAACTGAAATTCGCCGACCTCAAGCAGATTGGCACCGTTGACAACCAGGGTCCGATCTGGAAACTCGTCCATGTCGGGGTTCAATAACGTATCAAAAAAATTCATAACTTATCCCACCTCGACCACCATGATGGCAGGCAAGTGTTGACGAAGTCCAAACAAGGCAAAATTTTTGCCGGATGCCAAATCAATTTTGCATGAACATGGCTGTTTCCCCGCTGTCATGCGGGAAAACGGTCGATCGAAACCACCTCGTGTCGTGTCAGCGCTTGACGGATTCAACCATGACGCCGTTGGCATCTTTTGGATGTACCAGCCAGCGGGCCGAGGCACCGGGTTCGGTCGGGTCGCGCATCAGCACGGTCATGCCCCGGCCTTCGAGTTCCTTGCCGCTGCCTTCCACGTCCTCGACTTCCAGACAAACGTGATAGAAGCCCTCGCCGACCGAGGCCAGGCGCTTGGACAGGGCGTTGCTCATGTCGGATTTGTCCAATGGCTCCATGATCTCGATCACCATTTCGTCCCAGGTGCCGCCGACCGAGATAAAGACACTGCGAATGCCTTCGACTTCAATCCTACGGTCTTCGAATTTCTGGAAACCGAACGATTCCGTCCAGAGCTTGGTGGCGGCGTCCGCATCATGCACCAGAACGCCAAAGTGACTGATTTTATTCGTGATCATTGCTCTTCCTCCAATTATGGCCTGTTCGTTATGACTGTATGTGGCGCTCGCCGGCGGCAGGCGGCGTGCGGGCTGGGCCGGCGAAACACTGCGCCACCGCCATCCACTTGGTCGCGGTCTCGCCCACCACCTTCAGATTGGTATCGCCAATGTTGCGGCACTGGGTGACCACCTGGCCGAATTCCGTCGCCGCGCCTTCGATGTAGTTGCTGTCCGACGGCTCGTTGAATTCCCAAACCTCGCCCGACGGCGCGGTCAGTTTCAAATATGGCCGGTCCTCGGGCACCTCTTCGCCCCGGTTTATGAAGGTCCAGCCAAAAGTGTTGTTGCCGATGACCGCAACATTCTTGATGTGGTCCTTGTCCTGGCGCACCGCGCCAAGCACGTCATAGATCGCCTGGGCATGGGACCAGGTTTCCATCAGCCGGGCGGTGATCGATGACAGCACGCTCATATCCGGACCGGCCCATTTCAGGCGCTTTTTCGGATCCACGCCTTCATAGTCGCCGATCATGTTTTCGTAGTAGTCATGCCACAGTTTCAGCAGCGCCTGGCCCTTGACCCCGTCCAGCATGCGGTCTGTGTAGGGCACCATTTCCTCGCCCTTTTCCGCTGCCGCGCGCAGATCGGCCAGTAGTTTCAGAATGCCGTCCTCGTCATCAAGGGAGAGATGCGCCGCATAGTTGAAGTAATGCAGATGCTGCATGACATCATTGATGCTCCATCCCTTGAACAGAGTCTTGCGTTCGAAGTCCTCGTCGCTCAAGGGTTTCAATAGTTCGTACAGGGCGTCATTCTCCGCCTTGAAGTCCAGGGCCTGTTGCAACATTTTCTCGTCTCCCTTAATTCGCTTCTACTCGCCAACGGCCTTGCTCAGCCGTTCATGGGCATTGATGAAATCTTCCTTGAATTCGTGAACCACATTACGCACGGACTGGCTGGCATTCATCAAGCCCACGCCCTGACCCACGAAATACGTGGCCAGTTCCCGGGCGCCCGCGTGGCCGCCCTCGGCCAGCTTATCGACTTTGACCAGGGCGGGATGTGAAATCATCCGCTGTAACGGCATTGGCAGTGGTTCAGGTGCGTCAGATCTAAGCCATGCATCGGTCCAGGGCGATCGGAGCTGGCGGGTGTACTTGCCTGTCCGGCTGCGGGAACGAACCGTGTCGGAGGAAGAGGCCGCGACCATCTTCTCCTTTAAAATAGAGGAAATTTCGCCTTCCGCCGTGGTCAGCCAAACTGAACCGGTCCAAACGCCCGAGGCGCCCATGGCCATACAGGCGGCCATCTGACGGCCGCTGACGATGCCGCCCGCCGCCAGGATCGGGACGTCGCCATGGTCCTGAATGGCTTCGTGAATTTCAGGTACCAGCACCATGGTGGAAACGCTGCCGCAATGGCCGCCCGCCTCGCCGCCAACCACGACCAGAATGTCGACGCCGGCGTTAACCTGGCTGACCGCATGGGACTTGGCACCGACAAGGGCGGCAACGGCGACGCCATGTTGTTTGCCCATTTCCAACATTATCTGGGGCGGTACGCCCAGGGCATTGGCAATCAGCTTGATCGGGTGAGCGAAGGCAACGTCGAGCTGCGCCTGTGCCCCTTCGGGACTGAGATTGTCGGTCATATCCAAGGTACTGGCGCGGGCGTCATCATCAAGACCATCGCTGCTGACGCCATGGGCGGCCAGGATATCATTGGCGAATTTCTTATGCCCATCCGGCAGCTGGGCCAGAATATCAGCCCGCGTTTGCTGTTCGCCCTTGCCGGCGTATTTGTTCGGCACGATCAGATCGACGCCATAGGGCATGCCGTTAATATGATCGTCGATCCAGCTCAGTTCGATCTCCAGCTGCGCCGGCGTCATGGTTGCCGCGCCGAAGACGCCAAAGCCGCCGGCCTTGCTAACCTCGACCACCACATCACGGCAATGGGTGAAGGCGATCAGGGGAAACTCAACCCCCAGCATCTGACAAATTCGGCTATCCACGCACTCTTCTCCTACTCGCCGCCAATCTTAGCTGCCGACGGCTTTTGTCAGCCGCTCATGGGCATTGATGAAGTCTTCCTTGAAATTATAGACCACATTACGCACGGATTGGCTGGCATTCATCAAACCCACACCCTGGCCGACCCAATAGGTGGCCAGATCCTGGGCGCCCTTGTGGCCGCCCTCGGACAGCCGTTCCACCTTGCCCAGGGCCGGTTCGGAAATCAATGACTGCAGGGGCATGGCCAATGGATCAGGCGCATCCTCCCGCTCCCAGGCATCGGTCCAGGGGGATCGCAGCTGGCGCGAATGCTTGCCGGTGCGGCTGCGGGCGCGGACTGTGTCGGATGAAGAGGCCGCCAGCATTTTTTCCTTTACCACCGGCGCGGTTTCGGCTTCCGTCGTGGTCAGCCAGACCGAGCCGGTCCAAGCGCCCGAGGCACCCATGGCCATGCAGGCCGCCATCTGCCGGCCTGTGACGATGCCGCCCGCTGCCAGGATCGGCGTGTCGCCATGATCCTGGATGGCTTCGAAAATCTCCGGCACCAGCACCATGGTCGAGACGGCGCCGCAATGACCGCCGGCTTCGCCTCCCGCCACGACAAGAATATCAACCCCCGCCTGCACCTGATTGATGGCATGGGATTTGGCCCCGACCAAGGCCGCCACGGCAACGCCGTGCTGCTTGCCCATTTCCATCATCTCCCGCGGCGGCACGCCCAGGGCATTGGCAATCAGTTTGATTGGATGGGAGAAGGCAATATCGAGATGCTTCTTAGCGCCCTCCAGGGTCAGATTGTCCGAGAAGGTCATGATTTCACGCCGGGCGGCGTCATCAATGCCTTCGGCGTTGATATCATGGGCCTGAAGAATTTCCTCGGCGAAGCTTTTGTGCGCGTCGGGCAGCATGGCGATCATGCCGTCGGGAGTGGTATTGTCGCCTTTGCCGATGAACTTGTTGGGCACGATCAGATCAACGCCATAGGGCTTGCCGTCAATGTTTTCGTCGATCCAGGTGAGCTCGGCCTCCAGTTGTTCCGGCGTCATGTTCGCCGCGCCCAGGACCCCGAAGCCACCCGCCTTGCTGACTTCGGCGACCACATAGCGGCTGTGAGTGAAGGCGACGAGGGGGAATTCGATGCCCAGCATTTCGCAAATACGGCTATCCATGGTTCAGGCTCCTTCTTCCAGCGATTCGATTTCAACAAGCAGATCATCAGCGGCGACCTGGGTGCCGGCGACGGCGGCGACTTCCTGAACTGTGCCGTCAATCTCCGCCAGAATATCATGCTGCATTTTCATAGCTTCCAGCACCGCAAGTCGGCTGCCGATCTTCACTTCGTCGCCGGGCTTGACGAAAACCTCCAGCAGGTTGCCGTGCATCGGCGCGACCACGCGGCCGCCGCCCGCCGCTTCCTCCGCACTGGCGGCAAAGGCGATGCGGTTACGGAAATGCAGGCTTTGCCCATCCACCGACAGAACAAGCACGCCGGGGCTTGGGGCGGAATACATCACCGTCTCGCGCCGGCCATCAACGGTCAATCGGGCCGTGGTCTCGCCACACTCGATCATTTCGATGCGCAGCTCATCCTCGCCATGGCTGACGGTATAGGCGCCGTCGCGGCCCGGTTTGACCGTCAGGTCCATTTCATCCTCACCGGATGTGTAGACATAGCGGGTCAGCAAATGACCGCCGCTGGACCAGTCCATCAAGGCGGGGCTGACGTTCAGGCTGTTGGCGAAGGCCTGGCGCCGCTCGGTGGTGAATTGCACCACCGCCGCCATCGCCGCCTGGGCGAACGTGGGCGCGGCAACCGCCAGATCGGCATCGGTGAATTCCTCACCAATGAAGGCGGTGGTCGCCTCGCCCTTGGCGAAGGCCTCCCGGCCCAGTACATCGATCAGGAAGCTCCTGTTCGTGGTGGAGCCGAACAGCGCCGTTTCCTTCAGGGCGTTGATCAGGCGGTGGCGGGCAATTTCACGGCTGTCGCCCCAGGCGATAACTTTGGCCACCATGGGATCATAGAAGGGTGAAATCTCCATACCCGTTTCGATGCCGGCATCAATGCGCACGCCCTCGCCCGCGGCTGGTTGCCACAGATCGATTGCGCCGGTCACCGGCAGGAAATCCTGGGCCGGGTCCTCGGCATAAAGGCGCACCTCGATGGCGTGGCCGTTCAGGCTGATATCTTCCTGGCTCAAACCAAGGGGCTGGCCCTCGGCCACCTGGATTTGCAGGGCGACCAGATCCAGACCGGTGATCATCTCGGTCACCGGGTGTTCCACCTGCAGGCGGGTATTCATTTCAAGGAAGTAGAATTCGCCGTTGCCATCCAGCAGGAACTCAACCGTGCCGGCGCCGCGATAATCGATGCTGCGGGCAGCCTCGACGGCCGCCGCGCCCATGCGGGCGCGCAGTTCCTCGGTCATGATCGGGCAGGGCGCTTCCTCCAC
>CAYWYB010000067.1:0-19159 GCA_964462145.1 uncultured Rhodospirillaceae bacterium
GGCCCGCATGTTCGCGATTGCCTGCGGCTACGAGGACTGCGACGACCTCGATAGGCCGTGCAATCCTATTCGATAGAAATGGTATTAATGAAGCTAAATTTTGGTATTTCTTCTTGTATGGATTTAAGGCCTTTGACCAAATCACTTGGATGAACTTTATAATTGAAGGTCTACGTACAGCGACTGGTCCCGAAGATGGTGTGCCTCTCGACTATCATGATACTTATGATCGATGGTGGTACATAACAGACGTACTGCCAACAACATTTCGTGTTTTTAATTTTTCTAATAAAATCCGAATCGAGTTTCCTTACTTAGTACTTAGCTCTGCTGATTTTGTGCGTGTGAAAGAGTTGAACCAAGACGAAAACCAAATTTGGGATAGGTGGATAGCTGCAAAACATGAAATAGAATTGAGAGGCCCAGAGATGATAATAGAGTCTTTAGAGCAAATGTTAAAGCCATAGTGATCGAGTTTTGAGGGTCAAGGTGGAAGGTTAGTAACCATGCCAGAACTCTGTGACCCACAAGATATATACGGCAAGATCTATTCTCTTCTTCTTGTTATTGCCTGTGTCCTCAGGGGTTGGCCTTCATTAATTATTTCGGTCCCCATATACATAGGCTGGTAGAATTTTCATGAGGGTGAATGTCCGTGGCTTTAATATTAAGGCCAAAATAACAGAAACCTTGTTGGCGTCAGACGTTGTGGTTTGGTCTAGGATTCTAACTTCTCATCAATATGATCGCTCTGCCTTACTATATCATTCAATTCTTCTATTTCATCATTAATCATATCCAATCTATCACGAGATTCTGATTCTCTATCTACCATCATCATCCTACCTTGTATTCTTAATAACTACGATGGTTGCCTCTTTATTGGATAGGTAATTCCCTACCTCCTTACTCACTTTCGATAAATCTTTCTTCTCCACGTTCTCTATAATCTTAAACTTAACATCCCTAATTGATTGGATACGTTTCAATAATTCAAATTTATTTTGTGGTAAAAGCACTTCTCCTAAAATCATTCCATCGCCTCCCATGTCTGTGTAATAGGATTTTTAACGTATTCTCCCCGCCTCTCAGACCGTGTTATCAATTTTTTTGATGTCGTACCCCATCCATCATTCCTCGTTGAATTCTGTGAGGGTTTGATGTGGGTAGTGTTGGGCATGTCGTTGGTGGATACACTGACACCAATCTGCTCTAATTTGGGTGATTCCTGTGTAATATATGAGGACATGAACCTCGTTAATTCCTTTGTGCGGCAACCTCCTGCACGCTGTCATTCGGCTGCAGAGACGATAGCACGTTAGCAATCACCGCCCATGAAAAGCCCATTGTCCAGATGGAAATGGTCGGCATGCGCCCGATTGGAGTTGGGCGTCAACGTCAGTGAAAACGACTGGCAAGCCTTGACCGCAATGCCCTTCAGAAATTTGGACACCTTGGAATCCTTTAGCCAGTCGCGTTTCACGGTGTAGCGCTTTCCATCTTCTGATCTGAAGGAAACAATATCTATGGCATTTGCATAGGCGTGCTCGCTGAGGATCTTTGGCATAGTTCGAATCTCTCGGCAACTGTAAGTCCCGACATGCTTAATTTCCGAAATACGCACGCCCAATACCTCACGGGCGGTGTTTTGAACCTCTTTCTCCCAAGCAAGCAGTGATGTTGCTAAAGAACACGTCACTACGGCGTTTGGAGAAATGATCGCATCGCCGATACGCGCTATACGGACGCCATGCTTTACGATACAGGACCGGTCTCGTATTTCTGCGACCGGTTTAAACTCAATCGACAGGGATTTCAAATCTTCGATACATGAAGCCGAATTGCCAATGTTGGCGTAGGGTCGAAGCTTATTAAATGAGCCGGCGAGGGTTTCGTAGACGTCACTCCTTAGGAAGGTCTGACGCGTATCCGGCGAGAAATACATCAGTGTCAGCGCAGACGAGACCAAGGCAGCCACGGCCCCCAGCGAGAGGATCGCTATCTTCGTTGTGCGCTTCACGTATCGTGCCTCACAAAAAACGTCAGGCGTCCACTCAAGGGTCAGATAGAAAAAGTTGAATTCTTTTCTTTTACCCTTTGTAGAGTGTGTTTTCAGGGATATTCCATTGGAGGACTGTGATATATCCAGTTAAGGAATATCCAATCTACGATGCCTTCTATCCAGCCAAGGTTATAAGTCCATGAAATAATCACTACAGCCATAAAAGAAATCGCTACAAACGCCAGAAAAATCCAATATCGGTATATCCATACAGTTCGACAAACACGCAGTACAGATTGTTTTTGTTCCAAATCAGAAATCGTTAATATTTTGCTCCTATATTTGCTTAATGCATAACGAGAAAGTGGTCCAAATTCCTGTTCTATAATCCCTAGTTGAATTTGCCCAATCATTTTCCTGTATCGAAACTCTGAAATTATATCCATTGCACCGTCTCGGGTCGTTTCCACCGCTATCTATTTACAATTTCCTTATAATAAAAATACTTAGTGATCCTCCTACGATGTGTTTTATCAAAATGTTCACTATCCCACACTTTTGCAAAGAAACGACATTCCGGTTTTTGTTTTTGCGACCATTTAAATATTGGTCGTGATAATTTTTCAAATTCTCTGGTAGATATAAGTTTACCCCTCGAAACCGCTTTATAAAAGTCAGCAACTCCATCCACGGTCTCAATGAGATGTTCCGTAATTTTGTTGTTCGGGCTGAATTCGATCGCGTAACCATGTTTATGTGTCTTTATTTCCAGCAAGAAACGGAAGGAGCCAAATGGAAACCGGCATGGTTGCTTGTCGCTGCCGCCGCCGGGGCCGTCTATTATCCCTTGGAGCCTCGTGTTTTTCTCTTTGAGCGCCTTATTATCGTCCGAGAGTTTTTTATTATCGGCCACGAGCTTACCCATTTTGTCAATGGCAATTTCGTGCCCAGACCCTTGCCGTGCTTCTGGGAAGTGCGGGCCAAAACATTTGAATTGTCATGTTTATGAAGCAATGGATACGGATATTAGGGCTAATCGTTCTAATTTTACTACCTCAATCCGCCTTTGCTGATGGATTGGCTGTAGCGGTTGCTCTGGGAAAAGAGGGAGCGCTTATATTAGCACCGACGCTACCGCGTAATCCCACCCAATCCAAGGAGTCTGTTTCGTTTCACTCGATTGACCGAGCGAATTCGAGGCCGCCGAGAGCCGTCGGTGACCCTGCTGGATCAAATGGCGAATTGCAGATGCAATGGCGTTCAGAATTGATAGGCGTCAAGGAGTGGGTAGGCGGAATATCGCATATTTCTAATGGTCCCGGTTTTTTGTTTCCGTCGGCGCAACCTGCAAACAAGGGCTTGGCGCGATGAAAAAGAAGAAGACATGGATACTGGTTGCCGATGGTGCTTTGGCGCGGGTTTATCAAACCGATGCCGGCACCAAGGAACTCGTGGCCGTGCGCGACGGCGAGTTCACGGCCAAAAACCTTCCCGCCCGCGACATAGATGCGGATAAACCCGGACAAGGCTTTGACCGGGCCGGCCAGGGCCAGCGGCGGATGCAGCCGCAGACTGATTCCCGCCGTCATGCCAAGGCGGAGTTCGCCCGGGAACTGGCTAATTATTTGCAACATGCACAGCAACGCCGGGCCTATGACGATCTGGTTATTGTCGCGCCGGCCAAGATGTTAGGCGATTTAAGGGCGGCGCTTGCGCCGGCTGTAAGGGATTTGGTGAAGGCTGAATTGAGCAAGGATCTTGTTCACCTAAGGGAACCGGATCTCCCGCAACATTTGGATCGAGTTCTTAGTCCATAGGGACTTCGCATCGAACCCCAGCTTCGGTTAGGGAGAACCAACAGATGCTTGAAAATCCGTTGCAATTGGACATTCACGACGAATTTGGCCCGCACAAAATCATACGCGTCTTTGAGCCCGGCCTTGGCCTATATGGCGTCCTGGTGATTGACAATGTTGCCGCAGGGCCTTCGATCGGCGGCTTGCGCCTGGCAGAGGACGTCACTGTCGAGGAATGCTTCCGCTTGGCGCGCGCCATGACCATGAAGAATGCCGCCGCGGGTTTGCCGCACGGTGGCGGCAAGTCGGTGCTGGTTGGCGATCCGCGTATGCCGGTGGCGGAAAAGCAAACCTTGATTCGTGCTTTTGCCTCCGCCCTGGCTGGCGAGGAGGGCTATATCTTTGGGCCCGACATGGGCACTGATGAACAATGCATGGCTTGGGTGCGTGATGAAATCGGTCGTTCTGTTGGTCTGCCGAGAGAGCTCGGCGGCATTCCTCTTGACGAATTGGGCGCCACTGCGTTCGGCTTGCTGCACGCGATTGAAGCGGCATTGCCCTTAGTTGGCCTGTCGCTTGGCGGCGCCCGCATAGCCGTACAGGGTTTCGGATCAGTTGGCATGCACGCGGCGCGGTTCCTGGCAGATAAGGGCGCGATCCTGGTGGCCGCCTCCGATTCCCGTGGCGCAACTGCGAACTCCGAAGGCCTCGATGTCGCAGCGTTGATTGCGCACAAACAAACTGGCAGCACGATTGGGACGTTCAACGGCGGGCGCGCCTGCGATCATGACGCCGTATTTGCCGTTGAATGCGATATCCTGATCCCCGCGGCACGGCCCGATGTGGTCACCATCAACAACGTCGACCAACTGCGAACAAAGATCGTGGCCCAGGGCGCCAACATCCCCCTGACAGACGCGGCGGAAAGCAGGCTGCATGAAAAGGGCGTAATCTGCCTGCCCGACTTCATCGCAAATGCCGGCGGCGTGATCTGCGCCGCAATGGAGTACCACGGCGTCGGCGAGACCGCTGCCTTTGCTGAAATCGGCAATCGTATCTCGCACAACACCGATGAGATGCTGACCCGCAGCCGGGCCGATGGCGTGACGCCACGAGCTGCGGCTCTCGATATGACGGTGGAACGGGTGCGCGCAGCAATGTCGACGCGGCGATGGTCAATCTTCTGAAGCTGTTGCCGCGGCTTTAGCAAGGAAAGAATCCATGTATCGAATTCGCTTTCACGGACGTGGCGGTCAAGGCATTAAAACGGCGAGCCGGATGCTTGGCACCGCGTTGTTCGAAAGCGGGCTGGAAGTACAGGATGCACCCAAGTATGGAGCCGAGCGGCGCGGTGCTCCGATGTTTGCTTATGTGCGCGCCGATCAGCAGCCTATCCACGAACGCGGCGCCGTCGTCGCGCCGGACCTTCTGTTGGTCGCCGACGAAACGCTGTTCCAGGTTCCAGCCGCCGCTGTCACGGCCGGCATATTGCCGACCACGGTATTGGCGATCGCCAGCCGGGAGCCGGAGAATGTCTGGCGCGACCGGTTGAAGATTGAAAACCCGATCTACATTCTGCCGCGAAGCGAAGCAGCCGATGACAATGGAATTCCAGACGTCTCGGCTCTAATTGCGGGCGCCGCCGCGCAGCTGACGGGATTGGTTTCGCAAGAGATCCTTTTGCGGGCGGTGGAGACGGAAATTGCCGCATTCGGTCCAAGAGCCATCGAACTCAATTTACGTGCGGCCCGTACAGGCTATGAGGCGACGGCGGCGGGGGAAGGATCGGTGCTGCAAGTAGCGGATCAGCATGCCGATCAATACGACAAGCCTGCGTGGATCGACCTGGACCTAGATTTGGCGGCGACCGCGGCTCCCAATGTCTATGCGGCGGCGAATAGCGTCCAGGTCAGGACCGGGTTGTGGCGCACGTTGCGCCCAGTCTTGGAGGCGGAGAATTGCGGCAAATGTGTCTGGGTTTGCGGTTCTTCCTGCCCGGACGGCGTCATCGGCGTTGCTGCCAATGGTTATCCGGAAATTGATTACGACCATTGTAAAGGCTGCATGATCTGCGTCGTGCAATGTCCAAGACATGCATTCGCCGCGATCCCGGAACAGGAAGCTACCAAATTGGAGGGAATGGCGTCATGACCCGCACTCTCTTGACCGGAAACGCCGCAGCGGCCTGGGGCGCGCGGCTGGCCCGTGTCGATTATCTGCCGGCCTTTCCGATCACGCCGCAAACTGAGATCATTGAAACCATTTCCCGCTGGATCGCCGATGGCGAAATGCGCTGCCGCATGGTCATGCTGGAATCCGAGCATTCCATGCTCACCGCCGCCGGCGCCGCCGCCAGTGCCGGGGTGCGGACCTTCACGGCAACGTCAAGCCAAGGCC
Source organism: uncultured Rhodospirillaceae bacterium (assembly GCA_964462145.1). Lineage (GTDB taxonomy): Bacteria > Pseudomonadota > Alphaproteobacteria. The sequence continues at coordinate 6,196 of CAYWYB010000067.1, forward strand.
TGCTCTACGGCATGGAAATGCTCTATACCATTGCCGGCTGGCGCGTACCCCTGGTGTTGATCAACGTCTCGCGCGGCCTGTCGGCGCCAATCACCTTGGACCCGGACCACAACGACATCCTGGCCGCACGGGACAGCGGTTGTCTGCAATTTCATTGCGCTACCTGCCAGGAAGTGGCCGATACTGTTCTGATCGCCTATCGCGTTGCCGAACATCCCCAAGCGCGATTGCCGGTGATCGTCAATTTTGACGGCTTCACCCTGTCCTTTACCCGGGAACCGGTCAGTCTTCCGGATGAAGCAGCGGCCGCGCGTTTCTTGCCGGCTTTTCACCATGACGCGGGCGAGTTCCGTGGTGGCCGCCCATCAAGCAAGGCGGTCGCCGTGCTTGGCGGCAGTGCCTATTCCTATTTCCGCTACGAAACCCACTTAGCCGCCATGGCGGCGTTGGATGTCTATGAGGAAGCCGCGCGGGAATTCGAGCAGCAATTCGGCCGGCATTATCCAAGCATCGAATGTTATCGAAATGACGACGCGGAGATCTCGTTCGTGATGATCGGGTCGTTCGCGACCAAGGCTAAGGATGCGGTCAACCGTCTGCGTGATGCCGGTCACAAGGTGGGGTTGGTGCGGCCCTTCATGTTGCGGCCCTTACCCGAGGCGGACCTGAGCGCAGCGCTTGTTGGCAAGGCTGGCATCGCGGTAATTGACCAGAATTTGGCGCCGGGGCGCGGTGGCATATTGCATGGCGAAGTTACATCCGTGCTGTATGGATCTCCCACGCAGCCTGCAAAGGTGCTTAGCTATATTGGCGGACTGGGTGGCCGAGATATAGCGATCGAAGAATTTTTTCAGATCGCGTCCGATGTCCGTGCTGCTGTTGCCGTCGGCACCACCCCAGCGCCCCGGCTGCTCTATACCCAGAGCGAACTCATGGAAATGCGCAAGTTGCAAGCGGCCGCGCATGCGGAAGCCACAGGTGAGGCCACCGCTGAAACTACTTCTGAAACCAATGGGGACTCTGGCGGGGAGGAGTTGGCATCATGACTGAAAGTCAATTCAAGGCGGCACGGGATTTGCCCAGTAGTCATATTCTTGGCGCCGGGACGGCCATGTGCGCTGGTTGCGGCGGTCTTGGCGCCGTGCGCGAGGTCTACGATGTGCTGGGTGAAGACACCATCTTCGTCAATGCGGCCGGCTGCATGACCATGCTCTCGGTCTATCCGTTCACACCATTTCGGGGCTCGTGGCTCTACACCGCCATGGCTTCCGCGCCAGCCGGCGCCCAGGGTGTACGCGATGCACTGGATATTCGACTGGCCAATGGCGGTTTGGCGAAGGAGGAAGATTTGCAGGTTGTCGTCTTGACCGGCGATGGCTCCGCCGGCGGCATGGGCCTTTCGGCAACTTCGGCGGCGATCGATCGCGGGCTTGATTTCATCTATCTCTGCTACGACAACGAAGGCTACGGTAACACCGGCCAGCAAACGTCGGCCGCGACACCACATGGCGCGCGCACCGCGACCGATCCCGAAACAGGCGGGCTGCCAGGGCGAAAGAAGGATTTGTTTGCGATCTGGGCCGCCAACCGGCCAACCTACGCCGCAACGGCGCTTGCCGCCGAGCCGCTGGATCTCGCCCGCAAGATCGAGACCGCGCGCGATCTTTCCGGTCCACGCTTGATCATGGCGCTGGCGCCATGCCCGGTTGGCTGGGGGTTTGAGCCATCACGCTCGGTGGAGGTCGGCCGTCTGGCGGTCCGGACCGGAATTTTTCCTCTCAAGGAGTATGTCGATGGACGGGTGGTCCACAACCGCATCCCCCATCCGCGCCTGCCCGTGGAAGACTATCTGATAACGCAGCAGCGCTTTGCCCATCTTTTCAAACCGGATCGCGACGAGAAGCGCATCACTGAAATCCAGGCAGGCGTGGATACTTATTGGCAAGAGGTGGAGACATCAGATGCCTGATGGCAACAAAAGCTACTTCCATCGTGGCGGCGAAGAGCCGCTATTGGGCGCCACCATCCCGGAGCATTTTGCCCGAATCGTGAATAGGTTCGCCGACCGTGAGGCCATCGTCTCCCGTCATCAAGGGCGCCGGTTGAGCTATGGCGAACTGAGCTGGGAGATCGATCGGGCTGCACGCGCCCTGCTTGCTGCCGGCTTTTGCAAGGGTGAGCGGATCGGCGTCTGGTCGACCGACAATGTGGAATGGCTGGTGCTGCAAATGGCGACGGCGCGCATCGGCGCTGTCCTGGTCAATATGAACCCGGCCTACAGACCGCGCGAGTTGGCATACGCCCTGCAGCGATCGCGGGTGCAGGGCCTGTTCACGATTCCAGCCTTCAGTCACAGCAATTATGTCGAGATGCTGTGTCAGCTGCTGCCGGAACTGCTGGCTGCTCCCAAGAAGACGCTGGACAACCCCGATCTGCCCGAATTGCGCAAGGTAGTGATCTATGATCCCATTGATCCGATGGCGAGCCGGGCGCCCCATCCGGGTTTTATCCCTTGGCCGGAGTTTTTGTCCGCGGGCGAAGGCGTGTCAGAGGCGGCGTTGGAGGCGGCCACCGCAAGCCTTGACTGCGATGACGCCATCAACATTCAATACACCTCCGGCACCACTGGCTTCCCGAAAGCCGTCCTGCTGAGCCACCACAACATTCTGAACAATGCCTACTTCACCGCCCAGGCAATGCGGTTTGATGAAAACGACCGGCTATGTGTGCCGGTACCGTTCTATCATTGCTTCGGCATGGTGCTATCGACCTTGCTTTGCCTTTCCGTCGGTGCGGCCATCGTCGTTCCGGCCGAGCATTTCGATCCACTCTCGGTTCTGCAGGCCATCCACGAGGAGCGCTGCACAGCACTACACGGCGTGCCGACCATGTTTATCGCACAGTTGGAGCATGCTAAATTCCCGGAATTCGACCTGAACAGCCTGCGCACTGGGATCATGGCCGGTGCGCCCTGTCCGGAAGAGCTGATGCACCGGGTCATCGATGAAATGCATTGTTCGCAAATTCTTATCGGCTATGGCCAGACCGAGGCTTCGCCAATCACCCACCTGACCGTGCGGGACGATACCCTGGAACGGCGCACCCAAACGGTTGGCCGCAACCTGCCGCATCAGGAGGTCAAGATCGCCGACCCCAAAGGCAGCATGACGTTGCCGCTGGGTGAGACCGGCGAGGTCTGCTTCCGCGGCTATCACGTCATGAAAGGCTATTTTGGCGACGCGGACGCGACCGCCGGAGCGATCGACGATGGGCGCTGGTTACGCTCCGGTGACTTGGGCAGTATGGATGCGGACGGCTACGTCAAGATCACGGGCCGGCTCAAGGAGATGATTATCCGTGGTGGTGAAAATATCTACCCGGTCGAGATCGAGGCTTATCTGTTCAGCCATCCCAAGATTGCTCAAGTGGCCGTTTTCGGCGTGCCGGATCCGCGCATGGGTGAAGAGATCGCGGCCTGGATCCAGTTGCACGCTGGCGAGCATATGAGCGAGGAGGAACTGCGCGCCTTCTGCCGTGACGGCCTGGCCCATTTCAAGGTGCCCAAATTGGTGCGCTTCGTTGACGATTTCCCGATGACCGTGACCGGAAAATTGCAAAAGTTCAAAATGCGGGAAATCATGGAAAGTGAGCGATCTCGGGATTAGAGCGTGTCGATTCATGCGGGTTACCCGCCGGCGCAAAGTGGCTGATTGCAAGTATCAATGTGGATGCTCACCAGGTCAGCCATTTTAGAACGAACGGATTCTCGTGCCGCACGAAATGACGGCGCAACTCGTCGCCGAGCAGGATAAGAACGGCGAAGGGAAGGCTCAGCATCAGCTGCCAGGGTGCCAGGGGTGCTGTGCCGAAAAAGACGTTGCACGCGGGCACGTACGAGATCAGTGCGAGCAGCAACAATTCGGTCGCAATCCCGAGAAGCACAAGCTGGTTGGACAGAACGCCCACGGTCAGCAAGCTCTGACGCCGCGTTCGGCAGATGATCACATCGGCGATCTGACAAATAATGATCGAGGCGAAGAAGCCGGTGATCGCGGTCCGGTAGAGCGGGTCGTCGTTGGCGAGCCCCTGGCCCCACTGCCAGCCACCGGCATGGAGGATCACGAAATAACTGAAGAAGCCAGCAGCGGCCTGGATCATGCCGACGATGCCATAGCTCATCAGCAGCAGGTTACGCGAGAGCAGCCGCTCGCCGCGTGGGCGCGGTTTCTTCTTCATTACGTCGGTCTCGGGCCGCTCTGCGCCGAGCCCGAGCGCCGGCAGGATATCGGTGCCGAGATCGATGCTGAGGATCAGAACCACTGTTAGGGGCAGCGGGATGTCGAGCAGCACATAAGCAATAAACGGCAGGATCTGAGGTATGTTGCTGGTCAGGATGTAGGCGATAAATTTTTTGATGTTGTCGAAGATCGTCCGCCCTTCCTCCACTGCGCTGATTATCGTCGCGAAGTTGTCGTCCATCAGCACCATGTCGCTCGCTTCCTTGGCGACGTCAGTGCCCATGCGCCCCATGGCCACGCCCATGTCGGCGTTCTTCAGTGCGGGTGCATCGTTGACCCCATCTCCGGTGACGGTGACGGTTTCGCCGAGCGTCTGAAACGCTTGCACGACGCGCAGCTTCTGCACCGGCGCAATACGCGCGAAAATAATCTCCTCGTTGTTCGACAATTTTTCCGCCAGCGTTTTGTCGCTCATAGCCGAAAGCTCATCACCATGGATGACCATGCCGGGACCAGAAATCAGCCCAATCTGACGCGCGATGGTCGAGGCGGTGAGACCGTAGTCGCCAGTGATCATCACGACCTTGATGCCGGCTTCGTGGCATTTCGCCATCGCTTCTGGAACCTCCCGACGGGGCGGGTCGGTCATGCCGGTAAGGCCGATGAAGGTATAGCCGTCTTCCGGCAGATCACCGTCGACGGCGGGCCGCCAGGCATAGGCGAGGCCGCGTTCGCCGCGCCCCGCGACTTTGCGGTAATCATCCATCACGGCCTCGCGCCCCTCTATTGTGAGCCGCTCGGTCCGGCCGTCGAGCATGATGCCGTGGCACATGTCGAGCACCGCTTCGGGCGCGCCCTTGACGTAGGCGCGCGGCGCGGCGCCGTCCGGCGCGCTATAGGTCGCGATCATTCGCCGGGAGGCATAATTGAAAGGCTGTTCGGCCAGCTTCTCGGCCTGACGGATGACGCCGAGATTTGCTATATCATTGACATAGAGCAGTAGCGCGCCGTCTGTAGCATCGCCCGAAAAGCCATCGCCAGTGAGGATGGCGGCGTTGCAAAGCGCCATGCATTGCAGGGCGTAGTCGCCGATCGGGTCGTCGGTGATGCCGCGGTCATCGGCTGTGTATTCGCGCCCGCCGAGAATCACCGTATTCACGCCTAGGCGGTTTTGCGTCAACGTACCCGTCTTGTCGGTGCAAATCACCGTTGTGCTGCCCAACGTCTCGACGCTTTCCAGGTTCTTGATGAGGGCGTTCTTGGCGGCCATGCGCTTGCTGGCCATGGTGAGGGCAAGCGTTACAGTCGGAAGCAGCCCCTCCGGCACGTTGGCAACAATGATGCCAATGGCGAAGATCAAACTGGCGATGGCGCCGTTGCCGGTAGAGACGCTGACCAGAAAGAACAGCACGCCGAGAAAGATAGCGATCGCGCTGATGACCTTGATGAAATAGTTGAGCTCCCGGTGGATGGGCGTCTCCGTCGCTTCCGTCGCCTTGGTTAGCGCGACGATGCTGCCGATTTGTGTCGACATACCCGTATTGCAGACCAGTACCCGGCCTTCGCCGCCTTGCACCAGCGTGCCCGAGAACACCATGTTGCGGCTTTCGAGGATATTCTTGTGGCAGGCCTCTGGATCGAGACGCTGAGGTTCGCTCTCGCCGGTCAGGCTGGCGCAGTCGATTTCAAGTTCACTAGCAGCGATCAGGCGCCCATCCGACGGCACACGGTCGCCCTCATGCAGCATGATCACGTCGCCGGGGACCAGCGCCTCGGCCCGCGCCCGTCGTGCCTGCCCGTCACGCAGCACCGTGGCCATGGCGGGCAGCATCCGGCGGAAACTGTCCATGATCCGTTCGCTCTGGTGTTGCTGGAAATAGGTGAACACCGCGTTCAGCAACACGACCGCTAGCAGGGCGATAGCGATATAGAGATTCCCTTGTTCGGGATCGAGCCGTTCCGCGGCAATCGCGAGCGCACCGCCAACCATAAGCAGCAGCGCAAAGAAGTTCTTGAACTGCTGCAGGAATTTGAGAATTTCCGGAACATCCTGCCGGACGCGTAACTCGTTGGGGCCGTGCTGTTTCAGCCGCTCTGCCGCCTCCGCCTCGGTCAGCCCGCGCGCCGAACTGCCCAACTCGTCATAGAGGCTGGCGAGGGGCAGCTTGTGGATGTCCAACATAAAATTCCTCACAAATGTCGCCGACGGGCGTGCCGTGACAACGGTGAGCCCTCGCTCGCTTCCCGAAAAACAGAGCGACCATATTAAGCCGAAATTGCAGATCAGTGACGACGCTTGACCGACATTGCAGCATTCCAAGGGCGCGCGCGAAAATATTATTGCTGAGGTCTTGCCAAAGGTGGCTCGGCGCTATCGCGGACCAGCAATGCCGGACGTTCATGCGCCAGGTCAGGTTCACCGCAATGGCGCAAAATCCATGCTCGTGTACGATCTCGTAATGCAATAGCAGCGCTGAAATCATCCGCAGCCGCATCTGTTTCGGTCTGGTCCGGCCAAATGGGTTCACCGATGATGACCCGAAAGGCGCCGCGGCGTGGCAGCCACGTACCGTCGCGTAAAACTGATCGGCTGCCGCGGATCGCCATGGGCACCACCGGCTGTCCTGCCGCCACCGCCGCTTCGAACGCGCCGAGGCGAAACGGCCTCAACCCGGGCATTCGCTCAAAGGTGCCCTCGGCAAAAAATAGCAAGGGCTGTCCGACATTGTCACGCGTCGCCAGGCGCTGAGCATCCCTGATGCCAGCGGTGCTGTCGAAACGCTCCACCAACTCGGCACCCAGGCGCTGTAGCAAAAGACGCGTAAAGATATTGCCGCCGAGCTCCTGCTTGGCTACGAAAGCCGCCCGCCGGGGCATGGCGGCAATCATGACAAAACCATCCAGATAACTTTGATGATTGCTGACCAGAACATGGTCGCCTGCCAAATGCTGCGTGCCGGTGACGGACAAACCCAGGCCCGTCATACGAAATGCCGCCCGCACGGCAAGATGGCCCAGACGCCAGCACCAATCCGGCCGCGGCAATATTGCAAGCAACAGCCACAAGGGCACGCTCATCAATGCGAAGACAAACCAGCAATAACCGCCGTAAATGGCGGTGCCGCCAATCTGCCGGGCGCGGCGTAGACGCGGCGGCAGCGACGCCAGGGCCAGGCGCAGCAATTGCAGCCAAACCGCGTTTTGAACTTTCCCGATACCGCCGGATTCATAAATCTCGCGGCTCGCGGCGCGGCGAATTTTGCCGCTTGAGGTCTTCAGAACCGTATTCGGCGGCGCCAGGACCACGTCATCGGCCGGCGCCCCGGTCAGATCGGTTACGATGGTGTTGATGTCTCGGCCAAGCGCGGTGCGCCGGTCGGCATCCTTTTCCCGGGTCTCTGCCAGAACGATCAACCGTTCCGTCCCCGCTCCCGGATCATGGCTGCCAAAAACCGCGACCCGGCCATCCCGGACGCCGGCGACTTTGCCGACTTCGGTCTCGATTTCCTCGGGATAGAGGTTGCGGCCGGCATGAATGATGATGTCCTTGCTGCGGCCGGTGATAAAGATTTCGCCTTCCGCGATATAGGCAAGATCCTCAGAATTGAGCCAGTCGCCATGGAACATCACCTCGGTCTTGTCCGGCGACCGTAGATAGCCACTGGTCGCGGAGGGGCCTTTAAACTGCAAATGCCCTTGCTGGCGGTCCGGCAGCTCTCGGTCGGCATTGTCGACGATGCGGATTTGGTGGCGCGGCAGAGGAAGGCCGCAGCCGACAAACCGGAGAGCATGCGTATCAACCTCATCGGCCGGCACGGCATCGCCTGAACTCATAAGACGGTCACGCCGGATACGGTCGATCCGCGGTCCCCGGCCCAGCGGGGGAAATGCCAAGCCAACGGTATTCTCCGCAAGGCCATAGACCGGCATCATGGTCGCCGGCTGAAATCCAATTTTTTCGAAGCGCTTGATGAATTCTTCTAGGGTCGCGGAATGCACCGCTTCCGCGCCGTTCGCCGCCACACGCCAGGACGACAGGTCGATCCCGGCCAGGTCCTCGTCCTTGAGGCGCTTAAGGCAGAGTTCAAAGGCAAAATTCGGCGCGGCGGACAGCGTGCCGCGATAGCGGTGGATGGCCTGGAACCACCGCCGCGGCCGGGCGATAAAGGCCAGCGGCGGCATGATGACGAGATGGACCGCGTAATAGAGGCTGCCCAGCCAGGCCCCGATCAAACCCATGTCATGGTACAGCGGCAGCCAGCTGACGAAGACATCATCGGAGGATACCTTGAGCGCTTCACCCATGGCGCGGATGTTGGACAGCAAATTAGCATGGGTCAGGATCACGCCCTTCGGCATGCCAGTGCTGCCGGAGGTATATTGCAGAAAAGCGATATCGTTGCTTTGGGGCCGCGGTAATTGCGGTATTGGCAGCGACGCGCCGGCAAGCGCCTCGGGTGTCACAATATGGCGCAGGGACGTCGCAAGACCACGCAGCAGCTCGGAAAAGCGGGTGGCCTCGGGCATGGTGATCATGATCGCGGCCCGGCAATTATCGACGATCGCCACGTGCCGGCGGAGATGTTCCTCGATCTGGCTGGGCCGGCCCGGCGGATAGATCGGCACCGGCACCCCGCCGGCCAGCAGCACGCCCATGAAACTGGCGAAATAGTCCCGGCCCGTCGCCAGCATGATGACGACCGCCTCGCCATGGCCGAGTGCCAAATCCAGCAATCCGGCGGCGGTTCTTTCGGCTTCCGACCATAAATCACCGTAGGTGATTATCTCGCCGTCGTCATGATCACTATATAGGCGGATATGGGGCCGCTCCGGGTGCGCCTTCACGTGCCATTGCAATGCGTCGATCAGGGTGCGGGCGCCATCGGGTGCGGCGGCCTCTCCCAGCGACAGGCTTTCCACGCTCTGGGAAATCGGTACATGCCCACGGCCCTGGGCGCTATGCAGCGCCCGCAGCAAATCACGCGGCGTGTCGGCCGTGGCGATGAGTTGTTCGGACAGAGTGACGTCGAAATCCCGTTCCAGCCTGCTGAGAAGTTCGACGCGGCCCAAGCTGTCGAAACCGAGATCCCTGTCAAGCGCGCTATCCAGCGTGACGGTGCCGATAGATGGGCCGTGCGGGTGCAATTCTTGCGACAATTGCCGCACCGCCTCCAACAGACGTACGGTCTCGGCTGTCGGCCCTTCCTGGCCCTGTTCATCGCTATCGCCGGGCGTGTCTGCCGAAGCCATCATCTCCGCCTTGCCGCGCGGGCACCCAATCTGTGCCTCTCGTAAACAATTAGGCACTTCCCTCTAACGGTCATTGTAATTGGATCGGAAAATAAAGCTAGGTAGAGCGCGGGACTGTCGGTAGTGCATTGGAGGTTAGTTACAAAGCTGCCAGGGCGGTCTGTCGCTGGTGTTGGGCGTAACGGTGTCGAGGTTCTGCTGAAGCGCATCGCCGCCATAGGTGGACACACCAGTGTGCCACTGCGGGCTGCCCTCTTTATTCGGTCACCTGGCCAGAGAGTTTTCCCATCGGTTTCATGGCCGACCGGGTGGTTGATGTCATTACGGCAGGATGCCTTGTTCAATGCTGTACTCTGTGATGCGGAAGTCCGGGTGCATCTGTAGGCGCGGCGGATTTGCCATCGCAAACGGTCCTGAACTGGTCCTCGATGGCGCTGGCCTGAGATCTGTGGCCGCATTCTTGCTGCGCCGGCAGGCCCCACCAGGGAGCCCGTCAGCGCCAGGCAACAACCTTCGCCGGACTTAGCGACACCGCTTTGCTAGCTCTCCCTGGGGCGGCGTGGTGGGGACGTTATTTGACGATTGCACCCTTGCGGCGATGTCCGCAATGCCCTCAACTGCGACCGTCTTATTAGTGAATGCTTAGAGTCACCTGTTGACCCATCTCGAGCATCGAAGAATTTTGGCATTTGCCTGGACGATGGGCGATTTTCGTTTCGTATGGTACAGATGATCAATCGTCACTCGTAGCGAAAGCAATAAGCTGATAGGTTTGCCATCTGGCAACCGGTAATGTCCTGATTCATGGCTGGCCATAATTAATGGCCGGTCATATTGGAGCTAGATCAAGTGAGTGCGCTCAAAGGGTTTAGACAGCAGTTGCACGAAAAGATCTTGGGGTTGTTGGCAATCCTGGTGATCGCCGTTTCCCTTTGCCCCGTCGGGGCTGCCGCGTCCGAAACGCCGTCGAATATTTCTGTGGCCTACTGCCGCGAATGCGTACCCTTCCAGTTCACCAACGCCGAAGGTGATGCCGATGGCATGATCATCGACTTCTGGAGACTGTGGTCGAAGAAAACTGGCATCACCGTCGAATTCGTGCCTTTTGCATGGGGCGACACACTGACCAACGTCGGCGAAGGAAAGGTCGATGCCCATGCCGGCCTGTTTTTCAGCAAGGCACGAAGTGCCTACTTGGACTACGGTGCTGCATTGACCAAGACCGACACGCACGTCTTTTTCCACAAGGATATCGCCTTTCCCAAAACCATCTCGGAACTTAAGGCGTTTCGCACCGCCGTGCTTACTGGCGACTTCATCGAAGGCTGGCTGCAAGAACGTCTGGGCAGGCGTGCAGTGGTCAGCCTGCCGGGATATCAGGCCATTCTCGATCAGTTGAAGTCCGGCGAACTCAAGGTCTTCGCCGCTGATACACCGACGGCGCTCTATCACCTTGGCCGTACCGGCCTGTTGGCCGATTTCAGGCATGACAAGGCCAGACCGCTTTACACCAGCGAATGGTTCGTTGCGGTGAAGAAAGGCAATGGCGCGCTACTCAAGGTGATTGACGCTGGCATGAAGCGGATCAATGCCGAGGAACGCCTGATGATCTCGCGGACCTGGGCATCTGGAAAACGTTCGACGGATCCGACCAGCGTCATCATAGCCATCGACAGCGATTATCCGCCGTTGACATCGCTGGGGATCGACGGTTCGCCGCAGGGCCTGCTGGTCGATATCTGGCGCGAGTGGGGAAAGACCGTTGGGCGCACGGTGCATTTCAAGGCGGCGACCTGGAAACAAACGCTGGAGGATGTCCGAAACGGAGAAGCCGATATTCACTCCGGTCTTTTCAAATCGGATGAACGGGCGGCATGGATGGATTTTTCCCAACCCATCCAGATGATCAAGACCGGTCTTTATACGAAGCTTGATTCGCAAGTGGGCGCCTCCCTCGCTGCGTTGCATGGCAAAAAAGTCGGTGTCGTTGCAGGCACCTATCAGGCGCGCTTGTTGGAAGAAAAACACCCAGACATCAAACTCTACAAGGTCGCCGAGCGGGCGGATTATTTGATCGCTCTAATCGGCGGCAAGATCGATGCCATCATTGATGAAGTGCCGACCGTAGATGCCGTCCTTGCTAGGTTCAGCCTCAGCAGCGCGGTGATCCGGCGCAAGGAACTGTACGCCAATGCGGTCCATGCCGGTGTCCGCAAGGAAAATAAGGCGCTACTCAAACTCGTCAACGAGGGCCTGAACGATATTCCGCGCGAGCGGCTGGCGGCAATCGAGGCCCAATGGATCGCCAACCCGGAAGATAGGTTCTTTCTGGAAAAAGCCGGTGTCGTCCGCTTGAGCAATGAGGAAAGGGAGTGGATAGCGGCGCATCCAGTGATTTCCATCGCCGCAACGCCCGATTGGCCGCCCTTTGAATGGCAGGACGAAAACAGCGGCGAACACCTGGGCATATCGGCCGACTTCATGAAGTTGGCGGCTGAAAAGGTCGGATTGCGGTTAATGCCTGAATTCGGCCAATGGGGACCGCTGGTCGAAAAGCTGAAGAATAAGCAAATTGACGTCGCGCCCGGCTTGAACCAGACACCTAAGCGAGCCGCCTATCTGCTCTTCACCAAACCGTTTATCGAGAGTTTCTCGGTGATCTTCACCGCCACTGACCGCGGGGACATTAAGGTCATGGCGGATTTGGCAGGCAAAACCGTAGCCCTGGAAAAGGGTTACTCCCTGCACGAGGTATTGGCTCAGGATTATCCCAAGATCAAAGTGAAACCCGTCGAGCGGACCATTGATGCCCTGCAGGCCATCGCATCGGGTGAGGTAGATGCCTATATCGGCAACCAACTCGTAGGCAGTTATCTGGTCAGAAAATACCTGATCGAGAATGTCAAGACGACAGGCTTCTTTGACGGCATACCCGGCCGCTACCGTTTCGGCGTACGCGATGATTGGCCGGTGCTGCGAAGCATTCTGGATAAGGGGCTTGCCGCGATCACGGAAGACGAACGCAACCGTATAATCCGAACTTACACCGGATTGCAGCTCGACATGGGCAAACGGGTCAGGCTAACGGATAGCGAACGGGAGTGGCTTGGCCGGCACCCCACGGCACGGCTGGGTATCGATACCAATTGGCCACCTTTCGAATTTGTCGACAAGGATGGAACCTACAGCGGCCTTTCATCGAGCTACATAGAAATCCTGTCCAAACGCCTCAAGATGGCGATTGTCCGTCATCAAAACATTTGGGACATATGATCCTGTTTCATATGGGAGGACCTGGCTCATCTAGGTTTGATGTTAAGCCGCTTGTCGTTGATGGTTCAAGCGGCGCTTTAGGATGGTCTGTTTCTTGATCTTTTCTCTCCTTTCGATGATCGCGGTGTGGCGCCCGAAGTAGGCGTCGGCGGGTGTGACGTTGCCAATGCTCTCATGGTAACGCTGGTTGTTGTAATGATCGA
>CAYWYB010000068.1:0-10546 GCA_964462145.1 uncultured Rhodospirillaceae bacterium
CGTTGTTTCAAAAGTCCGATGGCCGCCACCGCCGATCGCGCGCCGGAGACGGTCGTATAATAGGGGATGCGGTGTGTCAAGGCAGCCCGGCGCAGGGTGAAGCTGTCGGCGATGGCCTGGGCGCCTTCGGTGGTATTGAAGATCAATGCGATGGCGCCGTTGGTGATCGCATCGACAATATGCGGCCGGCCTTCCAGGACTTTGTTGATGCCTTCGACGGCGATACCCTGGGCCTTCAAATGCTTTGCCGTGCCGGATGTGGCGGTGATGGCAAAGCCCAATTCGGACAGATCCCGGGCCAGTTCGGCGGCGGCGGGTTTGTCGCGGTCCTTGACGGAAATGAACACCTTGCCCTGTTCCGGCAGCTCCGTACCCGCGGCAATCTGCGATTTCGCGAAGGCGGCGGCAAACGATCCATCCAGGCCCATGACCTCGCCGGTGGACTTCATCTCCGGCCCCAACAACACATCGACGCCGGGGAAACGGGCAAACGGGAACACCGCCTCCTTCACCGCCACATGTTCCTGGTTGCTTAGATCGAGATTAAAGTCAGCCAGCTTTTCGCCCGCCATGATCCGCGCCGCCAGCTTTGCGATGGGCTCGCCCACGGCCTTGGCGACGAAGGGCACGGTGCGGGAGGCACGTGGATTGACCTCGAGAATAAAGATTTCATCCCCGCGCACTGCGAACTGCACGTTCATCAATCCAACCACCGACAAACCGCGCGCCAGGGCGTCGGCCTGGCGGCGGATTTCATCGACGATATCGTCGCTCAGTGAGTAAGGGGGGAGGGAACAGGCCGAATCGCCTGAATGAATGCCCGCCTCCTCGATATGTTCCATGATGCCAGCGACAGCCACATCCCGGCCATCGGCCAGGGCATCCAGGTCGACCTCGATGGCATCTTGCAGATAGCCATCCACCAGTACCGGGCTGTCACCCGATACTTTCACGGCTTCAGTCATATAGCGGTCAAGCTGCGCTTCGTCGCGGACGATCTCCATGGCCCGGCCACCCAGCACATAACTTGGGCGCACCACCACGGGAAAACCAATTCTTGCCGCAATTTCGTGCGCTTCCCCGGTCGAGGTGGCAATGCCGTTGGGCGGCTGTTTCAGTTCCAGGCGATGCAGCAATTCCTGGAAGCGGTGCCGGTCCTCCGCCAGGTCGATGGCATCGGGGCTGGTGCCCAGGATCGGCACGCCGGCGGCTTCCAATTCCGCTGCCAGTTTTAAGGGCGTCTGACCGCCAAACTGTACGATCATGCCTTTGAGGTTGCCGTTGCCTTGTTCCAGGCGGACAATTTCCAGTACATCCTCGGCCGTCAACGGCTCGAAATACAGCCGGTCCGAGGTATCGTAGTCCGTCGATACGGTCTCGGGATTGCAGTTCACCATTATCGCTTCATAGCCGGCTTCGCGCAGGGCAAAGACCGCATGGACACAGCAATAATCAAACTCGATACCCTGGCCGATCCGGTTCGGTCCGCCGCCAAGAATGATGATCTTTTCCCGATCACTGGGCCGTGCCTCGCACTCAACCGGTTGGTTCAGGCCTTCGTAGGTGGAATACATATAAGGCGTATGGCTCTCGAATTCGGCGGCGCAGGTGTCGATCCGCTTGTACACCGGGTGTACGTCCAGGGCATGGCGATGGGCCATGACCTCCGCCCCGCTTTTCCATGTCAGCTGCGCCAGGCGCTGGTCGGAGAAACCCTGTGCTTTCAGGGCGCGCATCCGGCGTGGATCATCCGGCAGACCCTTGGCGGCAAGTTCGCCTTCCGCCGCAACCAGATCGTTGACCTGGGCCACGAACCAGGGATCGATCCAGGTAATCCGCTCGATCTCCTCCGCCGCCATGCCGTGGCGTAGAGCCTGCGCGACTACCAACAGGCGGTCCGGTGCGGGCCGTGCCAAGGCCGCGCGCAGGGCATCGTCGGTATCCTCGTCGACGCCGGGAATAACAATCTCGTCCAAGCCTGCCAGCCCCGTCTCCATGGAGCGCAGGGCCTTTTGCAGACTTTCCGCGAAGGTCCGGCCCACGGACATGGCCTCGCCCACGGACTTCATTGACGTGGTCAGCAGGGCATCGGTGGAGGGAAATTTCTCAAACGTGAAACGCGGTATCTTGGTTACCACATAGTCGATAGTGGGTTCGAACGAGGCGGGAATGACGCCGCCCGTGATGTCGTTGTCCAGCTCGTCCAGGGTATAGCCCACGGCCAGCCGCGCCGCGACCTTGGCAATGGGAAAGCCGGTTGCCTTCGAGGCCAGGGCGGAGGAGCGGGAAACCCGGGGGTTCATCTCGATCACCACCAGACGGCCATTTTCGGGGTTCAGGGCGAACTGCACGTTGGAACCGCCCGTATCGACGCCGATTTCCCGCAGGCAGGCGATCGAGGCATTGCGCAGGATCTGGTATTCCTTGTCCGTCAGGGTCAGGGCCGGGGCCACCGTGACGCTGTCGCCGGTATGGATGCCCATAGGGTCCACGTTCTCGATGGAGCAGACGATGATGCAATTATCGGCATGATCGCGCACCACCTCCATCTCATACTCTTTCCAGCCCAGGACGGATTCCTCGATCAGCACCTCGCTGGTGGGCGAGGCGTCCAGTCCAGTGGTGATGATGGCCTGAAATTCATCCCGGTTATAGGCGATGCCGCCGCCCGTGCCGCCCAGGGTAAAGGATGGCCGGATGATCGCCGGCAGGCCGACCTTTTCCAGCGCCGTCCAGGCCTCGGCCATATCATGGGCGATGCCCGCCTTGGGGGTTTCCAGGCCAATGCGGGTCATGGCATCGCGAAACAGGCTGCGGTCCTCGGCCATGTTGATGGCATCGGGTTTGGCGCCGATCAGCTCGACGCCGAATTCATCCAAGGTACCGTTTTCGTACAATGACATGGCCGTATTCAATGCCGTCTGACCGCCCATGGTTGGCAGAATGGCATCGGGGCGTTCCTTGGCGATGATCTTGCGAACGATGTCCGGCGTGATGGGTTCGACATAGGTCGCTTCGGCGAAATCCGGGTCGGTCATTATGGTGGCCGGGTTGGAGTTGACCAAAATCACCCGATAACCTTCGTCACGCAAAGCCTTGCAGGCCTGGGTGCCGGAATAGTCGAACTCGCAGGCCTGGCCGATAACGATGGGCCCGGCACCGATGATCATGATGCTGTTAATGTCTGTCCGTTTTGGCACCGGCTGGCTTCCTCATGACATGCCTCTGCCTACGCCAACTTCGGTCTGTATGGGCCAATTTGGTGTGGGCGTGGTAACAGAAGCCTGTTTAGATCAATGCCCGGCGTGCCGCCGGGCGGGCGCAATATAGACCCTTGCCATGCGTAGGGCTACGAGATTCACGGCTATCGGCGCAAAGAATCACCACCTATTTATCAGCCGGTGATTCCCGTATCAGACCGGCGGGCCTGGCCTCGAAGCCGCTGGCCCAGCGCTGGGCATCGGCGATTTCGCCGGGCTGCATAAGGCGCGCGGCTTCATCGCGCAGCGCCACTGCCTGTTGCTGCAGCCCTGGAATAGCATGATTGGCCGCCACCGTCAGCCAGCCATAGGCTTTGACTAGATCCTGGCGCACCCCAAGTCCCCGGATATGCAGGGAGCCAAAGGCCAACTGTCCCGATGGATTGCCTTTGATCGCAGCCTTGTGAAACCAGATGGCGGCAATGGCATCGTCGCGCCGCACACCTTTGCCGTAAAAATACATCGCTCCCAGCATGAATTCGGCGCCCGCATGTCCACGTTGGGCCAAATGCAGAAATTCGCTGCGGGCAGGGTCGAATTTACCGCGGTCATAGGCAACCACGGCGCCATTGAAATCCGCCCGCGCCGGGGCGGCCCAGGGATAAAACAGCAAAAGGTATAGGCTAAAGACCGCGAATATGAAAATTGGCCGCCGCATGGTCCCCCTCGGCGCGTCATTGTGATGTTAAGCCAGCATACAACAATGAGATCGGAATGGCGAATAAGATGGACAGCGGCGGCATTCGGCATTAAGTGACCAGAGTATAGATTAACGAATTGGAATTTTGCGGGCATATGCCAGATACGACGCCGAATACCGAACAGCCGAAGCCGACGCCTGAGGAAGGGGAGGAGGCGCCGGTCCTGATCGCGCCGCGCCAACGGCCGGGTGTTTTCACTCGTCTGCGCAATTATTTTCTGACCGGTATCATCGTCACCGCACCCATTGCCCTGACCATCTATCTGACCTGGCAATTCATTGACTGGGTGGACAGTCAGGCCATTCCATTGCTGCCGGCTAAATACAATCCGGAGAATTATCTGCCGTTTTCATTGCCGGGCCTTGGCCTGGTGATGATGGTTGTAATTCTGACGTTTGTCGGTTTCCTGACGGCAAATATCTTCGGGCGCACGTTGCTGAAAACCGGCGAGCGGCTGGTCAACCGCATGCCCGTGGTGCGCACCATTTATGGCGCCTTGAAACAGGTTCTGGAAACGGTCCTGAGCCAGTCCTCGAATTCCTTTCGCCAGGCAGTGTTGGTGGAATACCCACGGCGCGGGATCTGGACCGTGGCCTTCGTCACCGGCGATACGGAGGGCGAGGTGGCCACGCGCCTGGATGACGATATGGTCAATATCTACGTCCCGACAACGCCGAACCCGACCTCCGGTTTTCTTTTGATGGTGCCCCGGCGGGATCTGATGTTCCTTGATATGCCGGTGGAAGACGCGGCCAAATACATCATCTCCATCGGCGTCATCGCGCCGGAAGTGGAGGCTGAAATCGCCAAAATGCCCAAACTGCCGGGAAGAGAGCCCGTCGAGAGCAAGCCACGCCAGCCTGAAACACCAGAGCAATTATCCGCTGAATAAACCTTACGCGGCGGCTCTAATCGCCCGCCATATCTTTTCCGGCGTCGCCGGCATGTCTATATGCAGGATGCCGAATTCGGCCAGGGCGTCAACCACCGCGTTCATCACCGCCGGCAGGGCGCCGGAGGTGCCGGCTTCGCCGCAGCCCTTGACGCCCAGGGGATTGGTTGTTGCCGGCACCGGATGGTCATCAAAGGCAATATTGGGAATTTGATCGGCGCGGGGCATGGCGTAATCCATGAATGAACCGGACAGCAATTGCCCCTGGCCATCATAGACGGCGTGCTCCATCAGGGCCTGGCCGATACCCTGGACAACGGCGCCATGAACCTGGCCCGCCACCAGCATGGGATTGACCATGGTGCCGAAATCATCCACCACGATGTAGCGGTCAAGGCGCGTCGTACCAGTCTCCGGGTCAATCTCCAACTCGCAAACATGCACGCCGTTGGGATAGCTTGACGGCGGCGTGTCGATCACCAGGGCGGCATTCAACGCACCGGCCCGGCCTTCCTCGGATTGCGCCAGCTCCATCAGGCTGATGCCCCGGTCGGTACCGGCGATTTGTAGCCGCCCGGCCTCGAACTGGATATCCTCGACGGCCGTTTCCAGTTTTTCCGCCGCCAGATGGCGGGCTTTTTCTTTCACCTCCGTGCTGACCGAGACGATCGCGGCGCCGCTGGCCATGATCGATCGGCTGCCGCCCGTACCGCCGCCCGCCAATAGCTCGTCGCTGTCGCCTTGACGTAGGCGGATGGCCTCGAATGGCAGTCCCAGTTGATCGGCCAGCACCTGGGCGAAAGCGGAGGCATGGCCCTGGCCATAGTTCTGCGTTCCGGTTGTCAGGCTGATTGTTCCGTCGTCCTCGAAGCGGACGCCGCCCATTTCCTTGCCGGCTGGCGCGGTTGCCTCCAAATAGACGGAAATGCCTCGGCCGCGCAGCATGCCCTTGGCCCGGCTGGCGGCCTGGCGATCGGCAAAACCATGCCAATCCGCCAATGCCAGGCATTTGTCCATCACCGCAGGAAAATCGCCGCTATCATAGGCTTGACCCGAGGCCGAGGTATACGGCATGGCGGCGCCTGGGACTAAATTCAGCCGTCGCAACTCGATCGGGTCGCGCCCGGTTTCCCGTGCCGCCAGATCGACCAGGCGTTCCATATAATAGTTGGCCTCCGGACGGCCGGCGCCGCGATAGGCTCCAATGGGCGTGGTGTTGGTGAATAGGCATTTCGTGGTTACCGCAAAGGCCGGGGTCTTGTAGACGCCCGGCATATTCTTGAAGATATTGTTGGTTTGCATGTTTGGGCCGACGGTGGAGAGGAAGGCCCCCATATTGGCCAGACTATCGGCGCGGATGGCGAGGAAATTTCCCGCCTCATCCAGGGCCAGGGCGGCCTCGACCACTGAATCTCGGCCATGCTGATCCGAGACGAAGCTGTCGCCGCGCTCGTCACACCATTTGATGGGCCGTCCCAATTCGCGGGCGCCATGAAGAATGGCGACGTATTCGGGATAGACCGACGATTTCATGCCGAACGAGCCGCCAACGTCAAATGTCCGTACCCGAACCTGTTCCAGCGGAACCTTCAGGATTTTGTTGGCCAGCGCGTTCTTCGCCGCGAAAGTACCCTGACAACCAATGTGCAGGGTGAAACGCCCATCGTCTGCATTGTGGGCCGCCACCGCTGCCCGTGGTTCCATTGGCGCAATAACCAGGCGGTTATTGAAAAATCTCAGCCGTGTAACATGCGCCGCATTGTCGAAGGCCGCCTGTGCCGCTGCGTGATCGCCGGCATGAAAATCCAGGCACTGGTTGCCGGGAACATCGGGCCAGACCTGGGGCGCGCCGTCCAGGGCGGCGGCCTCCACCGTATCCACCGCCGGCAGTTCTTCAATCTCAAGCTCGATGGTTTCCGCCGCATCCTTGGCCTGGGCGATTGTCTCGGCGATTACGGCGGCCACCGGATGGCCCCGGTAGCGCACCCGATCGATGGCCAGGGCCGGGTTCTCGGGCATAAGCAAGGGACTACCGTCATGGCTCTTCGGGGTAACGTTGCAGGGCAGGGTGCCATAGCCGGCGGCCTGGAGATCGGCGCCGGTATAGATCGCCAGCACGCCCGGCGTGGCCAGAGCGGCAGTTAATTCAATACTCCGGATAATGCCGTGGGCGTGGGCCGAGCGCAGGATATAGGCATGTGCCTGATTGGGCAGATTGATGTCATCGGTATAGCGGCCTTCGCCCCGCAACAGGCGTGGATCCTCGGTGCGCGATACTGCTTGCCCTACGGCTTGTGCGCCGGTTTCGAAATCCATTCTGGCCGTCTCCTGAGAAATTCACCTAATGTTTGATTCATACTACCCTGTCAGAGTGAGATTCTGAATATTTAGGAGCACGCATGAAATTGCGGGGCGGCGCGCGCATTGGCGCTGATATTGGCGGTACTTTTACTGACCTGGTTTTAAGTGACGCCCAGGGGCGCACCTGGTTCGACAAGCGTTCCTCGACGCCGGGGCAGCCGGAACAGGCGGTCCTGGACGGCATTGTCGATCTGCTGCGCCGCGCCGATTTGGAACCGGCCGATCTGGTCGAGGTCCTGCACGGCACCACTGTGGGTTCGAACACCCTGCTACAGCAAAGCGGCGCCGCGACGGGGCTGATCACCACCAAGGGCTTTCGCGACGTGCTGGAAATCGGCCGCGTGCGCACGCCCGACATGTTCGATTTGCAGTGGGACAAGCCGGTGCCCCTGGTGCCCCGCCGCCTGCGGGCCGAGGTGGCCGAGCGTATTGCCGCCGACGGCAGCGTCATTCAGCCCCTCGATGAAGACGGCTTGCGCGCCGCGGCGGCGGCGCTGAAAGCTCAGGGTGCGGCGTCCATCGCCATTTGCTTTATCAACAGTTACCGCAATCCCGCCCACGAACGCCGCGCCGATGCGGTACTGCGTGAAGCTTTTCCCGATCTGGCCATTACCGCCTCCGTCTCGGTACTGGCCGAGATGCGGGAGTATGAACGGACCTCGACGGCGGTGGTGAACGCCTATGTATTGCCAATTTTGCAATCCTATCTGCAACGCCTAAGCGATGGCTTGCGGGCCATTGGGATCAGTGCGCCGTTGCTGGTCAGCGATTCCAATGGCGGTTTGGCCGCCGCCCGCACGGCGATGGAGAAACCGGTTTTCTTTATCTCGTCGGGCCGCTCCGCCGGGGTCGTGGGCGCGGCTCGGCTGGGGCGGGCGGCGGCGGAAACGGACGTGGTGGTGTTCGACATGGGGGGTACCACGGCCTCGGCCTCGTTGGTTCAGGACGGCCAGATTTCCCGTGCCAACGAATACGAGTTTCGCGCCGGTATCTCGGTGCCGGCCCGCTTCATCAAGGCGGGCGGCTATATGATGCGGGTGCCCACCGTTGACGTCGCCGAGGTCGGCAGCGGAGGCGGCTCCATCGCCTGGATCGACGACGGCGGGCTGTTGCACGTCGGCCCGGTTTCCGCTGGCGCCGATCCGGGCCCCGCCTGTTATGGCCAGGGCGGGGAGCGGCCAACGGTCAGCGATGCCAATGTGGTGCTGGGCTATCTGCCCGAGCAACTGGCCGGCGGCGGTCTGCAGTTGGATGTGGACAAGGCCCGAGGGGTGATCCAGCGCGATCTGGCGGGACCGCTGGGTTTGTCGTTGGAGGATGCGGCGTTTGGCGTCCGGCAAGTGGCCAACGCCAATATGGCCCGGGCCATCCGGGCGGTCAGTGTCGAACGCGGGATCGACCCGCGCGACTTTACCTTGGCGGCCTTTGGCGGTAGCGGCCCTGTGCATGCCTGTGACCTGGCGAAGAGCCTGGATATCAACCGGGTGCTGCTGCCCATGATGCCGGGTGTTTTCACTGCTTTGGGTATGCTGACCGGAGATGTGGAGCGGCATTTCCTGACCGCCATGCCGGGCTTGTTGCGGGATCTGCGTCTGTCTGAACTGGACCGTGCCGTGACCGACCTGCGCCTGCAGGCGGAGGCCGCTTTGCGGGATGAGAATTTCACGCCCGAGCAAATGCTGCTTGCCTTTAGTCTGGAATTACGTTTCGAAGGCCAGGATTCCGAACTGCCGGTGCGGCTGCCTGATACCGTCCGGGAGATCGAAATTCCTCGGCTGCAGCAGCAGTTTCTGGCGGCCTATAAGGCAGTCTATCAATACGTCGCGGACGATGCGGTCGAGGTCGTGAACCTGCGCCTGCTGGCCCGCGGCGTACGCGCGGGCAAGCTGGATTTCGCCACCCTGAGTATTACCGCGGCGGAGGAAGCGCATGCGCCGGCCTCTGAACGGGAGGTTTATTTTGGCCGTGAATTGGGCTGGCTGCGTACCAGGGTCATGGACCGGCAGGCCTTTACGGGCAGTGCGCATGGTCCGTTGATATTGCAAAGCAGCGATAGCACTGTGGTGGTGCCACCAGGCGGCGCGGTAAAGGGCGATGGTCTGGGCGACCTGCTGATAGAACTCGGGGAGGGGACTGCGCAATGAGCCCGGATATTGATCCCATTACCTTTGCCGTGATCAAGAATGGCCTGGATACCATCGTTGACGACATGGCCTATACGGTCATGCGCACCGCGCGTTCGCCGATTGTGCGGGATGTGTTGGATTATTCCGCGACGATCTGCGATGCCCGGGGGCGCATTTTGGCCCAGGCCAAGACCGTCGCCTTGCATCTGGGCGCGGTCCCCGATGCGGTCATCGCGGTGATGGATGAATTCGGCGAAGATTTGTTTGATGGCGACGTCATCATTTTGAACGACCCTTACGCCGGCGGTATGCATCTGCCGGATATTTTCATGTTCAAGCCGATCTTCCACGAGCAAGCCTTGCAGGGTTTCGCCGTTGTGATCGCGCACCATTCCGATGTGGGCGGGCGGGTGCCGGGGTCGAACGCCTCTGATTCAACCGAGATTTTTCAGGAAGGCCTGCGCATTCCGCCGCTGAAATTGTATGCCGCCGGGCAGAAGGACCGCTCTTTGTTCGCCTTGCTGCAAAAAAATGTGCGTCTGCCGGAGATGCTGATCGGCGATCTGGCAGCCCAGCTGGCGACCTGCAATGTCGGCGAGCGGGCCTTTATCAGTCTGCTCGAGAAACATGGCGCCGATGGCCTGGGCCGGTATTTTAATGCCCTGCTGGACTATGGCGAGCGCCTGACCCGCCAGGCCATTAGCGCCTGGCCCAATGGCCGCTACGAGTTCACGGACTTTATCGACGACGATGGTTTCGATCAGGGGCCGATCCCCATCGTCTGCGCCATTGATGTCATGGATGATCATCTGGTGGTGGACTTCGAAGGCTCGTCGCCTCAGGTCAAGGGCGCCATCAATTGCACCATGTCCTACACCAAATCATCGACCTATCTGGGCATACGCTGTGCTCTGGGCCGCGAGGTGCCGAACAATGCCGGTATCTACCGCTGTATCACCATAACCGCGCCGGAAGGTTCGATCCTGAACCCCCGCATGCCGGCGGCGGTGGCGGCGCGTGCCCTGACGGGTTATCGGGTGGTCGATGCGGTGCTGGGCGCCTTGGCGGCGATCGCGCCGGAACGGGTCATGGCGGCGGGCGAGGGCGGCAACACGGTGGTCTGTATCGGCGGCTATGAGGGCGGGAGCGAAGGTCAGAATCAGACACCATTTATTCTGGTCGATATGATCAACGGCGCCTGGGGTG
>CAYWYB010000068.1:10556-18407 GCA_964462145.1 uncultured Rhodospirillaceae bacterium
TGGCCGGGCCGGCAAGGATGGTATCGAGGGGGTGACGAACCCGTCGCAAAATATGTCCAATATGCCGGTAGAGACGCTGGAGGCCCGTTATCCCATCCGGGTCGAGGAATATGCCCTGCGCCCGGATTCCTGTGGCCCCGGCCAGCATCGGGGCGGCCTGGGCTTGATCCGGCAATATCGCTTGCTGGCCGATGAAGCGGTGCTGCAACTGCGCGCCGACCGGGCGGTTAATCCACCCTATGGCCTGTTTGGCGGTGGCCGCGCGGCGCCCAGCCGGAACATTCTGGACCCGGATGGTTCGGCGGAGGCACTGCCATCAAAAGTTACGCGGACCCTGCGGGGCGGCGAGGTGATCCGTCATGAACAGGCGGGCGGCGGCGGCTATGGCGATCCCTTGAACCGAGACCCCGAACAGGTGGCGGCTGACGTGGCCGACGAGAAAATCAGTTCGGCCTTTGCTGAAGAGCATTTCGGTGTGGTCATTATGGCGGAAGGTCTTGGGCCGGACCTGGCGGCAACCAAGGCGTGCCGGCAACGGCGAAAATAGAACCGAACTACGCCACGACCATGCTGCGCGGCACCGTGATCCAGGTCGCCCGCGCGAAGGCAAGAAGATTACCCGCCGCGCCGTAAAGGGCGCTGTCGGCCAACAGCTTACGCCCCGACCGCGCTCCTTGCCGGGCGGTGATTACGCAGGCCTCGCCCGGCCGTGGGCGCCCCATGATACGGGCAGCCATGCGGCCCAGCAGAACGCTTTCATCGCTGTCGCCCTCGCCGAAATTTCCGCCCAGAACCGCATGTCCCGTCGGGCAGTCGAGACAGGCCCAGATGAACTCCTCGGCAACCAGGCCGTCGGCGGCGGCAAGGCTGTCGTCGGGCAGCCAATGGGAGGCATAGGGAATTGCTTCCGCCGTGGCCGCCGTTTGCAAAGGCCCGGCCAGAATACGCAGCCCATCGCCCTCGGCGCGCCCGGGACCACAGACAAAGCAGCCCGAGACGTCATGATTGTTCTCGTCGAACGGCGTCGCCCGGCTGGCCTCGGATGCCTCGGCAAAGCTGGCGCGGGGTAATTCATCCAGCATCAAATCGCTAGCCTTGGCCGTCGCAAGCAAGGTGCCTTCGCTGTGCAGCTCAATGCCGTCATCCGCGCCTGGCCCGACAGCCAAGGCAATATCCAGCGGTATGGGTTTGTGCAGGGTTACTTCGGCACCCAACTTTTCTTCAGATTGGCCCAGCTGTTTGCTCATCAGGCCGCAGACATAACCGCCATTGCCCGAATTGGGCGGGCCGCGAAAGCGGCGGTCGATCACAATATTCGGCATGTTTGATGAGGTCCTATTCTTTCAACAGGCCCATGGCGCTGAAGCTGGCTTCCTCGCTACGGGTGATGATCAAATGATCATGCAGGACAATACCGAGAGGCTTGGCCGCAGCGTTGATCTGTTTGGTCATTTCGATGTCGGCGCGGCTGGGCGTGGCATCGCCGGATGGGTGATTGTGCACCAGGATAAGTGCCGTCGCGCCCAGTTCCAAGGCCCGTTTGACGACCTCGCGCGGATATACCGGGGTATGGTCGATGGTGCCCCGCTGCTGTACTTCGTCGGCGATCAGGCGGTTTCTACGGTCGAGAAACAAGATGCGGAAGGCCTCTGTCTTGTCGTGCCCCATGGCGGCCCGGCAATAATCCAACAGCGCCTGCCAGGAACCGACGATAGGTTGCCCGATCAACTGTGCCCGGCTCAGATGCAGGGCAGCGGCCTGGGTTGCCTTCAGGGTGGCAATGGTGGTTTCGCCCAGGCCCGCGCCTTGTAATGCCTCCACGTCCGCCGACAAAACGCCGGCCAGACTGCCGAATTGATCGATCAACCGTTTCGCCAGCGGCTTGACGTCGCCTTGACGCAAAGCGCCGAACAAAACCAGCTCGAGCAATTCGTAATCGGGCAAACTCTCAGGCCCGCCCCGTAGGAAACGTTCGCGCAGGCGTTGACGATGGCCGTGGTAGTGGGGTTTTTTCGCTTTATCCGCCAATACAAACTCCGAAACCGGCATTACTCATAAGGCGGCTTGTGCAGGCCTTGAGGCGAAGTGGTGAAGATTTGCACGCCATCCGCCGTGACGCCCAGGGAATGTTCAAATTGCGCGGAAAGGGATTTATCCCTGGTCACCGCCGTCCAGCCGTCGTTCAGCATTTTGACTTCCCAGGTGCCCAGATTGATCATCGGCTCGATAGTGAAGAACATGCCCTCGCGCAGCTCCAGACCTTTTCCCGCCGCGCCATAATGCAGCACGTTGGGGGCGTCGTGAAAAACCCGGCCCAGACCATGGCCGCAGAAATCCCGCACTACGGAACAGCGCTGCTCCTCGGCATAGGTTTGGATGGCATGGCCGATATCGCCCAACGTAGCACCGGGTTTGACCACCGCGATTCCCCGCATCATCGCTTCGTAGGTAATGTCGCACAGACGCCGTGCCTTCAGCTTCGGCTTGCCCGCGAAATACATCCGCGAGCTGTCGCCGAACCAGCCGTCCAGGGTAACGGTGACATCAATGTTCATGATATCGCCGTCCTTGAGGACCCTGTCGCCGGGAATACCGTGGCAGACCACGTGGTTGATGGAAATGCAGACCGATTTGGGAAAGCCGCGATAGTTCAAGGGCGAAGGCGTGGCGCCATGATCAACGATGAAATCGTGACACAGCGTATCCAGCGCATCGGTGGTAACGCCGGGCTTCACATGCGGGCCGATCATGTCCAGGCATTCGGCGGCCAGACGGCCGGCCCGGGCCATGGCATCGAAATCCTCCCCGCTGTACAGCTTGATCAAGCCGGTGTTTTCGGGCGGTGCCTTGTCGGCGGCGACATAGTTCATATGGCTTTCTTCCCCAAGCCTAAAAAACGAGCTGTAATGGTTTCCGCACCTGGATACCCGTGGTGTCGATCCGGCAATCATAGCAGATCGCCTCGACACCGCGCCCCATGGCCCGGTGCAATTCCTCCGCATACGTCGGATCGATGTCGCCGGCAATAGCAAAGCGGTCACAATCGCCTCTTTGTACCAGATAAAACATTACCGCACGGTGTCCAGCGTCGACCATATCGCCCAGTTCAACCAGATGCTTGGCGCCGCGCTTGGTGACTGAATCGGGAAATTCCGCCAGGCCCGGTTGGCGCATTAGATGCACGTTCTTGATTTCGACGTAGCAATCGGGTCGGCCGGAATGCTCCAGCAGCAAGTCCACCCGCGAATTCTGCCCGTACTTGACCTCGCGCCGTAGGGTATCATATCCCCGCAACGGTTCGACTTCGCCCGCTTCGATAGCCTCGGCGGCGATACCGTTCGGGTGGGCTGTATTGATGCCGACCAGGCCGCCGTCCGCAAGCATCAATTCCCAGCTGAATTTCAATTTGCGCTTGGGGTTGCGCGACGGTGACAGCCAGACCTCGGCGCCGGCATCTTTCAGGCCCAGCATGGCGCCTGGGTTGGCGCAATGGGCCGTGACCTGCGCGCCGTCGTCCAATTCGATATCGGCCAGGAAACGCTTATAGCGGCGCAGCAGGGTGCCGCGTATCAAGGGGTCGGGAAATTGCATGGCAGCAAATTACCCGCGTGTGCGGCGCGGCGCAATCGCCGTATGGGCAGCCCGCCATGACAGCTTCAATTCAGGGCTGCTATAGTGCGAGAATCAACGCCAACCGCGAAGGCCCGTAAATCATGTCCGATAGCCCAAAGACCGTAACCGCCGCCGTCATCATCATCGGCGATGAAATTCTCTCTGGCCGGACCAAGGATCAGAACCTGGCATTCCTGGCCGAGGCCTTGAACGAGGCGGGCGTGCAGTTGCGCGAATGCCGCATGGTGGCGGATGTGGAGGGCGAGATCGTGGCCGCGGTCAATGCCCTGCGCGCCAGCAATGATTATGTCTTTACCACGGGCGGTATCGGCCCGACCCATGATGACATTACCGCCGACAGCGTAGGCGCCGCGTTTGGCCTGGCGGTGGATTTCAATCCGGAGGCGGTCGCCATACTGGAGGCTCATTATGCCCATACGGGCGCCGAATTGAACCAGGCCCGCATGCGCATGGCGCGGACGCCCGTGGGCGCGGCGTTGGTAGAGAATCCGGTCAGCAAGGCGCCGGGCTTTCGGGTCGAGAATGTCTATGTCATGGCCGGTATTCCATCGGTCTGCCAGGCCATGTTTCATAGCATGAAGCATGAATTGATCGGCGGCGATCCGGTCCGCTCGGTCTCGATCTCGGTGCATTTGGCGGAGGGCACCCTGGCCAATGGCCTGAGTGCGCTACAAGATAAATACCCCGATGTGGGTATGGGCTCCTACCCGTTTTATCGCGACGGCCGCTTCGGCGCTTCCATCGTGGCGCGCAGCCAGTCGCCCGAAAAACTGGCTTCGGCGGCGGACGAGATCCGCCAATTGATGCGCGATCTGGACGGCGAACCGATCGAACAGGACGAAGAAGCCTAAGCGGCCTAAGGGGACAGGATTGCGCCGGCCTTGATCAGGCTGCCGCGCAGGCCATCCATATCGACCTCGCCGACATCTCCGCTTCCGTTCGCGGCCAGGGCGGCGGCGGTGCCGGCGGCCTGGCCCGTGGCCATGCAGGCGGGGATTTCCTTGGTCGCGTTGTGAACCCGCCTGTCGACCGAGATACAGCGCCCCGCGACCAGCAGATTGCCGACCGAGGCGTGATGCAGGGCCCGGTAGGGGATTTGATATCGCGCACCATAGCGGGTCCAGTGACCGGTGACCGCGATGGCGTCGTCAAAGCTGCGTTGATCGTCATCGGTGCCCAGGACATAGTCGCCGACTAGGCGGCGGGTTTCGGTAATGCCCAACTGATCGGCGGCATCGCCCAGGTAGGCGTTGGCGAAGCCGGGCACCTCGGCCCGCAGCTTGTCGATCTGTTGCATCATCAGGCGGCGGGATTCGACCTCGGCATAGGTTAGATCCTCGACTGAAGTCGGATCGATGCGGCGGTCGATATGATCGGACATGCCCCACGGCATCAGGGTGCGGTTTTGCCCCGGCGTATTGAAAAAGCGTCCGCCCAGAGTGGGAAAGAATTTGCCTTCGCTGGCCGCCATGGCCTGTTCCGGCGCCTCGACGTTGGACATGCGGTACCAGCGGTAGGGGTGTACCTTCGCGGCCTCGAACGGCAGACCGGCCCACGGCAATAGATCGCCGTCGCCGGTGGCATCGATGACGACCTTGGGCCGGATCGCCTGGCGGCCGGACTTTGATTGGCAGATCACATGGCTGATGCGGTCGCCATCCAGCACCAGGTCCGTGGCCCAGGAATGCAGGCGCAGGCGAACGCCGGCTTCTCCGACCATCTGATCGCCGATGAATTTGAATTCCGCCGGTTCGTAAGCCACGGAATAACGCACCCGGTCCGGCACGCCGCCCCAGATCAGGCCCCATTTACGGTAATGCTCGATCAAAACCGGATCATCCGAGCCCCATTCTTGGGCCTTGGGAAAGACGGCGGCATTCCGCTGCGCCAGACGGTCAACCAGTTCCTGGCACAGGCCCGCGATGACCTGGGTGCCGTTGCCGTCATCCAGGCTCAATAACAAGATCACCATGCCCCCCGTGGCCAGGCCGCCCAGATAGCCATAGCGCTCCAACAGAACAGTATCGGCGCCGCTGCGGGCGGCGGCCACGGCGGCGGCCAACCCGGCAGAACCGCCGCCGACCACCAGAACATCGGGGCTGTCGACGATGGGGGTTTGCCGTGGGGCCTCTTCCAGAATGTTGACCGTATCCGAACTCATGAAATTATTCTTTCAATGATCTAGTGGTCTGCATCGCCTTGTTTGCATGGTTTGGACGGCTTTGCAGGCTTGCCGGGTAGGCGCGTGGCGCGCCGTGGTGCGGGTCACCATAAGCGCCGCGCAACGCAGGCGGCAAGCCTGCAAAGCCGCCCGAAGGGTTGTCTCTTCCGTCCCCTGGAGGGCGTTGCCGCCGCTTGACGATGCACCGCATCGCCGGCGCGACCGCTCCTACCCAGGGAACGGGAGAGACAATCCAAACCTCGCAAACAAGACGATGCAGACCACTAGGCGTCAAAAAAGCAAACATGACCTGTTCGCTGAATAAGGCTAACATAAAGCGGCGCGGGAATTGGCATGGGCCACTAGCCGGCGATCCAAACGTCTGCATGAGGATAAGACACAATCATGATTGATCTCTACAGCTGGAAGACCTCGAACGGCAAGAAAGCCTCCATCATGCTGGAGGAGTGCGGCCTGGACTATAATATCCACCCGATCAACATCGGCCAGGATGACCAATTCACGCCTGAATTCACCGCCATCAATCCGAACAGCAAGATCCCGGCTATCATCGACCAGGACGGCCCCGGCGGCCAGCCCTATACGGTGATCGAGTCCGGCGCCATTTTGATGTATCTGGCGGAAAAGACCGGCCAGTTCATGCCCCAGGAAATGGCCGCGCGCTATGAGGTGATCCAGTGGCTGATGTTTCAAATGGGCGGCATCGGTCCGATATTTGGCCAGGTACACCATTTCAAACGGGCCGCTAAGGAGCAGGTGCCCTACGCCATCAACCGTTACTACACGGAATGCCGGCGCCTCTATGGTGTACTCGATGCCCGGCTGGAGGGGCGGGACTATCTGGCGGGCGACGTGTCTATTGCTGATTTCGCGACCTTGCCCTGGGTCTTCCGCCACGATTGGCAGGAAGTCGACCTGGCCGATTTCCCCAACGTCAAACGTTGGTACGATACCCTGATGGCCCGGCCGGCGCTTAGCCGCGGGATGGATATCCCGGCTTGAGCACCGGCTTGAGTACTGGCAACAGCCCGCTCGATAATCCGTCCGTACAACGGGTTCAGACGGCCCTGCGCGCGGCGGGGTCGGGGGCAGGGGTTGTCGCCTTGTCCGAGACCGCCCGCACGGCCCAGGATGCCGCCGACAGCGTTGGCTGTGAATTGGGGGCAATCGTCAAATCCCTGATCTTTCGGGTCGAGGGCCGGGCCGTGCTGGCTCTGGTCGCCGGCGACCGAAGCTGCAACACCAAGCTGCTGCCGGAAGTTTTGCAGATGGCGGGCAAATGCAAACGCGCCGATGCCGATCTGGTGCGCGCGGCCACCGGCTTTGCCATCGGCGGCGTCGCGCCCCTGGGCCATCCCAGGCCCTTGCCGACGGCCATTGACGCCAGCCTGGGGCGCTTTGACGTCATCTATGCCGCGGCGGGCCATCCCTACTGTGTCTTTCCCACCAGCCTGGATGAATTGACGCGGTTGACCGGCGGCAGGCTGAGTGGGGATATTTCAGAGCCTTTGAGTTAGAGCCTTCCCGTCTGCTGGGCTCCGCCCTATCGCGCACTTTTTCATCCTACGCTTGAAAATCTCTTGCCCCGCAATAAATTGATTTTTGTCATAAAATGGATTTACCATATACGTGGCGTTAACTATTTCGGGTCATCCTTTTTCCCAACGACGGCAATGTTCTGATCCTGTCTTTCGAATGGAGGAAAAAATGGCAAGGTCATTGAAGGCGTATACGGAAGATCATATGAAGCTGGCGGAAGCCGGAGAAAGCGTGGCGCAGCTGCAACTGGGCCTGTTGTATTCCACGGGTCAAAAAGGCGCACCGCTGGACTATGTGACGGCACACAAGTGGTTGAACCTTGCGGCCTTGCGCGGCAACGATGAGGCAAAGCGATTGCGCTCGGAACTGGCCGATGTGATGAGCCGGGATGAAATCTCGGAAGCCCAGCGTCAAGCCCGCGAATGGGTCTCGTGCCATTAAGTCAGACGACTGATCCTGTATGCCACTTGGCCCCAGAGTTCTGGCCACAAAATCCC
>CAYWYB010000068.1:18417-19074 GCA_964462145.1 uncultured Rhodospirillaceae bacterium
TCGACCCGTATCAACGGGCACAAAAAAGCCGGCATCAGGTGCCGGCTTTTTTGTGCCCGATCTAAAATAGACTCAAATCGGCAGCGCACGCCTATATAGGGCGATCTGGTCCCGGGCGATCTGGTCCTTGGCGATTTGGCGCCCCGGCACTTCGCGGCGTGCCTGCAAGCCGCATATTCCTCGCATCCTGTTGCCCCCCATTTGCCGCGATCCTTATGCGGCGGGGCCGAGTGCGAGTTGCTCCACGTTTTCCCAGGCCTGGCCGGCGGCAACCATGCAGGTCATGCCGTTGGGATGGGTCATGATAATGGTCCAGGTGCCATCGGACGAGGTCAAAACTTCAATCACCCGGCCAGATGCGGTGACGCCCATGGCCGAAGGGGTTTCCTTGTGGTTTTGACCCAGATGGCTGAGGAATTTGTCCCGTTCGCCACAGACCGAGCCGCCCTGGACTTGCTGTGCCTGCCCAGGCAGCGAAAACAACAGGCCAGCGGCCATTGCCGTGATTGCGATTGTGGTGCGTAACATGACGGTCTCCTTTCTCGAGTCGAAGATTTCCTTTATCTTCAGTTAGAAATATAGGTTAACGCTATTAATAAAATATGAATTATGGAAAATAATACCAGATGCAGTCACGGCCAATTGATTGTCTGTTAT
>CAYWYB010000069.1:0-19063 GCA_964462145.1 uncultured Rhodospirillaceae bacterium
CGAAATCGGGCAGAAGATGACCCCGGCCTTGGCCAGTTCTTTCCGAAACGTCGTGGCGACCGAGACACTGTCGAACACGGCGTCAACGGCAACGCCTGCCAGCATCTGTTGTTCATGCAGGGGAATGCCAAGCTTCTCGTAAGTGCGCAGCAGCTCGGGGTCGACTTCGTCCAGGCTTTTCGGGCCGTCTTCCTTGGATTTCGGCGCGGCGTAATAATGCGCGTCCTGGAAATCAATATCCGGATATTCAACCTGGGCCCAGGTCGGCTCTTCCATCTCCAGCCAGCGTTCGTAGGCGCGCAGGCGCCAGGCCAGCAGCCATTCCGGCTCTTCCTTCTTGGCGGAAATAAAGCGGATGATGTCTTCGTTCAGGCCCTTGGGCGCCAGTTCGGTCTCGATATCGGTGACGAAGCCATACTTGTACTTGTCGCCGGCAATCGAGGAGACCTGCTCCGCTGTTTCGGATGTATAACTCATTTAGCAAGCTCTTCCGGGGTCGGCTCGAAGGAAAACGGTCGGGGCATCATTTCGGCCAGGCTGACGCTTTCCAAAGCCGCCTGAATGGCGCGGTTGACCTGATTCCAGTTGCCGCTCATGGAACAGAGAGGCATGGAGCCGCACGAGGTATCGGCGCCATCAATGCAGGAGGTGAGCGCGATGGGGCCTTCCAGGGCGGTGACGATATCGGCCACGGTAACCTGTCCCGCCGCCCGGTCCAGGCTGTAACCGCCGCCGGCGCCGCGATGGGAGGTCAGGATGCCGGCCTTGCTCAACTGTTTCATCAGTTTCGAGACCGAGGGTAAGGGCACGCCCGAATCCTGCGCCATCTGCACGGCCGTCACCACTCTGCCATCGTCACGACCTTCGGAATTGGCCATGTGGCTCAACATGACAACGGCGTAATCGGTCATTTTATTCAGGCGGATCATCAGTCACCCCATAATCAGGACTAATTTGGTACTGTTTACATAGCGGAATGTCAAATGAAGTCAAGCGACAAGCTGACGCAGTCCAATAACCCCTTTCGAAAACAGCACTCTTTGCATTTATCGGGTTTTTATTGCTAGAAGGTTAGCGCCCTTTTGCCAGCCCGGAAGTATCCCGATGCCACCAGCCGTTGTCCGCCGTATCCTGACCATTGGTCTGTTGGGCGTTTGCCTTTCGCTCCCCGTCGCGGCGGAGGAGAAACCGTTGTTCGAGCTTGGCGTGGCGGGCGGTGCGGGCTATCTGCCGGATTATCCGGCGGCGGGAGAAAACCATTTCAACGGTATCGCGCTGCCGTTCCCCGTTTATCGCGGCGAGATCATCCGTTCCGACAGCAAGGGGCTGTTGCGGGGACGCCTGGTGCATAGCCGTGATTTTGAATTGGATATCTCGCTGGGCGGATCGTTGGATGCCGATTCCGATGACAACGACGCGCGCAACGGCATGCCCGATCTTGATCATATGGCGGAAGTGGGGCCGCGCCTGCAGTGGACATTCGCCAGGGCTGCCCGGTGGGCAAAGTTTGATATAGAATTACCGGTTAGGGCGGTTTTCTCGACTGATTTCTCAAGTGTGGAGCATCGCGGCTTTCTGATCGAGCCGCAGCTGGCCTATCAACATGATAATTTTCTCGAAAGCGGCACCAAGTTGAAGCTGGGCCTCTCGGCCGTGTTCGCGGATGAGGATTTGCAGGACTATTTTTATCAAGTGGACGGACCGTTTGTATCCGCGACCCGGCGGGCTTATGACGGGCAGGGGGGCTATCTCGGCAGTAAGCTTCGTCTGTTAGTACAACACCCCCTCGGCAAACATTTTAAGCTGTTCCTGGCCGGCGATATCAATTCCCATCACGGTGCGGCTAATGAAGACAGCCCTCTGTTTCGCGAAGATCTTACCTTCGGCGCCGGAGCGGGCCTGATCTGGTCGTTTTTTCAATCTGACCGTACCGTCAACGAGTAGGATTTCGTTGGTAAGCGCATTCCTGGCCATTGGTTAGGGGGCCATGATGGTGCCTGGCCACTGGATATTTGGTGGACCTTATCTTCCCTTACTAAACGATTCCCAATTATAGAAGTTGACATAATGAAAGATGTATTCTTAAATTCGGTCGGTCGACCGAACTAATTTCCCCTACCAAGGCTCATCCAATGGTTCAGATGGACGAATACGGTGCTCCCGATCATCTTGAGGGTCGCAAAAAAGGCGTGAAACTCCGCCATATCCGGCGGGACTTGTTGCTGGCCGCGGAACAATGCCTGCTAGAGGATGGCTTCGCGGCATTGTCCACGCGCCGGGTGGCTGAACGGGCTGAAACGCCACTCAGTCAAATTCATTACCACTTCGGCTCCAAACAGGGTTTGTTATTGGCCCTTTACGAGCATTTGAACAACGGCCTGTTGGACCGGCAAAGAGAAATGTTCGCATCCGATCTGCCCCTGTCGAAACAGTGGGATCTGGCCTGTGACTATCTGGATAAGGATATGGCCTCCGGCTTCGTCCGGGTGTTGAGTGAATTGAGTGCCGCCAGTTGGTCCAACCCGGAGATTGCCGCCGCCGTGCGTAACGGGCAACGGGGTTGGTATGACCTTTTGACCGAAGTAGTGGAAAAGGCGGCTGACCGCCTGGGAGGCCTGGGACCTTTTACCCCAGCCGGCTTGGCGGCAATGGTCGGCTCCTTATTCATTGGCGTCGAGGCCAAGCTATTGCTGGGCGGAGACAATACGGAAACCTTGCTGCATGCCCTGCGCGCCATTGGTGACGTCATCAAGAATATGGAAGACAGCAGCACATCAAACTAATCCAATAATCCAGTAATCCATGGGGGGAACAGTTCATGCGTGCCAAATATCCTGATCACGAAGGCCAAATTGACCGTGACGGCGTCAAGATCCATTATGAAGTCTATGGTGACGGTGATGAGACCATATTGTTTATGCCGGCATTCCCGATCGGATATAGCCGGAAATGGAAGGCGCAACTGCCCTATTTTAGCCGGCATTACAGATGCGTCGCTTACGATCCGCGGGGCAACGGCAAATCTGATCGGCCGGATGCGGTCGCGAACTATCATCCCGATCACATAATCGCCGATGGGTTGGCGGTTCTCGATGCCTTGAACGTGGAAAAAGCCATTATCATCGGCCTGTCCATGGGGGCATTCCTGGGCTCCATTCTTGCCGCCTATCACCCTGACCGGGTCCGCGCCGCCGTGTTGATGCGCGGCACCTACCCGGTGCCGCCGGATTACGGTTTTCTGACGCCGGAGAATTTCAACGCCGAATATGACAGCCCGGATGGTTGGCAAAAATATAACCAGCATCATTGGCGCAAGGACTACCGGGATTTTCTAGAATTTTTCGCCGACAACATGTTTTCCGAACCCCATTCCACCAAGCCGTTCGAAGACACGGTCGGGTGGGGGCTGGAGACAGACGGCGACACCTTGGCGAAGACCGTTCTGGCCCGCCTGGAGCCGTCGAAACACTATGAAATCGGACCGGATATGTTCAAGCGGATCGAATGTCCGCTGCTGCTTATCCATGGCGAAGAGGACAAAATTCAGCCCGCTGGTAAGAGTGAGTTCGTTGCCGAGCTCACCGGCGCCGAGTTGATCTTACTGCCGGATGCGGGACATATTCTGGCCGGGCGCTTTCCGGCCAAGACCAACATCCTGATCCGTGATTTTCTCGACCGTACGTTGGCTCCGGCGGAGCAGGCGGCGCCCAAGGTGAATGGCAAAGGCATCGGCCCGGACAAGCGTATTCTGTACCTATCCTCGCCCATCGGCCTTGGCCATGCGCGACGTGATTTGGCCATTGCCAGGGAATTAAGGCAATTGCATCCCAGTGCGCAGGTGGATTGGCTGGCCCAGGACCCGGTAACGCGCTTTCTGGGCGCGGTGGACGAGACTGTGCATTCGGCCTCCGCCTTGCTGGCCAATGAATCCCGCCATATCGAGGCCGAGGCCGGCGAGCATGACCTGAATGCTTTTCAGGCGATCCGCAACATGGACGAGATCCTGATCGCCAATTTCATGGTCTTTCAGGAGGTATTGGAACAGCAACACTATGATCTGGTGATCGCAGACGAGGCCTGGGACGTGGACCATTTCTGGCATGAGCATCCGGAGTTGAAACAAACCCAGTTGGCCTGGTTTACGGACTTCGTCGGCTTCATGCCCATGCCCGACGGTGGTGCCCACGAGGCCTATCTGACCGCTGATTATAATGCCGAGATGATCGAACATATCGAGCGGGCACCCAATTTGCGCGATCGGGCCATATTCGTGGGCCGCCCCGATGATATCGTGCCTGGGACCTTCGGCCCCGATTTGCCTGATATCAAAGGCTGGACGGAGGATCATTTCGATTTCTGCGGCTACATCACCGGCTATGATCCGGCTGAATGGGGCAGCAGGGCCGACCTGCGCGCGGAACTTGGTTATGAACCGGGTGAAAAGGTCTGCATTGTCACCGTCGGTGGCTCCGGCGTGGGCGCGCCGTTGTTGCGCCGGGTTGTTGATGCCTATGGTCCCGCCAAGGCACGGGTGCCGGAACTGCGCATGATCCTGGTCACGGGACCGCGCATTGATCCGGCCAGCCTAAAGGTGCCGGAGGGAGTCGAGACCCGCGCCTTCGTTCCCGACCTGAACCGCCACCTGGCGGCCTGTGATCTGGCCCTTGTCCAGGGCGGCCTGACCACCTGCATGGAGCTGACGGCGGCCAAAACGCCGTTCCTGTATTTCCCCTTGCGCAACCATTTTGAGCAGAATTTCCATGTCCACCAGCGTCTGCAACGCTATAACGCGGGCCGCCGCATGGACTACGCCAGCGCCGACCCCGATACCATCGCCGCCGCCATGGTCGAGGTCCTGGCACAGCCGGCGGCTTTCCGGGACGTGGAAACCAATGGCGCCCGATTGGCCGCGGCGATGCTGGCGGATTTGTTATAAGGGCGATTTT
Organism: uncultured Rhodospirillaceae bacterium; assembly: GCA_964462145.1. Classification (GTDB taxonomy): domain Bacteria; phylum Pseudomonadota; class Alphaproteobacteria. Next base: position 4,947 of record CAYWYB010000069.1, read on the forward strand.
TGCAACCCCGCCCAACGTATTGCCGTTGCCGGTGGTGCTAGGTCAGCCGAACAGGGAGAGAATGGCTTGCGGCGATGAATTGGCGATGCTCAACGCTTGTACGCCAAGCTGTTGTTTGATCTGTAGCGACTGAAGTCTGGCACTTTCCTCGGCCAGGTCCGCGTCGACCAGATTGCCTACGCCAGCGCGCTGGATATCTGTCAGTTTGGTGGTGAATTCGGATTGGACCTCGATACGCCGTGCCACGGAGCCAAGTGCCGCCAGCGAGTTCGTGACCGAGACAATCGCGGAATCGATCAGCCCCAGTGTTTGCGAGGCATTCGATGAGTTTTCAAGATTAGCGTATGGTTGTCCAAACTGCAGGTAAATCGGCGACATATCCTGTGCCGAGACGGTGATGGTGCTGCCATCAACGGTGCTCAACACCGTGGTGCCCGAGGCGCCGTTTTCAAGCAGATTTATGCCGTTGAATTCAGCCGTGGCGACAATCGTGCTGATTTGATCGCGAAGAGCCATGAAATCATTGTTCAGTGACGTGCGCGAGGCGGTATCAAGGCCCGCCTGATTGGCCTGCACGGTCTTTGCCTTCAACTCAACCAAAAGGTCCGCGATTGAAGCGCCGGCTTCCGTGGCGACATTGACCATTGCGGTGCCATTGGCCAACGCTGTCTTTACCGCATGCATGCCGGCGATGTCGCCGCGCATGTTTTGCGCGATGGCATAGGTTGAGGCGTCGTCCTTGGGGCCGCTGACCTTTAGCCCGGTGGTAATTCTCAGGTTCGTGGTTTCCAAACCCTTGTTCGTGGCATTCAGGCTTTGCAAGGCAAGCATCGCACTTCTGTTGGTTTGGACAGACAGGGACACGTTGCAATTCCTTTCAGGCACGGTTCGGTTGCGATTGGCTGTCTTTATCTACGCAAAAATCGTGCCAGATTTCGTCGCTGAATTTGTCCATATCTTGTGCCGGGCATGTCGCAAGGCCCAATACACCCGGCAGATTTTGCCGCATCGCAGATGTCATGGGGCGGAAACTGCCGTTTCGCACCCATCAAGGGAGATCAGGCCCGGCAGTTTTGTCGCGCCAACAAATGGGGTTTGGTTGCCTCTTCAATTTCGGCTTCTTGCAGACTACCCCAGGTCTAATTCACCTGTTTCTCGTGGCCTTCCCAATAGGGTTTGCGCAGTTCGGTCTTCAGGATCTTGCCCGCGCCGGACAGGGGCAGCGGGTTTGTTTCGAACGATACGCTGCGGGGGCATTTGTAATTGGCGATCCATTCATGACAATGGGCGATGACGCCGGCTTCGTCTAATTCCTCTCCCTCGGCCAGGCGTACGATGGCATGCACCTGTTCGCCCCATTTTTCATGAGGTATGCCGATGACGGCGCATTCGACAATGCCCGGATGCTGATAAATGGCGTTCTCAACCTCGGCCGAGTAGACATTTTCGCCGCCTGAAATGATCATGTCCTTGACCCGGTCGACTACATAAATAAAGCCGTCCTCGTCCATGCGGCCGCCGTCGCCGGTGTGCAGCCAGCCGTTGCGCAGAGTTTGGGCGGTCAGTTCCGGCAGATTCCAGTAGCCCAGCATGACATTCTCGCCCTGGCCGCAAATTTCACCCACCGTACCGCGGGGCACCTCGATGTCATCTTCGTCGACGATCTTGATCTCGACACCGGGAACGGCCACGCCGGCGGATTTGATCTTGCCGGCCAACGGTCCTTCCTCGACCATGCGGTTGGGCGGTAGCGCGGTCAGCACCGGGCCCGCCTCGGTTTGGCCATAGACATGATGAAATTGGGCATTGGGGATGACCTGCAAAGCCGTCTTCAAGACCGCCTCGGGCATGGGCGAGGCGCCAAACAGGACATGGCGGATGCTGCTCAGATCATAGTTGCCGACGTCCGGGTGATTGACGGCCATGTTGATCATGGTGGGAACCATCAGGGCCAGGTCGATCTTGTTGTCTTGAATGGCCTGCAATGTGGCAACCGGTTCAAAGCCCGGAATAATCGTTGAGGCACCGGCCATCGAGGTGATGGCGAACATCGCCGCGCCGTTAGCCAGATGGAACATGGGCGCTGCGTGCAGATAGTGGGACTCGGCGGTAAAGCCAGTCTCGCCCGCGATCTGCAGTGAATTCAACAATAGGTTCCGGTGGCTCAACATCACGCCCTTGGAGCGCCCCGTAGTGCCGCCGGTGTAGAACAGACCGGCCATTTCATCGCCGCCCTTGTCCAGCGGCCCCATCTCGCCGGCGCCGTCAATCAAACCTTCATACGACAGCATGCCCTCGGGCGCATTGCCGTCACCTACGTGGACCATCGTCGTGACGCTGTCCAGACGGCCCTGAAGCTTGGGCAGCATTTCCGTGAAATTGTCATCGACCAATAAAACAGTGGCGCCGGAATCATTCAGCCAATGCTCGACCTCGGGCGGGGCAAGGCGGGTATTGATGGGCACGAAAACCCCGCCGGCCCACGGCACCGCGAAAAAATATTCGAGATAGCGGTCACTGTTCAGGGCCAGCATGGCGACCCGGTCGCCGATGCCTACGCCAACGCCCTGTAGGCCCGCCGCCAGGCGTGATACGCGGGAGGCGAAGTGCTCCCAATCCTGTTGCCGGTCCTGGAAGTTGGAGGCCAGCCCAGCCCCATTCATCTGTGCCGCCCGATTGACGATAGAACTGATGCGCATGGCCCCGCTAACCTTCCTGTCTATGCGTTATGTTGGCCCGATTATTGGTCATCGCCATGCTGGCATCAACCCTCGTCGTCCCAGCCTTCGGGCAGTTCGTGGGCCAGGCCTTTATGGCATTTGATGCAGGTAATGCCTTTTTTGCGCGCCTTGTTGTGGCGTTTCTGCGAGCGCCGTTCCTGCTTGGTCAGGTCCATGAATTCAAAACTGTGGCAGTTGCGGCATTCCCGTGAATCTGTCGCCTCCATTGTCGCCCAGACATTTTTGGCCAATTTCAGGCGCTTGGCCTCGAACTTCTCGCGGGTATCAATGGTACCCATGACCTTGTGATACAGCTCGTTAGAGGCCTGGACCTTGCGGATGACTTTATGGATCCATTCCTTCGGCACATGGCAATCGGGACAAGTGGCGCGGACCCCGGTCCGGTTATTGTAATGAACGGTTTCCTTGTATTCCTCGAATACGTTATCGCGCATCTCATGGCAGGAAACGCAAAAGGTTTCGCTGTTGGTCAGTTCCATGGACCAGTTGAATCCGCCCCACCCGATGACACCCATGGCGATGCCGATAATAAGCAGGCTGCCAAGGGATACGGTTCGGCTGGGAGAGGTCAATTTGCGCCACAGGCTTTCTTGTTCCGGGTTCTCGTCCATGGGTCAGGTCTTCTTTCAAAAAAAGTATGATATATCGCGCATAAAACTGGCCGGCACCCGGATAGTCAACTAGGTGCCGGCCAGAATTTATTCAGTTATGTGGTGATCGTTACTTGGCGCCCATAAAGGTGTTGGCTACCAGCGGTTTGGTATCCGCCTGGGCGACATGGCACTGAGTGCAGAAATAGCGAGACATATTGATCTTTTTGCCCTCCTTGCCGTTGTTGTCCATGAAATGGCTGACACCGATCAACGGTGCTTCCTCTTCCTTGTAGTTGGCCTTGCCATGGCATTTGATGCAACGGTTGGCCTTCAGGTTAATCTTGTATTTTGCCACTTTATGGGGAATCAGCGGCGGCTGGGACTTGAAGTTGCGCGCGATTTTTTCCTCATCGAGTTTTAGTTTGTATACTGGTGCCGGTGCTTTTTGGGTCTCCAGCGCCACTGGCCCACGCAGTGAAGTCACGGCATCGGCCATGGCCGTGCCGTTGGGCGCGAAGGCGAACAGGGTGATAATCATGGCGGCTGGCAGTAAGGCCGACATCTTGGCGATTAGGCGTTTCATTGCAAATCCTCCTAAATGATAACGCGAAGTTGGTTGTTTCATTTCAAGCTCCATTTATTTGCCCACAGCCTTCAAGCGGCCTTTTTCAGGTCCTTGCCGGCTGTGGGTCGTGATCTGGTGATGGTTGGTTCGGCAAAACGCGAACCGAATTGGAATACGTTGAGAGCGCAGACATCGATGCAGCGCCCGCAGTTGCTGCAGGCACCGGCGTCGATGACCGGGCCGGTACCGCTTTTTTCGCCCTTGAGGGCGGGCGGGATGACTTGTTGTTCCGGGCAGACCGCGTAACAGTCCATGCAATCGTCGCAGTCGCCACGGTAGGTGGCGCTAACCCGAAAGACGGCTGCTTTGCCCAGGGTGGCGTAGAATGCGCCCATCGGGCAAAGATGGCCGCACCAGCCCCGTTCGCTAAGCAATAGATCGAACAGGAACAGCGCCAGTGCCACACCCCCGGCCCAGCCAAGGCCAAAGATCAGGCCGCGGTAGATCATGGTGACGGGATTGACCAGCTCCCAGGCAACCACACCGGTCAGAAAGGCGACCGCAAAGGTCGTGGCCAAGAGCCAATAGCGCGCGGCTCTGGTGAACCTCAGGCCGCCGTGGATATCGAGCCGGACGCGAAGCCAATGGGCCGCATCGGTGATAATGTTGATTGGGCAGACCCAGGCGCAATAGACCCGCCCGCCGAGCATCAGATAAACCCCCACGACGATCCCGGCGCCGATCAGGGCGGTCATTTCGGGAACATGGCCGGCCGCCAGGGTTTGCAGCAAAATAAAGGGATCGCTCAGGGGCAGGGTATCCAAGGTCAGACTCGATGCGATGGAGCCCTTGACCAGATAGTAACCGCTCGCCGGTCCAGCCATGAACAGGGCCAGAAAACCGAACTGGGACAAGCGGCGCAGGATCAACCAGCGGTGCGCGGCAAACCAGCCCTTGGTCGTGATGGCATCGCGGCCTGGATAGCGCTTGGTGCTCATGGTTTTGCCTCCACCGCGCTATCAGGCATTCGGTCGGGCAGGTCGGTGATGCCCTTGACCAGGGCTTCGCCCTTCTTTTCCTTTTCCTTCCAGCCCAGGCGGTAATGTTTGCCAAGTTTGCCCTTGGCAAGATCGCCGGGCAGAACCTTGATGGCGGCATCTTCCAGGACACAGGCATGCTCGCACTTGCCGCAGCCGGTGCAGGCTTGGCTGTGAACGGTGGGGATAAAGGAGGCATGCTTACCGGTCCGTGTATTGGGCCGGTATTCAAGAGTGATGGCCTTGCCCATTGCTGGACAGACCCGGTAGCAGACGTCGCAACGCAGGCCCTGGAAGTTCAGGCAGGTTTCTTCGTCGGTCAGAACCGCCAGGCCCATTCGTGCGTCATCGATATCGGTTAGACGTTTATCCAGCGCGCCGGTGGGACAGGCCGCGACGCAGGGTATGTCATCGCACATCTCGCAAGGAACATCGCGGGCCACGAAATACGGCGTGCCAACAGCGACATCGTCTTCGATCCGGGCGAGACTGAGCGTGGGATAGGGGCAGCCGTTGACACAGAGGCCGCAACGGATGCAGGCAGCAAGGAATGAACCTTCCGCACCGGCGCCCGGCGGGCGCAGGGCGGAAACCGGCAGGGATTTGGCCCCTGTCGCCAGGTGAGCCAGACCGAGACCCGCCAAGCCTACGCCGCAGGCGGTCCTGGCTGTATCAGCCAGAAACTTTCTGCGATTGCGCGCGCCAGCGTTCATGGTGCCGTGCTGTTTCACTGGAATTCATCCGTGCTTACGAATTCACGATTTGCTCCGGAGGCCGGCGGCGCAACCGCCGGCCCCCCGAACAGTTTGCCGCTAGGCCGCAACCACCCTGCAGGCGCACTTCTTGAAATCCGTCTCTTTCGAAAGCGGATCAGTGGCGTCCAGGGTTAGCTTATTGACCAACTGCGAGGCATCGAACCAGGGCATGAAAATCAGGCCCTCGGGCGGCTTGTTACGCCCCCGGGTCTCGACCCGGGTCAACACTTCGCCACGCCGTGTCTGCACCTTGACCTCCTGACCCCGTTTGAAGCCGCGTTTCTTGGCGTCATCGGGATGCATGTAGATCTTGGCGTTGGGGAAGGCGCGGTACAGCTCCGGCACCCGCCGGGTCATGGAGCCGGAATGCCAATGTTCCAGCACACGGCCCGTCGACAGCCACAGATCGTACTCTTTGTCCGGGCTCTCGGCAGCGGGTTCATAGGGTGCGAAGATGATGTTCGCCTTGCCGTCCGGCTTGCCATAGAATTGGACGCCGGCACCTTTCGGCACGTGCGGGTCGTAACCTTCGCGGAACCGCCACAGGGTTTCCTTGCCGTCAATGACCGGCCAACGCAGGCCGCGGGCATTGTGGTAGGTGTCGAAATCCGCCATCTCGTGGCCCTTCTTCGGACCTTCGAACTGGAAGCGGCGGTATTCCTCGAAAATGCCCTTTTGCAGATAGAAGCCGAAATCGGCGGCTTCATCATTGTCATAGACATTGCCGGCGGCGTCCTTGACCGGGGCGGCGGGGAACTTGTCGACCTGGCCGTTCTTGAACAACACCTCATAGAGCGATTTGTCCGCCGCGTAGCCGCTTTTCGCGATTACGTCCTTGGCCCAGACTTCCGCCAGGGTGAAGCGTTTGGAGAATTCCACCAACTGCCACAGATCGGACTTCGACTCGCCCGGTCCCTTCACCTGCTGACGCCAGAATTGCGTCCGGCGTTCGGCGTTGCCATAGGCGCCTTCCTTTTCCATCCACATGGAAGTGGGCAGAACCAGATCGGCGGCTTGGGCGGTTACGGTGAAGTAGGGGTCAGAGACAACGATGAAGTTCTTCGGGTTACGATAGCCCGGCAGCCCTTCTTCGTTCATGTTCGGGGCGGCTTGCATGTTGTTGTTGCACATCACCCAATAGGCGTTGAGCTTGCCGTCCTTCAGCATGCGGTTTTGCAGCACCGCGTGATAGCCCGGTTTTGGCGGGATCACGCCTGGAGGAATTTTCCAGATCTTCTCTGCCGCGGCCCGGTGTTTTGGCACCTTGACCACCAGATCGGCGGGCAGGCGGTGGGCAAAGGTGCCGACCTCGCGCGCCGTACCGCAGGCCGATGGTTGCCCGGTCAGCGAGAAGGGGCTGTTGCCGGGCTCGGAAATCTTGCCCATCAACAGATGCACGTTATAGAGCAGGCCGTTGACCCAGACGCCCCGGGTATGCTGGTTGAAACCCATGGTCCAGTAGGACGAGATCTTCTTGTTCGGGTCCGCGTACAGCTTGGCCAGACGCTCCAGTTTCTCGGCCGGGACGCCGGACAGTTCGACGGCTTTGTCCAGGGTGTATTCGGCGACGGAGGCGGCATATTCGTCGAAGCTGATCTTGGTCAGCTTGCCGCCCTTGCCCTTCTTCGCCTTTTCGAGCGGATGTTCCGGGCGCAGGCCATAACCGATGTCGGTGACCGTCTTGGTGAAGTTGACGTTCTTCAGGAAGTCTTCGTTATAGGCCTTGTTCTGGATGATGTAGTTGGCGATGTAGTTGAGGATCGCCAAGTCCGACTGAGGCGTGAACACCATGTCGTTGTCGGCCAGTTCGAAGCTGCGGTGCTTGAAGGTGGACAGCACATGCACCTCGCAGCCCTTCTTGGTCAGGCGGGTGTTGGTCAGCCGCGACCACAGGATCGGGTGCATTTCCGCCATGTTGGCGCCCCACAGGACGAAGGCGTCGGCGTGCTCAAGGTCGTCATAGCAGCCCATGGGCTCGTCGATGCCGAAGGCCCGCATGAAAGCGCCGACGGCGGACGCCATGCAGTGGCGGGCGTTGGGGTCGATGTTGTTGGAACGCAGGCCGGCCTTCATGAATTTGGCTGCCGCATAGCCTTCCCAGATGGTCCACTGCCCGGAACCGAACATGCCGACGCGGGTGGCGCCTGCGGGATCTTCCGGATCGATGGCGGCCTTCCATTTCTCGGCCATGATGTCGAAGGCCTGATCCCATGAAATTTCAGAGAACTCCTTGGAACTCTTGTCGAATTTGCCTCCGGCCCCGCGCAGCAGGGGCTTCGTCAGGCGGTCCTTGCCGTACATGATCTTGGACAGGAAATAGCCCTTGATGCAGTTCAGGCCCTTGTTGACCGGTGCGTCCGGATCGCCCTGGGTAGCCACGACGCGGCCATCCTTGGTGCCGACCAGCACACCGCAACCGGTGCCGCAAAATCGGCAGGCGCCCTTGTCCCAGCGGATGCCGTCTTTGGCGGCCTGGGCCTCCTTCATGGTGGCGGGCAGGCTCATCCCGGCGGCCACGGCGGCCGCTGCGGCCGCGTTGGTTTTTACGAAATCGCGTCTGTTCATTTTCATGATGTAATGTCCTCCAACATTTTGGATTCGGTATCGCAATGGTGATAGACCAGGGATGCCGACAGCACCCCGTCCACCGAACGCAGACCCGTCAGCGTTTCACTGGCGTATTTGTCCGGCGTATCTTCAATGGTGACGACCATGCGGCCGTCGTCTTCCGTCTGATGAATATCAATGCCCGGTGTGTCGGCGAGGCTGCGCGCGACATCCTTCAGGCGCTCGGGCGTGGTCTGAACGAAGACGCCGCAGATATTGTATTCCGATTGTGCCTCTGGTTTTGCTGGCATGACTATATTGCCTCGGTTTGCTGATCGTCTCTATGACGAGGTGATAGGGTAATTGCCCCGACAGGACAGGGCGCGACACAGGCGCCGCAGCCGGTGCAGGCGCCGGGATCGACAACGGGCTTGCCGTGTCCGGCGGGGTGTTCAAAGCGGATGGCGCGGGCGTCACACTTCTCCGGGCAGACCCGGCAGACGATACCGTTGCTGGAGAGGCAGGCACTCGAGATACTCAGCTCCAGCTGCCAGGGTGGACGGGACTGGCCATGCCGGTCAAGCAAGGGGCCAAGGGCACCCGAGGCGCACGCGGCAACGCAATCGCCACAGAATGTGCATTCGCCGCCTGTAAACGAAACTTCCGGAAAGCCGCTGCGCCCTTTGATGATGATACCTTCCGGGCAGGCGGCGGCGCAGGTCAGATTACGGCTGCATCGATCAGTAAAGTTATCTTCGGGAATGGCCCAGGGGGGGCGTAGAGCTGCGCCGTGGGGCGCGAAGTGTCCTCTTAGAAAACCGGCTCTGGAGATGCTCGCAACCATGATACTCGGCCTGCTGAACGAACCATGAAGTGAAATTGTCACCTTGCCCGACGGGCTGCCTTGACGATTGTCAAGAAAAATCGAATTTAGATGGCACTAATTGAAAAACGGGATGGATTAAAACTTTTCTAAGAATGATTAAAAAAAACCATAAGGCGAATTTATGCATACGCCATTGTTCGGATGCGGCGCGGGCGCGCCGATGGTGGTGACGACGAACTGGCCAGTTCATTTAACGAACATTTAACTTTTTGTGGATAACCTATGCTGTGCGGACTTTTGCATGTCTTCATGCCGCTGTTCGTAACGGCAAACCGCTGGTAACGGCGGGACGCAAAGCTACCGGTCCAACCGTCAATCCCGGCGGATTGGATAGCGGAGCTGCCGAAAGGAGTGCAGAATGGAACTCAACCTTTCGCCGTCGTCGACGCAAGTCAGCGACAAGGTTCGGCCGGTTGACGCGAAAGCGACACGTGCGGTCGAGAAGTCCGAGGGGAGCGGTGGTAAGGAAACCTCGCTCGAGGCGGAATCCCTAAAGATAGAGGTCGCCCCAAAGGACGGTGAAGAGGAGCAGCCAACGAAATCGGCTGTGGATTCGGATACTGGCCAAAACGTAGACCTTTCTGTCTAAATCAAAGCGATCCTCGCCCCGGACACTATTATCTTTTATGGCGCGACAAGCGCGGCAAGGAGAAGTAGGATTCGGGGCGATGCGTTCGCTTACTATATTAACGGTCGTAGTGGCCGTGACCCTGCTGGTGCTACTGGCGCCGGTGGGCTTCGCCGTGGCCAATCCTACTCAAACGCCTGGGTCCGGCCGGTCATGGCAATTGCTTAGTGGTCAGGACTACCTTGAATTGGCCGAATACGACCGCGAGGTCTATGTCACCGGCGTTAATGATGCCTACAATTGGAGCTACGTCGCCGGTTTCGAGCGGATGAAATGGCTGGTGCCCTGTGTCTATGGACGCAAGGCCCAACAATTGTCGGCGATGTTCGCCAAGTGGCTGCAGGAAAATCCGGAGCGCTGGCACGAACCGGCGGCGAAATTGTTCCCATTCGCCATGTTCGAGAGTTGCCGGAAGGCAAAAAAGCCAGTGAAGAAGAGCAAGCCAGCGAAGCCGAAAAGCTGAGCGGCGGCCAACGGGCAGCCGGGTTATGGCCAGTTGCGGGAAAATTGACTGCTCGCCCTCGATAACCGCGCACACTGGGCTTGACACTGAGGCTAGCGGAGAGGTACATGGTGCCCGCTTCGTTGGGGGGTGTAGCTCAGCTGGTTAGAGCGCTGGCCTGTCACGCCAGAGGTCGCGGGTTCGAGTCCCGTCACTCCCGCCACGAAGCCTTTTCATTCGCCATCGCGCGAAGAATTCCCAAAAATAAATTTCTAAGAATCATCACGCGCATGAACACGGGCATTAAAGATCCGCGCCGCTAATTCGCGGCTTGGGAAACCTGCGACATATTCGCCTTCGGGCAGCAATTGCGGCAATTGGCACAGAAATCAGCTCCGCGCCATTGCAGCCGGGGAGAGAAGCCGTTATAGGATTGGGTGCCTCGCGGCAACTGTATCGCCGGAGACGCTTGGGAGGCTTTCAGCCGTGGATGATCTTTTAAGAGAATACCTGCCGATCCTTATGTTTTTAGCCGTGGCCGTTGGTCTTGCCGCGGTTATCGTGATTGCTTCCATGGTGGTTGTGCCCAGCCATCCTGACGCGGAAAAGCTTTCGGCCTATGAATGCGGCTTCGAGGCTTTCGATGACGCGCGCGGACGCTTCGATGTGCGGTTCTATCTGGTCGCCATTCTTTTCATCATTTTCGATCTGGAAGTCGCCTTCCTGTTTCCCTGGGCGGTCTCGCTTGGAAAGATCGGCTTGCTGGGTTTTTGGTCGATGATGATCTTCCTGGGCATCCTGACCATCGGCTTCATTTATGAGTGGAAAAAAGGCGCGCTGGAATGGGAATAAACGAATCTGGTGCGGCTGCTTCGCAGACCGGACTCGTGGTCGAAGGCCAGAACCAGTCTTTCACGGATTTTTCCGACGAACTGGCGGATAGAGGTTTCGTCACCGCGCAACTGGACAAGGTGGTGAACTGGGCCCGTACCGGCTCGCTCTGGCCCATGACCTTTGGCTTGGCCTGTTGCGCCGTGGAAATGATCCACGCCTACATGCCCCGCTATGATCTGGACCGTATGGGCGTGGTGCCGCGCGCATCACCAAGGCAATCCGATGTGATCATCGTGGCGGGTACCCTGACCAATAAAATGGCACCCGCCCTGCGCAAGGTCTATGACCAAATGCCCGAGCCGCGCTATGTCATTTCCATGGGCAGCTGTGCCAATGGCGGCGGCTATTACCATTATTCCTATTCCGTGGTGCGTGGCTGCGACCGGATCATTCCGGTCGACATCTATGTCCCCGGTTGCCCACCGACGGCGGAGGCGCTGGTCTACGGTATTCTGCAACTGCAGAAGAAGATCCGCCGCACCGGAACTTTTCTGCGATAGACGCCTGACGGCGAACGACGAGACTAGACGACAGTAACGAACACAGTAACGGCGACTGGGACAAGAGCGGACAAAGATATGGCGGACGACGGCGCATTGCAGGATTTGGGTCAGCATATCGCGGCTGTTTTGGCGGATCAGGTCATCGAGGCCTCCGTCGCCCATGGCGAATTAATGATCACGGCCAGGGCGGAGCAGATCGTCAAGGTCGTGACCTTTCTGCGCGATGATCCGCAATGCCTGTTCAAGGTAATGGTGGATATTTGCGGCACTGATTTCCCGGAACGTCCGAAACGCTTCGAGGTGGTCTACAACTTCCTCAGCCTAGTGCATAACCAGCGCGTCCGGGTCAAGATAGAGGCCGATGACGAAACACCCGTGCCCTCGATCACCGGCCTGCATAATTCCGCCAACTGGTTCGAGCGGGAGGTCTGGGACATGTACGGCGTGATGTTCGATGGCCACCCGGACCTGCGCCGTCTGCTGACCGACTATGGTTTTGAAGGGCATCCCCTGCGCAAGGATTTCCCCCTCACCGGCTTTGTCGAGGTGCGCTATGACGACGAGCGCAAGCGGGTGGTCTACGATCCGGTCAAGCTGCCCCAGGAATTCCGCAAATTTGATTTCCTCTCGCCGTGGGAGGGCGCGGCCGCCGTGCCGGCCCAGTTGCCCGGCGATGAAAAAGCAGACGGGCAGGAGCCTAACTAATGGCTGAAGTCGATATCAAGAACATGACCCTGAACTTTGGGCCGCAGCATCCGGCGGCCCATGGGGTGCTGCGATTGGTGATGGAGTTGGATGGCGAGGTCATTGACCGTTGCGACCCACACATCGGCCTGTTGCACCGGGGCACGGAAAAGCTGATCGAATACAAGACCTACCAACAGGCAATTCCCTACTTTGACCGCCTGGACTATGTCTCGCCCATGTCGATGGAGCACGCCTATGTGCTGGCCATTGAAAAGCTGCTGGGTCTGGAAGTGCCGGCCCGCGGCCAGGCGGTTCGGGTGCTGTTCTCGGAAATCACCCGTATCCTGAACCATATCCTGAACGTGACCTCGCATGCCATGGACGTTGGCGCCGTGACGCCGGCGCTGTGGGGCTATGAAGAGCGCGAGCGGATGATGGAGTTTTACGAAGGCGTGTGCGGCGCGCGCATGCATGCCAACTATTTCCGGGTTGGCGGGGTGCACCAGGATATGCCGGCGGGCATGGCGGCGGACATCGCCGCATATATGGACGACTTGTTGAAGTATCTCGACGATATGGAAACCCTGCTAACGGAAAACCGGATCTTCAAGCAGCGCAATATCGATATCTCGGTGATCAGCCCGGAAGAAGCCATGGATTGGGGCTTTTCAGGTGTCATGCTGCGGTGTACCGGACTGCCTTGGGATCTGCGCAAATCACAGCCCTATGACGGCTACGAGAAATATGATTTCGACATCCCCGTGGGCAAGAACGGCGACTGCTATGACCGTTATCTCTGCCGGGTCGAGGAAATGCGCCAATCGGTCCGGATCATCAGACAGGTCCTTGAAACCCTGCCTGATGGTCCCGTCGCCAGTACCGACCGTAAGGTGGTGGCGCCGGCGCGGGGCGAGATGAAGCAATCCATGGAAGCCTTGATCCATCATTTCAAGCTTTATACCGAAGGTTTCAAAGTGCCGCCGGGCGAGACCTATACCGCCATCGAGGCGCCCAAGGGCGAGTTCGGTGTTTATTTGGTGGCTGACGGCAGCAACATGCCCTACCGCTGCAAGATCCGCTCGCCGGGCTATGTGCATCTGGCGGCTCTGGATCATCTATGCAAAGGTCATTTGCTGGCCGATTCCGTGGCCGTTATCGGCAGCCTAGATATTGTGTTTGGTGAGATTGACCGATGAAGCGCGTACCCGCACCCAACGAAATTCAGCCTGACAGCTTTGCCTTCACGCCGGAAAATCTGGAAAAGGCCAAGCAGCATATCGCCAAGTATCCGCCGCGCCGGCAAGCCTCCGCCGTGATGCCGCTGCTGGATTTGGCCCAGCGTCAGCACCAGAACTGGTTGCCGCGAGCGGCCATGGACGCGGTGGCCGAGATGCTGGATATGCCTCGTATCCGGGTTTACGAGGTCGCCACTTTTTATACCATGTATAACCTCGCCCCCGTGGGTGAGCATTTCGTGCAGGTCTGCACCACGACGCCGTGCTGGCTGCGCGGTTCCGATGATGTAGTCTCCGCGTGCAAGTCAAAGCTGGGCGTGGAACTGGGCGAGACCACGGCGGACGGCAAATTCACAGTGATCGAGGTGGAATGCCTGGGCGCCTGTGCCAACGCGCCGATGATGCAGATCAACGATGATTATTACGAAGACCTGACGGCGGAAAACACCGCGGCGGTACTGGATGCCCTGGCCAAGGGCGATAAACCCAAGCCCGGGCCGCAAAGCGGGCGCCGTGGTTCGGAACCGGCCGGCGGGCCGACCACCCTGAGTGACTTTATGGGGGACGGCTGATGCTGCGCGACGAAGACCGGATTTTCACCAAT
>CAYWYB010000070.1:0-18746 GCA_964462145.1 uncultured Rhodospirillaceae bacterium
GAATAGATAATAATCCCCTGCGCCGTAACTGGCATGGTTCTTGCGTTGACTATTGGCGGGAACGAATTGCCGGAGCAGGGAAGATCATGGCGCCCAGCCGCCTGAAACTATTGTTATTGATGTTGGCACTGACCCTTTGCGGTGTTGGTATCGGCTCGTCCGCCGTGGCGCGAAACCAGCCGGAAACAGCCAAAAACCAGGGGAAAAGCGACGCTGTCCAGGCTTTGGATTGCCGCCGCATGGTGACAGAGGCAGAACGTCAATACCGCATCCCGGCACAATTGCTGGCCGCCCTGGCCCTGACTGAATCGGGCCACTGGGACGCCAAGCAGGGGGCATTTGTTGCCTGGCCCTGGACCGTTTATGCCCAAGGCAGGGGGCGGCAATTTGCCGACCATGGGGCGGCGGTGGCCGCCGTCCGGGCCCTGTCCGCGAAAGGCGTGCGCAATATTGACGTGGGCTGCATGCAGGTCAACCTGCACTACCACCCCGATGCTTTCGCTGATCTGGACGAAGCCCTGACCCCTGCCGCCAACATCGATTATGCGGCCCGGCTGTTACGGCGTTTATACAGCCAGCACCGTTCCTGGACCCAGGCGGTCGCCCATTACCATTCCTCCACCAAGGCCTTGAACAGGCCCTACCGGCGCAAGGTGATGAAGCTGTGGTACAAGGAACGGCGCACGGCGATCAGCGAACGCCGGCGTCAGACGCAGGCCGAACACAACCGCCGGCAGGCGGCGCGCGCGGCCAAGATTCGCCTAGCCAAGGAAAGACAGCTCAAGAAACGCCTGGCCCAAAGGCGCTTGGCCCAAAAGCGCAGGATCAGGCTCGCCGTCAGGTAATTTCGTCGATCTGCTCGATACTCAGATTACCCGGCACCACGGTGACGGGCACCCGCATATTGGCCGACAAAGATCCGGCCAGAGCCGTAACAAGGGGGCCGGGGCCGTCCTTTTCAGCGGAAGCGCCGAGCACAAGCAAGCGGATTTCCGGCTCCTCCTCCAGCAAGGCAAGAAGCTCGTCCTGTTTACGGCCTTCGCGGATGGCGAATTCCGGCATGATGCCGGACCATTGACTGACCTCGTCCGCCAGGGTTTGCAGGACTTCTTCCGCCGCCTCCCGCGCCTCCTCGCGCATCAGGTTTTCCACCGCCATCCAGTGTTGAAAATCGGCTGGTTCGATTACATACAGCAAGATGACGCCGCCACCCGTACGCGCCGCCCGGCGAAAGGCGAAGCGCAATGCCAACCGGCATTCGGGAGAATCATCGACCACGCAAAGGAATTTTCGGCGTGTCAGGGTGCTCTGTTGCAGCTCTTCCATGCTTTTGCCCTCTTCATCACTATTATGGTGACAGCACCCAGCCGACAGAGCAACCCGAATAGGCTTACATTATTTCAACAGAATATTCGTGATTTCACGCAATTTGGTCCGCGCGCGCAGCAGATAGAAGCCCTGAGCTGCCAGATGCGAGGGCATGGCCTGGGCATCCGGGCTGCCGTTTACCACCACCATGGGCGACAGCTCCGCCGTATGGCGCAGGCTTTCCAGCATCTTGGCCCAGGCATTGGCCAGTTCCCGCTCGCCCAGCACATTGGCATAGTCCAGGCCCAGTTCGCGGATGATCAGGTAGTAGGCATAGCTTTGCCCCTTGATGCCATAAAAGACATCGTCGGCGCGGGTATCGATCAGGTCGCCCGCGTGCTCGGCGATATGCCGGTCGAGATTTGCCGACGAGGCACCCATGTCCAGAGCCACGCGATCCAGGGTGGCCAGCAGATTATCGGCCCGCCTCTCGAACACCGCCTTGCCGTCCGCCAGGCGCTTGTTATAGCTGAGCAGAGATTTCGCCGCCTTGCGGTAGCGGGCTTCGGAGGTCGTGGTCGGGGCGAATGAGGTGGAGAGGTCAAAGATCCAGACATTGCCGGCGTATTGCAGCTGCCCGGCCGCCTCCTGCAAATCCTTGTCGGTTTGCGAGGTGCCCCGGGTGCGGCCAATCTGATCCGTCAATTCAAAGGCAAAGCGCGCCAGGGCGGAAATAATGCCTTGCTGATAGTTCGGCATGTTGTCCAGAGCGGCGGGCGGCAGAAAGAACGGATCGTTGGCGACCCAGCGGTTTTCATCGATCTCTCGCTTGATCAGGGCGGCCGCGACGGCCACGGCGCGGCTGCCGCCGTCGGGCGCCATGGCGGCGGGCGGCTGGAAGGCGATATCATCATCGACGGTGTGGGTAATCGCCATGCCGATTGGGTAATAGAGTACAGCGGCAACCAGCACGGCGATACCAATGCCGCTTGCCGCGCGCAGACGGGTGCCGCCCAAGTCGGGCAGCAAGCGCCGGGCCTGTCCCATCAACCGATCCGTCACCATTTTCCTTGCTTCCCCGCTTTCGTTTGTCTGTTGACCTCTGTTGCAATGCAACCGTACCGCCCTCACATAAGGCGACTTGCAAGCGGGATCAACCAGACAGGTGCCCGGACAGTCATGCCGGAAATCCGGATGCCGCCAGCGGGTATTAATTTTGACGTATTTCTTGTGCGCTTAGATCGCCGATGGCAGCGTGATGCGGAAGGTGGAGCCCTGCCCCAGGGTGCTTTCAACGTTAAGCTCACCGCCCTGCAGCTCCACCAGTTCCTTGCACAATTGCAGACCCAGACCAGTGCCCTTTTCGCCGTCTGTTCCCGTGGTCGAGGATCCGGTTTCGAATTCAAACAGATGCGTCAGGCGTTCAGGCGATATGCCAATACCGTTGTCGCGGATGGTAATGGCGACTTCACCGTCCCCCCGCTGCGCCTCTATCGAGACGGTGCCGTCACGTTCGGTGAATTTCACGGCGTTGCCGATCAGATTGCGCAGCACGGTCTCGACCATTTGCGGGTCCGCCAGGACGGTAAGCAAGGAGCTTTCCAATCGACCAATCATGATATTCTTTGCCGCCGCCGCGGCGGTGTTGAAGGCCAGCGCTTTTTCGATCGCCACGGCAACATCCAAAGGCCGCGGATCGCTTTGCAAGCCACCCATTTGCAGGCGGGACCAATCCAATAGATTTTCCAGCAATGCATTGGCCTGCGCCGCCGATTGATGCATCATCCGGGCGTACTCGCTGACATCCTCGGGCGCCAGATCGGCGGCGTTCTCGCTAAGAATTTCGGAAAAGCCCAGAAGACTGTTGAAGGGCGAGCGCAGATCGTGCGCGATGATGGAGAACAGACGGTTTTTCTGCTTGTTCAGGCTCTCCAATTCATCGCGCTGCTTGGCCAGGGCCGTCTCTGACTCAAGGCGCTCCGTGACATCATGGGCAATGCCCGAAACGCCGACGATCTCACCATCGTCGCCCAAAATTGGCGACATGGTCAGCGAAATAAATATTGAATGGCCATCCTTGTGGGTTCGTTGCGTTGTTTCCTGTTTGATCGTCTCACCGCGCAGGACACGTCGCCAAATGGAACTTTGCGCGTCGGCTTGTGCCGGGCTACCCGACAACAGATGGAATGGCTGGCCAATCGCCTCTTCGGCGCTATAGCCGTAAAGATGCTCGGCACCGGCGTTCCAGGAGGTAAGGAACCCGTCCGGCGACAGGCTCAGGATCGACGCCTCGGACGATGATACGATTGTCGCCAGTTCCTTGGTCGCGCTTTCCGCCTGGCGCTGGGCCGTGATGTCCTGAACGACATAGACGTAACCGCCATCGGGTGCCCGCGCACCACGAATTTCCAGCACCCGCCCGTCTTTCAATTCATGGGCCCGGGTCAGCGCGCCCTCTGCCATTTGCCGCAATCTGCGGTTGGTCAGATCCTGGCTTTCGCCCTTGCCATAGAAACCTTCAGCCGCCATGTGATGGACCAATTCACGAATTGGCATGCCCTCGCGGAAGGTGCCGGGTGGCGTCCGCATCATTTCGACCACGGTCTTATTCCAGGCCGAAAGCTCGAAATTTTCATCGTAGACGGCAACACCGACGGGCAGATGATCCAGGCTTTGTTCCAGCATGAGAGCCCGGTCGGTCGCCGGTGCGGCGGGAAGTTTCGCAGCAACCTTCTCGATTGGACCGCCTGTCGAATGGTTCATCATCTCGTCCCGTATTCCCTAGCGTTGACCAGATTTGCGCAACGCGCCTTGCCGAAGTCTTAATATGGAGAAAGAATGGTTAACGAGCCGTTACCAAATGCTGGATTCAGGTAACAAAAATTAAAAGATTCTTACCTGGCGGGGCACCCCGGTACCATCGTGGGGTAGAAACGGGAGAAAACATCATGATCAAGGCCATCACCTGCACAAAGAGGAAGCCCGGCATGGCAGTGGAGGATTTTCAGGCCTATTGGCGGACCGAGCATGCCGAGGTCGTCAAGGGCCTGCCCGGCCTGCGCCGTTATATTCAGTCCCATGCCCTGCTGGGCGGCTACCGCAAGGGCGAGCTGCCCTATGACGGCATTGCCGAAATCTGGGTCGATGACGTGGATGCCCTGCGCGCCATGGCGGGGGGTGCCGCCTATGAGGCGGTGCAGCGGGACGAGGAGAACTTTATCGACCGGCCCAACATGGCCATGATCCTGACCCAGGAACATATCATCAAGGATGGCCCCATCCCTGACGGCGCGGTCAAGAATATCGAATTCGTACCCCGCAAAACCGGCATGGAAGTCGAAGCTTTCCAAGCTTATTGGCGTGACGTGCACGGCCCCATCGCGGCCGAGATCGAGGTTATCCGCCGCTATGTGCAAAGCCATACCCTGCTGGGCGGCTACCGCGATGGCCGGACGCCGGTCTGGGACGGCTGCGCCATTACCTGGTTCGACAGCGTCGCGGCCATGCGGCAATCAGCCCAAAGCGAAGCCTATGCCAGAACCCGGGAGGACGAGCCGAATTTTCTTGATACCGATGAAGAGATCCCCTTCATCATCACTACCGAACATGTGATTATCTGACGACTGGCGCGCAAAACAATCACGACAGGCATATTTGGCAAGCCTTATGCGTTTGATTTTTCCATTGTTGGTACTGTTTGCCGTTACCTCATGTGTAGCGCCTAAATCAGCGACACCCGTTGCCGACGACGCGGCCGCCCGTGCCGAAGCGAAGCTGCAACGCGAATTTGCCTTGCGTGAATATTTCGAGCTGTCCCAGCGCCTCGGCGAAATTGCTGGCCCAATCCAAAAGGCGAATGCCGCTCTGTGCGGCGAGAAGGTCCGGGCGTGGTTCGGTTTCAGCGTGGAATCCAGTGCTTCATACAAAACGGCGGAATGGAGAGAGGCATTTGACGCCGTAACCGGCGGACCCCACACACATCCCATTGTGACTGCTATTTCGGGGTCCATGCCAGCCTCGGAAGCACTCGAACTCGGTGATGTCCTGCTGTCTTTCGAAGGCAAAGAAACCGCCGGGTTGAAATCGGTTGCGGAAATCGCGGGAAAAATACAGGCGGGCGAAGACTATCAGTTGGAGATCAGGCGCCAGGGCAAAACGCGTCGGGTAACAATGTCACCGGTGATTGCCTGCGATTATCCCGCTCTCTTGCAAGAGGATAGCAGGGTCAACGCCTATGCCGACGGGAAGGCGGTCTATGTAACCAAGGGCATGATGCGGCTCGCCACCAAGGATCAGGAATTGGCTTTGGTGCTGGCGCATGAATTTGCCCACAATATTCGAAAACACATCGAAGCCAGGCAAGCCAACGCCATTGGCGGGGCCATCCTGGGGGGCATACTGACGGGGGTTTCCGGTATCAATGTGATCGGGATGGGAGCGGAAGCCGGCGCCAGTGCGTTCTCGCGGGAATTCGAGGAAGAGGCGGATTACGTCGGCCTCTATCTGGCGGAGCGGTCAGGGTATGATATGGCCGATGCTGAATATTTCTGGCGCAGAATGGCCATCAATCATCCAAATTCCATTCATCTCGCTGGTTCGTCCCATCCGTCAACCGCGAAACGGTTTGTCGCCATCAGGATGGCGGTCAAGGAAATCGCGCGCAAGCGCCGGGAAGGATTGCCCCTGGTGCCCGAGGAACGCCGCGAAGAAGATCCGCCAGAAGAGCGTAGAGACTCGCACTAGCTACCTGAACCAGTTACGGCGCATCACTTCGAAATTTGTCGACATCCAATAGTAAATCGATTTCATTGTTGCCATTGAGTATGTCGTAGTTGGATGAGGTCGCAATGCGCAAGGATGTCGAGAAAATACAGGCGTTACACGCCGCAAATTTGGACGCGGCCCGACCCGAGGCGGTGGCGAAACGGCGTAAGACTGGCCATTGGACCGCGCGGGAGCAGCTGGACGCCTTCCTCGATCCCGGCAGTTTCGCCGAATATGGCGGCCTCTCGCGGCCCGTGCGCGATGACATGACGGGCGCGGCGGACGGCCTGATCACCGGCACCGGCGAGGTGGATGGCCAATCCTGCGCCATTCTGGCCTATGACTACACGGTCTATGCCGGCACCCAGAGCCTGATCAATCACAAAAAGCACGACCGTATCTTTGAGGTGGCCGAACATCTGCGCCTGCCAATGGTCTGCTGGCTGGAGGGCGGTGGCGCCCGGCCCCATGACCTGAGCGCCGGCACCGGTCTGGGCCTGGATCTAACCACCTTCATGGCCTTCGCCAAGCTGTCGGGGCAGGCCCCGGTGGTGGGTATCGTGACGGGCCGCTGTTTTGCCGGCAACGCCAATCTGGCCGGCATGTGCGATGTCCTGATCGCCACCCCCAAGGCCAACATCGGCATGGCTGGCCCGCCCCTGGTGGAAGCCGCCCTGGGCGAGACCTTCACGCCGGAGCAGATCGGCCCCGTGGACGTACAGGAGCCCAACGGCGTTATCGATATTCTGGCGGCGGATGAGGGCGAAGCCATTGCGCTGGCGAAGAAATACCTGAGCTATTTTCGCGGCCACTCTGAAGGCTTCGAGGCCCCGGACGTGGAAGCCCTGCGCGAAATGATCCCGGACAATCCGCGCCGGGCCTACAACGTGCGCAAGGTGATCGAGGGCATAGCGGACGTGGATTCGGTGCTGGAGCTGCGCGCCAAATTCGGCCGCGCCATCGTCACCTCCCTGGCCCGCATCGAAGGCCGCCCGGTGGGCGTGATCGCCAACCAGCCGATGTTTCTGGCCGGCGCCATCGACAGCCCGGCCTCGGACAAGGCCTCGCGTTTTATCCAGCTTTGCGATGCCCATGATATTCCCATGCTGTTCCTGTGCGACACGCCGGGCCTGATGGTCGGGCCGGAGGTGGAGAAAACCGCTCTGGTGCGCCATTCGGGGCGCTTGCTGTTGAACCTGTCCCAAGCGACGGTGCCCTTCATGACCGTAGTCCTGCGCAAGGCCTATGGCCTGGGCGGCTATGTCATGGGAGCGCGCGGCCTGGACCCAGCACTTTGTGTCGGCTGGCCAACGGCGGAATTCGGCGGTATGGGACTGGAGGGCGCGGTCAATATCATCTACGGCGCAGAGCTGGCGGCCGCGCCGGACGAGGCCGCCAGAGCCGAAATCCACGCCAAGGCCACGGAAGATCTGAAACGCCGCAACACCGGCATCGAAGTCGCAGCGAAGTTCGAGATCGACGATATTATCGACCCGGCGGATACCCGGCACTTCCTGAGCCAGACGTTAAAGGCCATGCCGGCACCCACCGCCCGCAGCCACCGCAAACGGGTCATCGATGCCTGGTAATGGGACGCAGGACGGTTTTGGCCGTAACTTTATCTTCATAATTTATTTGCCATAATTCACACTCGAATTTGTACACGTTTGCATCGTACCTGTTAGGAGTCAGTATGCTTAGAACCGCAGGCCTCGCCGTCCTCTTCCTTTTGGCCTGGGCCCAGCCCGGCCAGGCGAATTTCACCCAGAATGTCCTGATTTGTGATTCCGCTAGCGCCCATCCCGACATTCGCATCATCGCCTGTACCCGGAATATCGAGTCGGGACGGTTCATCGGGCACAATCTCGCCGTCGCCTTCACCAACCGGGGCGATGCCTACAAGAGGAAAGGCCAGTTCGGCCCAGCCATCGCCGATTACAGCGAGGCCATCCGCCTGAAGTCCGATGATGCGGCCTTTATGGTCAGCCGGGGCAACGCCTATTTTTATGACGGCCAGTTCGACCGGGCCATCGACGACTACAACGCGGCCATCCGTCTCGATCCGCGGCTTTCCCAGGCCTACGGCAACCGGGGCAACGTGCATCGTAAAAAAGGCCGGTTCGCGCAGGCCATCAAGGACTACGACAAGGCCCTCCAATTGATGCCCGAGAGCGCCCATGTCTTCGCCGACCGCGGCCTGGCCCACGAGAAAAAGGGCGAGATGAGCCTGGCCCTGCAAGACTACAAGAAAGCCTTTGAGCTGGGATTTCGGCATCCGCTGCTATTGCGCAAACTCCGCCAATCCGGCGCGGCGTAGCGGCAACGGCGAGGCACACTCTTGGATTTCCCATGCCCGATACGTGCCATGTGCGGACGTTGTTGTTGCCTGGCGGGCAGTTGGCTCGTTCGCGCCTGAAAGACGCGGAATTTGCTCTGTTCAGATAAATTCGCGTACGTCCGTCAAGTGGCCCGTAACGGCAGCTGCAGCCGCCATTGCGGGACCGAGCAGGTGCGTGCGTCCACCGAAACCCTGCCAGCCTTCGAAGTTGCGGTTCGATGTTGAGGCGCACCGGTCTCCGGGCTCCAGGCGATCGCCGTTCATAGCGATACACATCGAGCAGCCAGGTTCCCGCCAGTCAAAGCCGGCATCAATAAAGATTCTGTCTAAACCCTCCGCCTCCGCTTCGGCTTTGACCAGTCCCGAACCCGGCGCCACGATCGCCTCGACATTATCAGCGACCTTTCGGTTCTTCACGATCGTTGCGGCTGCTCTTAGATCCTCTATCCGACCGTTCGCACAGGAACCGATAAAGACCCTGTTAACAGCTATTTCAGTCAATGGCGTTCCGGGTTTGAGATCCATGTATTTCAATGCCCGTTCCATCACGGCTCTGTTCCGGAAATCGTCGATCGTCTTCGGGTCCGGTACTTTCCCCGTGATCGGCAGAACGTCCGCAGGGCTGGTGCCCCATGTTATTTGTGGCACGATCTTGCCGGCGTCGAACGTCATCTCGCTATCGTAGCGCGCCGCCGCATCGGTCTTCAGGGTTTTCCAGGACGTGACAGCCGCATCGAAATTAACGCCTTGTGGCACCATCGGGCGGTTTTTCATGTAGGCGAAGGTGGTCTCGTCGGGTGCTATAAGGCCGGCTTTGGCGCCCATTTCAATCGACATGTTGCAGACGGTCATCCGACCTTCCATCGAGAGGGCGTCGACCGCCGGGCCTTTATACTCGATGACGAATCCGACGGCGCCTTTGCTGCCCACTTCTCCAACAATTGCCAAGATCAGGTCTTTCGCGGAGCAACCCGCCGGCAGGCTGCCTTCAACGATGATCCTCATATTGCGGGAGCGCTCTTGGATCAGCGTCTGTGTTGCCAGCACGTGCTCTACTTCCGAAATACCTACTGCGAATGCAAGCGCACCGAATGCACCGTGGGTTGCAACGTGGGCGTCGCCGCAAGCGACTGTTTGGCCAGGTACAACGAACCCTTGTTCCGGTCCGATTACATGGACAATACCCTGGCTCGGGTCACCGATGTCGAAGAAGGGCACGCCGAATGCGCGACAGTTTTCGCGCAATGCGTCTATCAAGATCCGGGATCCCTCGTCTTCAATTCCCCGACTGCGACATTTCGTCGGTACGGTGTGGTCGACGACTGCCAACGTTGCCTCGGCGCGCCTTACGTTGCGTCCGGCCGCGCGAATTCCCTCGAATGCTTGAGGGCTGGTAAACTCGTGCACGAGGTGACGGTCGACGTACAAGACAGAGAAACCGCCCTCCAGTTCCTGAACGACATGGCGTTCCCATAACTTGTCGTAGAGAGTTCGCGCCACCGACATTACAAAAACCTCTGTCCAGCCCGATGTTGTTGACTATGAATTGCAGAGTATCCTTCAGAACAATATTTGCCCTCAAGGGCGCCGTTTACGGCTCTGAGGTAGTATTTCAGTGATCGATTCTATTCGCCCTGCCCCGCCGCCCGCGCCACGTCATCGACCGCATCCGGATTAACCAGTGCCGTTAGATCGCCGGGGTTTTGTCCCAGTACCGCAGCCTTGACCACCCGGCGCATGATTTTCATGTTGCGGGTTTTCGGCAGGTCGGAGACGAACAGGACGTCCTTGGGCCGAAAGGCATGGCCAAGGCCCGCCGCCACGGCGTCGCGCACCTGATTGGCGGTGTCGTCGTCCGAAGCCACGCCGGGCGCGGGCACACAGACACACATCACCGATTGCCCCGCCCTGGGATCAGGCAGACCGACGGCAGCGGCCTCCGTTATCAGGCCCGAGGCCATGACCAGGCCCTCGATCTCCGCCGGCCCAGTGCGCTTGCCGCCGATCTTCAGCGTGTCGTCCGAGCGGCCCTGCACATACCACAGGCCGTCTTCATCCCGGCTGGCCCAGTCGCCGTGGCGCCAGATATCGGGGTACATGCTCCAATAACTCTCGATATAGCGCTCATCGTCCTGCCATAAACCACGCGTCATGCCGATGGAGGGTATGGTCAGGACCAGTTCACCAACCTCGCCGGGACCAACCGGATTGCCGGCATCGTCGAGAATATCCGCCGCCATGCCCGGTACTGAACCGGCGAAACTGCATGGCTTCAAGGGGTGCACCATGGTGGAAACCAGGATACCGCCGGAGGTCTCGGTGCCGCCCGTCCAGTTGAACAGCGGCGCCCAGCGGCGGCAGACATGTTCAAAACACCAGTTCCAGGCTTCGTCCGTCCAAGGCTCGCCGGTGGAGGCGACGACGCGCACGCTGTCCAGATTCCATTTCTTGATGTCGTCCGTGCCGCCGCGCATCAGGCCGCGAATGGTGGTGGGCGCAACGCCCAGAAAGCTGACGCTATGCTGTTCGCACAGGCGCCACATACGGTCGGGATCAGGGTAGTCGGGGGTGCCCTCGACCAGCACCATGGTGGCGCCCGCCAGGGTACAGACGGTGGTGATCATGGGCCCGACTACCCAACCGAAATCGCTGATCCACATCATCCGGTCCTCGGGCTTAAGATCCAGACAGACCAGCAGATCAAAGCTGATCTTCACCACGAAACCCACATGGCTTAACAGCGTGCCCTTGGGCTTGCCGGTGGTGCCGGAGGTGTAGACCAGCAACAGGGGATGCTCGGCCTCGACAATGGTGGCGGGCACGAAATCCGGCTTGCCCTCAATGATCTCGGCCCAATCGTGGTCCCGCCCCTCGTCCCAATCCAGTGCCTCGTCATGACTACGCAACACGATCTGATGGCGCACGGTGGGGATGTTTTTCAGCGCCTCGTCCATCACCGGTTTCATGGGGATGGAGCGGCCCCGGCGCCAGGTAGCATCGACGGTAATGACGGCGGTGGCGCCGGCATCATTCAGGCGGGTTGCGATGGCTTCCTGACCGAAACCGGAAAACAACGGCACCGCGACGGCGCCGATGCGGGCGGTGGCGAAAAAGGCGGCGGCGACTTCCGGCAGCATGGGCATGTAGATGCCGATCTTGTCGTCCGGGCCCAGGCCAAGCTCTTGCAAAGCGGCGGCCAGGCGGCAGGTTTGCTGGTCCAGTTCCTGGTAACTCCAGGTCCGGATGCTGCCGTCCTCGGCCTCGAACCGGATCGCGTCCTTTTGGTAGGTCGGCGTATCACGGTGTTTGTCGAGGAAATTCAGCGTCGCGTTGGTGGTGCCGCCGACACACCATCTAGTCCACGGCACCCCGGCAGAGGCATCGCGGACCTTTTCGTAGGGCGTGTCGAAAGCGAAACCCAAGAACTGGATTGTCTGGTCCCAGAACCAGTCGGGATCGGCGGCGGCGCGGGCCAGCAGATCATCGTAATCCGTGACGCCGAGGCTATCCATGAAACGCTGGATATTGCTATCGGCGATCACCGCCGGTTCCGCCCGCCAGACAACTTCATTCATAACGCCGCCTCTCCCTTTTTAGTGCGGTTCCAAACTAGTGCCTACTATACCACAATGGCTGTGCTAGGCTGCGGCCACGCGGCCCGCAGAGGTCGCCCAACTAGGAGGGGTATGGGGTAATGAAGGACATGCGTTTTGGTATTTTTCTGGCGCCGTTTCACACCGTGGACGAGGATCCCACGGCGGCGCTGGACCGGGACATGGGTTTGGTCGAGCATCTGGACCGCCTGGGCTATGACGAGGCCTGGATCGGCGAGCATCATTCGGGCGGTTATGAAATCATTGCTGCACCGGATCTGTTTATCGCCGCCGCCGCCGAGCGGACCAAGCAGATCCGCCTGGGCACGGGCGTGTCGTCCCTGCCCTATCATCACCCCTTCACCAATACCGGGCGCATGGTGCAGTTGGACCATATGACCAAGGGCCGGGTGATGTTCGGCGTCGGGCCCGGCGCCCTGGTGGGCGATGCCTTTCGCATGGGCATCGATCCGGACAACCAGCGCCGCATGATGAACGAGGCCCTGGATGCCATCGTCCCCATGCTGGACGGCGAAGTGGTCAGCATGAAGACCGATTGGTTCGAACTGCGCGATGCCCAGATGCAGCTGCCTTGTTACAGCCGCCCGCGCATGGAGATGGCCGTGGCCTGCGCGCGTTCTCCCGCCGGCGCGCTTGCAGCGGGCAAGCACGGCCTGGGCATGCTGTCCATCGGCGGCACCAATGACGAGGCCCTGGCCGCCCATGCCGCGAACTGGAAATTGTGCGAGGACACGGCCAGGGAAAACGGCAAGACGGTCAACCGGCAAAACTGGCGCGTGGTCACCCTGGCGCATGTGGCCCGCAGCCGGGAGCAGGCGAAAAAGAATGTGCAACACGGCCTGGAGCAATGGGCGCAGTATTTCCGCGATATAGCAACGTTTCCCATCGTGCCGGCGGAGATCGACGACGCCTATGAATACCTGACCGAGACCGGCATGGCGGTGATCGGCGACCCCGATGACGCCATCCGGCATATCGAGAAACTGGTGCAAGGCACGGACGGCTTCGGCGTCTTCATCGAACTGGCTCATAACTGGGCCGACTACGAGGCCACATTGGAGCATTTCGAATTGATGGCCCGCTACGTGGTGCCCCATTTCAATGGCAAGAACGATCAGCGCCGGGCCTCCTATGACTACAGCCACAAGAACCGAGAGGTCTTCGTCGGCGCGGCCCAGGCGGCAGTGGAGCATGAGATAGAGCGGCACGAGAAATCGAAGGGCGGTGATGACTGACCTCCAAGGCGGCTGCGCCTGCGGCGCGGTCCGCTATGCCCTGACGGCCAAACCGCTGATCGTGCATGCCTGTCACTGCACCGATTGCCAGCGGTTGACCGGCAGCGCATTCGTCATCAACGCCTGGATCGAAAAGGCAGAGGTGGAACTGTTGTCCGGACAGCTGTCATCATGCGCGTTCAAGGACGAGGTGCGGGATAACAGTGTTCATTTTTGTTCTCATTGCGGCACCTATGTCTGGAATGAATACATGCCGGGCTTTTGGTTTGTACGCGTGGGTACCCTGGACGATCCACAAGCCCTGAGCCCGGATCTGCATATCTTCACCCGCTCGAAACAGCCCTGGCTGGAATTGTCCGGCGATATTCCGGTCTACGAGGCCTATTATGATCGCGACGAGGTCTGGCCGGCGGAGAGCCTGAACCGTTACGCGGCGGTCATCCCATGAACGAGACGCGGATACATAAGGCGAGCGAACATTGGCCCAACGATGGGGTGACCCAGGTCCCCTACGGCCTATACGACGACGATGAGATCTATGCCCGCGAGAGGGAACGGCTGTTCATGGGCCCGACCTGGAATGTGCTGGGCTTTGACTGCGAAGTGCCGAACATCGGTGACTACAAAACCACTTTCATTGGCGATATTCCGGTCGTGCTGCTGCGCGGCAGGGATGGCAGCCTGAAGGGTTTCGAAAACCGCTGTTCCCATCGCGGTTCCCTGCTTTGTCTGGAAAAATTCGGCAATGCCAAGACTTTCACCTGCGTTTATCACGCCTGGTCTTTTGACGAGGATGGCGATCTGGTCGGCGTCGCCTTTCAGAACGGCGTTGGCGGCGAGGGCGGCATGCCGGACGATTTCCGGCGCGAGGAGCACGGCCTGCGGCGGCTGAAAATCACCAGCCTCTCGGGCCTGATATTCGGCAGTTTCGATCCCAACGTACCCGATCTGGAGGATTATCTGGGGCCGGAGATTGTTGCGCGTATTCGCCGGGTGTTGCCGCGCCCGGTCAAGGTGCTGGGCTACTACACCCAGACCCTGCGCAATAACTGGAAGCTGTATGCCGAGAACGTCAAGGACCCATACCACGCCAGCATCCTGCATTCGTTCTTCACCACCTTCCGGGTCAACCGCCTCTCCCAACAGGGGGGCATCATCATCGGCGGCGATGGCGCCCACCACGTCAGCTATTCCAAGCTGGACCGCCGGGATGGAGACCAGGAGTACGAGGCCGAAAAACTGCGCGCCGATAAGGAAGATTTTGGTCTTAAGGACGCCGCCATTCTGGGCGGACGGGACGAATTCGACGATGGCATCACGCTGCAAATATTGACCGTGTTTCCGGGCCTTGTACTGCAGCAGGTGCGCAATAGCCTTGTGCTGCGTCAGATCGTGCCGCGCAGCGTGGACCGCACCGATTTGCTCTGGACCAATTATGGTTTCGAGGATGACGATCCCGAACTGGCCGACCTGCGCCTGTTGCAGGCCAATTTCATCGGGCCCGCCGGCTTTATCTCCATGGAGGACGGCGCGGTGGGCGAATTCGTCCAGCGCGCCCTGCCGGGGACCGAAGGCGAAACATCGGTGGTCAAGATGGGCGGTGACGAAGTGGCCTCGTCCGCCAGCCGGGTCACGGAAGCCTCGATCCGGGGTTTTTGGAAAACCTATCGGGGGATCATGGACATCTGATGGCGGCACTGGATCATCACGTCACGGTCAGTAATCTTCTGGCCGAATACGCCGCCTGCATTGATGGCGATGATCTGGAGGCCTGGCCGGCATTCTTCACCGAAGCGGCCCATTACCGCATTACCACCGATTTCAACCATGCCCGGGGGCTACCGATCGGCATCATCGATGCCCGCAACCGGAATATGCTGGAGGACCGGATCGCGTCACTGCGGCAAGCGAATATTTATGAGCCGCAACGTTACCGCCATATCATCTCCGCCGTGCGCATCACCGGCAACGAGGGCGACCTGGTCCTGGCCGAGGCCAGCTTTGTGGTGATCCGCACCATGATCGGCGGTGAGCAGGATCTATTCGCCTCTGGCCGTTATCTGGACAAAATTGATCTCTCCCGCGACCGGCCCCTGTTCGCCAATAAACTGGTCGTCCTGGACAGCGACAAGATCGACACCTTGCTGGCAATTCCCCTATAGTTCGCGAATTACCCGAACCGGCATGCGGACCGGCGGCAGTAGTGTAAACGACGGGAAGCATTAAGAATGCGGAAGAATATCGGCCTCTATCTGGCAAAGCGCGCGCACCTAAACCCAAACCTGGAAGCCGTCGTTGATCCGGCTACCGCGCGGCGCTTCAGCTATCGCGAGATCAATGAACGCGCCAACAAGGTCGCCAATAGCATGCGCGAAAAGGGCATTCAAAAGGGTGACCGGGTCGCCCTGCTGTTGATGAACGGCATCGAGTTTTACGAGAGCTTCATGGGCCTGGCCAAGATCGGCGCCGTCTGCGTGCCGCTCAACTGGCGGCTGGTGGCCGACGAATTGGGCTACATCCTGAAGAATGCCGGTGCCATTGCGCTGATCTACGGCAGTGATTTCGCCGAGCTGGCCAGCGAACTGCATGATCGGGGGCCAGGCGGAACGGATATTAATCATTGGATCGAGTTGAGCGAGGGCAACGAACGCAACGCCTTTGCAACTGAATACGAAGATTTCATCACCAACGGCGCGGCGGATGAGCCTGAATCCGATGCCGGGGACGATGATAATCTGTTCATCATGTATACCTCCGGCACAACGGGCCTGCCCAAGGGCGCGCTGCATACCCATAGCACCATGACCTGGGCCCTGGTCACCGCCTCCAACACCGCTGATATCAGGTTCCGCGACCGCTATTCCATCGCCCTGCCGATGTTCCATGTGGGTGCCCTGCAACCGGTCCTGAACACCATCTATGTGGGCGGCACCGTGGTGCTGTTGCGCCAGTTCGACCCCAAGACCATGTGGGAGATCACCGAGCAGGAGAAGATCACCATTTCTCTGGCCGTGCCGGCCATGTTGAACTTCATGCTGATGGTACCGGACTTTCAGAACTACGACATTTCGAACCTGCGCTGGATATTGTCGGGCGCCTCGCCGGTACCCGCCAACCTGATCGAAAATTACAAGGACATCGGCATTGAAATCCATCAGGTCTATGGCATGACGGAATCTGGCGGGCCGGCGACCCTGATTTCGCCTGACGATGCCATGCTGAAAATCGGCTCCGCCGGCAAGGCCTTTTTCCACACCTCCATCCGCGTCGTCGACGAAGACGGCAACGATACCGCGCCCGGCGTGCCCGGCGAAGTGCTGGTCAAAGGCGAACACGTCATGATCGGTTATTGGAACGATGCAGGGGCAACGGCGGAGGCGATCCGCGACGGCTGGCTGTATACCGGCGATATCGCCCTGCAGGATGAAGAGGGCTTCATCACCATTCACGACCGGGTCAAGGACATGGTTATTTCGGGTGGCGAGAACGTTTATCCGGCCGAGCTGGAGAACGTCATCATGGCGCATCCCGGCGTCGCCGACGTCGCCGTGATCGGCCAGCCCAGCGACCGCTGGGGGGAAAGTCCGTTCGCCGTAGTGGTGAAAAAGGACGACAATTTGAACGAAGCGGACGTATTGCGTCATTGCGACGGCAAGCTGGCCCGCTTCAAACAGCCCAAGGGCGCGGCGTTTATTGATGAAATTCCCCGCAATCCCACGGGCAAACCATTGAAGTGGATTCTGCGGGAGCAATTTCCCGGTCCAGCTATCGAGTAATCCTGGGGAGTAGTCATTGTGCGTAACAATATTGGCGCGTATCTGGGCAAACGGGCCCACACGAACCCCAATCTTGAGGCGATCGTCGATGTGGCCACCGCCCGGCGGCTGACCTACGGCCAGGTTGACCGCCGCGCCAACAGGGTCGCCAATGCCATGCTAGATCTGGGCATCGAAAAGGGCGACCGGGTCGCCATTCTGATGATGAACAGCGTCGAGTATTTAGAGAGCTTCGCGGGCCTGGCCAAGATCGGTGCCATCGCCGTTCCCCTCAACTGGCGCCTGGTGGCGGACGAATTGAGTTACATCCTGAAAGATTCAGGCGCCATCGCGCTGA
Organism: uncultured Rhodospirillaceae bacterium; assembly: GCA_964462145.1. Classification (GTDB taxonomy): domain Bacteria; phylum Pseudomonadota; class Alphaproteobacteria. The sequence continues at coordinate 17,373 of CAYWYB010000070.1, forward strand.
TCTATGACAATGAATTCGCCGAGGTCGCGGCGGAGTTGCATGATCGTGGCGCCGATGCCACGGATATCCGGCATTGGATCGAGTTGAGCGAGGGCAGTGAGCGGAATTTGTTCGCCACCGACTACGAGGCTTTCACGTCGGCGTGCAGCGAAATCACGCCCGAGAGCGATGCCGGCGAGGACGATGATCTGTTCATCATGTACACATCCGGCACCACCGGCTTGCCCAAGGGGGCATTGCATACCCATAACACCATGACCTGGGCCATCATCACCTACGCCAATTCCGCCGATGTCAGGTTCCGGGACCGTTACTCCATCGCCCTGCCCATGTTTCATGTGGGCGCCCTGCTGCCGGTCCTGTTCACCATCTATACCGGCGGCACCGTGGTCGTGTTGCGCCAGTTCGATCCCAAGGTGATGTGGGAAATTACCGAGCGGGAAAAGATCACCACCTCCCTGGCGGTGCCGGCCATGCTGAATTTCATGCTGCAGGTGCCCGAGCATGAAAAATACGACACCTCGAACCTGCGCGCCATCGTCTCTGGTGCCTCGCCCGTACCTACCAGCCTGATCGAGCGCTACCGGGATATCGGCATCGAACTGCATCAGGCCTATGGTTTGACCGAGGCGGGCGGGCCCGGCACTGTATTGAGCCCGGAGGACGCCATGGTCAGGATTGGTTCCGCCGGCAAGGCCTTTTTCCACACAACCGTTCGCATCGTAGACGCGGACGACAACGACACCGCCCCCGGCGTGCCGGGTGAATTGCTGGTCAGCGGCGCTCACGTCATGAAGGGTTATTGGAACAATCCGCAAGCCACGGCGGAGGCTATCCGCGGCGACTGGCTGTATACGGGTGACATCGCCTATCAGGACGAAGACGGCTTTGTCACCATTCATGACCGGGTCAAGGACATGATTATCTCGGGCGGCGAAAATGTTTATCCGGCGGAATTGGAGAATGTCATTTCTCACCATCCCGGCGTTGCGGATGTGGCGGTGATTGGACAGCCCAGCGAACGCTGGGGGGAAAGCCCATTTGCCGTGGTGGTGAAAAAGGATGATGATTTAACCGAAGCAGCGGTCTTGCAACATTGCGACGGCAAGCTGGCTGGCTTCAAACAGCCCAAGGGCGTGGCGTTTATCGACGAGATACCCCGCAATCCCACGGGCAAACCGTTGAAGCGAATTTTACGGGAGCAGTTTCCAGGCCCGGCACGGGAATAGGGGACCGGGCGTTTCCAAATATGAATGGGGAATATTTTTATGAACATCGCGCGTGTGCAAGAAACCGTCAGCGAGACTGAATGGCGGGCCAGGGTTGATCTGGCCGCCTGTTATCGCCTCGCCGCCCATTACGGCTGGACCGATT
>CAYWYB010000071.1:0-17043 GCA_964462145.1 uncultured Rhodospirillaceae bacterium
ATGCGCACGGCGTTGGAGATGGATCAAGTCACAGGCCGTCTGGATTTCACCGGCCAGTTTCAGACCATCGGCTCCAGCCAATGGGATCTGGTCAATGCCCTGTCGGGCCAGGCCAAGGTGCATGCGCAAAACGGCGTGCTTCGGGGCTTTAACATGAAAAGCTTCTCCGAGCGCCTGGGCCGCCTAAACAAAATGCCGGACTTCGTGAACCTGGTACAGCGGGCCTTTTCGGGCGGCGAGACCAATTATCAAGGCGTCGACGGAAACTGGAACATAAAGAATGGCGTAGCCCGGACGCAGGATATGCTGGCCCGGATGGACGCAAGCGAAGCCACGGTCAAGGGCGCGGTCAACCTGCCCGCCTGGCAGCTGGATTTGCGGGCCGTCATGCGCCTGACCGAACACCGCAATGCACCCGACATGGGCGCGCACCTGTATGGCCCCTTAGACAAGCCCCGGCACAATTTGAAAACCGCCAAGTTGGAGCGCTGGCTGCTGGCCCGTCTGGGCCGGTAATTACTGGGCGGCAAGGCGAAATCAGGCAGCGTCGGCAAGTTGCTGGACGCATTAACGGGGAGTAGCGGCGGCGACTCCACCGCCAACGCACCGCAACCGTCAGACGCTCAACCCGCACAACCGCAACCGTCGCAACCAAGCCAGATCCAGCCACAACAACCGGTCGATCCCAAACAGCAATTGCTAGAGGGTCTACTCAAGGCCCTAAAAAAACGCTGAAGAAGCCCTAAAGAAACGCTGGGCCAGGCGAATTACTGAATAGGCGAAAAATCAGTCGGTGCTATGAGCTTGTTGGTCTGCTGCTTCAAGGCGCCCAGGCCATCGCCCTTAGCCAGGAACACCGCCCAGTCAGGATCCTGCGCCATGGCGGCGCGGCGCTGTTCCCTATCACCCATGCTGTCATAGGCCCACATAAAAACGATTTGATTGATTGGGCCAACCTCGGTGGTGAAAAAGCCGAGTAGTCTACCCAGATGTTTCTGCTGCACGGGCAGGCCGAATTCCTTGTAAATCTCAATCCAGGCCTTGATCTTGCCGGGGTGGAAGTCATACGTACGGTGATCAACAATCATCAGGTTTCTCCTTAAGTTCGCGCCGCCGCTTGCAGGCGCTTCAGTATGTAAACGCGCACGGCACGGCTTAGGCCCGCCGTGCGCTGGACATCAATTTCAGCGATTAGATCGGTCATGCTGCGACCGTCAGCCTGGGCCATGGCACGAAATTCGTCCCAGAAAGCGCGCTCCATAGACAGACTGGTCTGATGCCCGGCGATACGAAAGGACCGCCGCAGCAGCTCCTCTTCCTCGCCGGGCATCTTATCGGCGGCCTATTTCGGGCCGAGCATTTTCTTTGGTTGCACGAAACGGTCGAAGTCCGCTTCCGCCACCAGCTTCAACTCGACCGCCGCCTCTTTCAGCGTCTGCCCCTTGACGTGGGCATGCTTGGCGATCTTGGCCGCGTTGTCATAGCCGATGTGCGGCGCCAGGGCGGTGACCAGCATCAGGGACTGCGCCATCAGATCGGCGATCCGGCCTTCATTGGCCTTGATCCCGACCACACAATTATCGGTGAAGCTGTTGGCCGCATCGCCCAGCAACTGGATCGACTGCAACAGGGAATAGATCATCACCGGTTTGAAGACGTTCAGTTCCATATGGCCGTTGGCACCCGCGACAGTCACCGTGGTGTGGTTGCCGATAACCTGGGTGCAGACCATGGTCATGGCCTCGCACTGAGTCGGATTGACCTTGCCCGGCATGATCGACGAACCGGGCTCGTTCTCCGGCAGGCTCAATTCGCCCAGGCCCGAACGGGGACCCGAACCCAGCAGCCGGATGTCCGAGGCGATCTTCATCAGGCTGGCGGCCAGGGTATTCATGGCGCCCGAGGCCTCGACGATGGCATCATGGGCAGCCAACGATTCGAACTTATTCGGCGCGGTCTTGAACGGCAGGCCGGTGATCTTGGCGATCTGCGCCGCGACCTTTTTGTCAAAGCCGACCGGGGCGTTCAGGCCGGTGCCCACCGCCGTGCCGCCCTGGGCCAGCTGATACAGACGCGGCAGGGTATCCTTGACCCGGGCAATGCCGTACTTGATCTGCATGGCATAGCCGGAGAATTCCTGACCCAGGGTCAGGGGCGTGGCATCCTGGAGGTGGGTGCGGCCAATTTTGATTAGTTTGTTGAATTCCTTCGATTTGGCCTCCAGCGCCTTTTGCAAATGCCCCAATGCGGGGATCAACAGCTGATCGATCTGGTTGACCGCCGCCACATGCATCACCGTGGGGAAGGTATCGTTGGAGGATTGGCTCATATTGCAATGATCATTGGGGTGCACCGGCGCTTTGCTGCCCATGGTGCCGCCCAGGATTTCAATGGCGCGGTTCGAGATCACCTCGTTGGCATTCATGTTGCTTTGCGTGCCCGATCCGGTCTGCCAGACCACCAGGGGAAAATGATCATCCAACTTGCCAGCCGCGACCTCCTTGGCAGCACGGACGATGGCCCGGCCACGTTTTTTGTCCAATACGCCCAATTCCATATTGGCTTCCGCCGCCGCCTGTTTGACAATACCCAGGGCGCGGACGGCGGGCAGCGGCATCTGCTCCCAACCGATTTTAAAATTTTGCCGCGAGCGCTGTGTTTGCGCGCCCCAATAACGGTCGGCGGGTACCTTGATAGGACCAAAACTGTCGGTTTCGGTACGGATTTTGATCTTGTCTTTACTCATTGGCCCGGAAGCCTCCATCATTGGCGGTTAGCACGTTAGAACAGAGTGTATAAAAGCACAGAGCATTTAAGCACAGGGCGTTAAAGCACAGGGCGTTAAAGCACAGGGATAGCACGCATGAAAGTATTGTTGAACGGCGGCGTCGCACAGCGGGGCATGAAAATTCTACCCGAACGGTTTGGCGACCGCATCAGTCTGCGGCAGATCAGCCCCGATGACGATGCCGAAACCGTGGCGGCGAACATGGCCTGGGCCGAGTTCATGATTTCCAGAAATTATGACGCCGAGATGCCCCCCGCCCCCAATCTGAAGGCCCTGCAAGTCCCCCTTGCCGGCCTGGACATGGTCGATGTCGATGCGGTACCCGCCGCCACCGCTATCTGCAACGTCTATGAGCACGAAGTGGCGATCGCCGAATATACCTTCAACGGCATGCTGGAATGGGTGGTCGGCGTGGCCCGGCGCAATAGCTTGTTCAAGACCGGCGATTGGAGCGGCACCCCATCCATGGGCGGCAAGCCCAGGGGGGAATTGTCCGGCATGACCGTCGGCTGCCTGGGCTATGGCAATATCGGCCGGGCCATCGCGCGCCGCGCCCTGGCGTTCGATATGAAGGTCATGGCCCTGACCCAGACGCCCAGGCCGCTGGAGCCGGAACCGCATTTCATGGGCGGCTATGATGATTTGCCCAAGCTGCTGGACGAGGTTGATTTTCTGGTGATCTGCTGCCCCCTTTCGGACCGGACGCGGGGCATGATCGGCGAAGCGCAATTGGCGGCGATGAAATCCTCCGCCGTGGTGATCAATGTGGCGCGTGGCCATATCGCCGACGAAGACGCGCTTTATACCGCTCTCGAAAACGGCGTCATCGGCGGCGCCGTTTTGGATACCTGGTATCAATACCCCAGCCCGGACAACCCCGCCGTCCGCCCTTCCCGCCGGCCCTATCATGAACTGGACAATGTTCTGATGACGCCGCATATTTCCGGCTGGTCGGAAGGTCAGCAACTACGCCGCTGGGCCAAGACCGGCGACAACATAGAAGCATTGCTGAGCGGCGGCGAACTGATCAACGTCATTCGTCCCGCCGCCTCGTAACAGCGACTGTAAAAACAGGAAACCGTCATGCAAGACAGCTACGAAACCCTTTTGCTGGACCAACCCCAGGAGCATGTGCTGCGGGTCACCTTTAACCGGCCCGACCGGCGCAACGCCATGAATACTCAGCTCGGCCTGGATATGCTGGACGTCTTCACTTCGATGTTGCTTGATCCGGGCGATACCCGCATCGTGATCCTGACCGGGGCCGGCGACAAGGCATTCTGCGCCGGCGGCGATCTGAAGGAACGCGACGGCATGACGGACGAAACCTGGCGCAAGCAACACGCCATTTTCGAACAGGCCACCTACAACATGATCGATTGTCCGGTGCCGGTTATCGCCGCCGTCAACGGCTCGGCCTTTGGCGGCGGTTGCGAAATGGCCCTGGCATCGGACTTCATCTATGCCGCCGAGGGTGCCCGTTTTGCCCTGACCGAGATTACCCTGGGCATCATTCCCGGCTGCGGCGGCACGCAGAACCTGCCCCGCGCCGCCGGCTCCCGCCGGGCCAAAGAGATCCTTTATAACGGCACGCCGTTCACGGCGGAGGAAGGCCTGGATTGGTGCATAGTCAACAAGGTCGTGCCCGCCGATGAGCTGATGCCTGCTGCTTTAAAAGTAGCGGAGCGCATTGCCGGCAACGGTCCCCTGGCCGTGCGCCAGGCCAAACGCTCGGTCAATCTGGGCATGGGCACGGATCTGACCACGGCCCTGGGCATCGAGATCGAGGCCTATAACCGGCTGGTCCCCACCGAGGACCGGCGCGAAGGCGTCATCGCCTTCAACGAAAAGCGCAAGCCGCGCTTCATGGGCCGCTAGGACATTAGGTAAAGGAGTAGATAAATGACCGAAGATTCAGGCCTGACGCAAATGACCCTGGGCGAGGATTACCCGGAAATTCGCGATGGTGTGCGCAAGGTTTGCGCCGATTTCCCGCTGGAATACTGGCATGACAAGGACGAGATCGCGGAATACCCGCACGAATTCGTCAATGCCATGACGGAGTCGGGCTATCTGGGCGCCCTGATACCAGAGGAATATGGCGGCGCCGGCCTGCCGATCCGCGCCGGTTCGGTCATTCTCGAGGAAATCCACGCCGCGGGCTGTTCGGCGGCCGCCTGCCATGCCCAGATGTACATCATGGGCACCTTGCTGCGCCACGGCAGCGAGGCGCAGAAGCGTAAATACCTGCCCGGTATCGCCAATGGCGACATCCGCCTGCAAGCCTTTGGCGTGACCGAGCCCACCACCGGAACGGACACCACCCAGTTGAAAACCCGCGCCGTGCGCCAGGGCGATCATTACGTGGTCAACGGCCAAAAGGTCTGGACCTCGCGCGCCCTGCAATCGGATCTGATGCTGCTGCTTTGCCGGACCACGCCGGTGGAAGAGGTCGCCAAGCGTACCGACGGGCTTTCCACCATTCTGGTAGATTTGCGCGAAGGCCTCGGCAATGGTCTGGAAATCACGCCCATACCGACCATGATCAATCACAATACCAATCAGGTGTTCTTCGATGACCTGAAGGTGCCGGTGGAAAATCTGATCGGCGAGGAAGGCAAAGGCTTCCGCTATATTCTGGACGGCATGAATGCGGAGCGGGTTCTGGTCGCCTCGGAAGCCATTGGCGATGGCCGCTGGTTTACCGAGAAAGCGACGGCCTATGCCAACGAACGGGTGGTCTTCGGCAAACCCATCGGCGCCAATCAGGGCATCCAGTTTCCCATCGCCAATGCCTATGCGCAGATCAAGGCGGCGGAACTGATGGTGCGTCAGGCCGCAGCGCTGTTTGATGCCGGTCAGCCCTGCGGAGCCGAGGCCAATATGGCCAAGATGCTGGCTTCGGAAGCAACGTGGCAGGCGGCGGAGGCCTGCATGCAGACCTATGGCGGCTTTGCCTTTGCCAAGGAATATCATATTGAACGGAAGTGGCGCGAGGCTCGCATCTTCAAGACGGCGCCCATTTCGACCAACCTGATCCTCGGTTTCGTCGGCCAGCATGTTCTGGGCATGCCGCGATCTTACTAGGAAATGGCCGAAATATTACCCGCCAATAGTGTCGTTGTCTTGTTGTCATGATCCATGTGACCATAAATGAAAGAAAGTGGCTGATTGGATTGTCGTAAGAGGCAGCGAATGAGGTTTTGTCGCGGGCGGTTTTGGACGGCGGGCATTGCGCCAACAGCGATATATCTGCTGGCGGCCTTGACTGGCGCGGCCGCGGCCGCGGCGGAGAAGCCCGCGACCATCGTGATCGCGACCGAGGAGTATCCACCCTATACCTCGAAAACGCTGAAGGATTTCGGTGTCGACGCGGCGATCGTCACCGCCGCCTTCAAGCTGGAGGGTATTGAAACCCGTTATGAATTCTTTCCCGGTGCGCGGTCATACATCCTGGCCCAAACTGGCGCTGTGGATGCGACCTTGCCATGGGCCAAACGCGATGGGCGCGAAAGGGATTTCCACTACAGCGCGCCGGTCATCGCGGTCGATGTGGAGAAATTCTTCTTCCTCGCCGGAACACCGATAGGTTGGGATCCGGATGAGCCCGATTTCAGCAGACTGAAGGGGCGCAGCATTGCCGGCATAATCGGCCACAATTACGGCGAGGCGTTTCAGGATGCTGAAAAACGCGGGGTGTTCAAGGCGGTTCGCCTAAGCGAATTGCAGCAGGGGTTTGCCATGTTGTTGGCAGGGCGGGTTCATGCGGTCATTAGCAAGGAACACGTTGCCACCCCGGTTCTAAACGAACGTTTTACCCCCGGGCAACGTGGCAAGATCGCCTCACTTCCCATCTCACGGGCGGTCGCCAAATTTGACTATTTACTGATCTCAAAGCAAAGCAAACACAGCCGGTTTTTTCTCGACGCACTCAACCGGGGCCTCAAAAGAATTAGAAAAAACGGAACCTATCAACTGCTGATGGATGGCCTGGCCAATGGTGTCTACAGCAAGCGAAATTAATGGAAGACGCGTGTGCCCGTGAAATCCAGTGATGCAAGAACCGCGCCCGGTCAACCGGGATTCTCGGGCTCCATCGCCGGCCGCTTGGCAATGGCGCTGGTCATTCTTGGCATTACCGCGACAATTATTACGACAGCGGTTCAAACCTACTACGAATACAGAGCGGAAATTGAATTAGTTAACTTACGTTTCGAGAACGTTCGAAAATCGCACGGGCCAAGTTTGGCAGCCAGCGTCTGGCATTTTTCCGAGCGGCAGATTGAGCTTGAATTGCAGGGAATCCTGAATACTCCGGGGTTTGTCTACGCCGAGGTAAGGCCGCTGCAGGGGCCTATCTGGAAAGCCGGCACGGAAAGCTCCGCCGATGTCATTATTGAAAAATTCCCTCTAATCTTTGTCCAAAATGGCAAGGAACATAATCTGGGTAGTTTGACTGTTATGGCGGGGCAACAGGCGATTTATAACCGTGTTATCCTGCAGGCCTTGGAATCGCTAGCCTATTTCGCGATCTGGATATTCTTCCTGGCCGGCGCCCTGTTTCTGATATTCCGCCAACTCGTCACCCGCCATCTTTCGGCGCTGGCCCGCCACACCTCGTCCATGTCTTTCGACATTTCAGCATCCCCCCCTCGTGCTGGACCGCGCCGCGTCAAAATCGGGTTCGGTGGACGAATTGGGCCAGGTCGCCAACGCCGTCAATTCCATGCAGTCACAGTTGGCTGATTCCATGCAAAGGCTGCATGAGAGTGAACGGCGCTTCCGCCGTTTGTTCGAGAACGCCGAAGTTTCCATCTGGAACGAGGATTTTTCAGAAGTCATCAATTCGCTGGATGCACTGCGCCGCGAAGGCGTGACTGACTTTCGACGCTATTTGGCGGAAAACCCGGATGTCATCGCCGAGATGGCCAAAATGGTCCAGGTCGTGCAGGTAAATGAAGCGACGTTGAAATTGTTTGGTGCCGACGACCACGACAAGCTTCTTTATCGGATTGATGAAACCTTTGGCGACGATGCGACCGATGTGTTCCGGGACGAGCTTTGCGCTATCTGGGACGGGCAGAAGGTTTTTCACTCGGAGGCAACCTTTCAAGCCCTCGACGGCAGGGTGATCAATGCCATTATTACGTTTCAGATTCCCGAGACGAAAGAGGGATTCCAGAGCATTCCTGTCAGTATAATCGACATCACCGAGCGCAAGGCCTTGGAAGAGCAGGTTCGCCGCTCCCAGAAGATGGAGGCCATTGGACAGCTGACAGGCGGCATCGCCCACGACTTCAACAATATCCTCGGCATCGTCATGGGTAATCTGGACCTTGTGCGAAGCCGGGTAAAGGATGATCCAAAGGTCTTAAAGTATGCCGATGCCGCAATTTCAGGCACCCAGCGCGGCGCCGATATTACCAGGAAACTCCTTGTTTTTTCAGGTCGCAGGCCCGGTGAGGTCGAGCCTACGATGGCGAACGAATTAATTGTCCGAATTCAGGAATTCATCGCCAAATCCCTGACTGCATCAATCAACGTGGAAACCCATTTGGCGGATGACCTGTGGCCCGTCGAGATTGTTCCCGGTGACCTTGAAGACGTTATAGTTAATCTGTCCCTCAATGCCCGCGATGCCATGCCCGAAGGCGGCACATTGGTCATAGAGACCGCGAACAGAGTGCTCGACGACGCATTCGTCAGCTACGTTCCATCCGCCAAGGCCGGAGAGTTCGTGATGATTTCGGTGAGTGACAACGGAACTGGCATGACGGCCGAGGTTAAGGAAAAGATATTCGAACCGTTCTTTTCGACCAAGGAAACCGGCAAGGGCACCGGCCTGGGCCTCAGCATGGTTTATGGCTTCGTCCAACGTTCGGGCGGCCATATCGCGGTCGCGTCGGAACCTGGATCAGGAACCACGTTCCGCATATTCCTGCCTCGCGGCGGCGATGAAACAATACAGGCCGCATTACCGCCGGAACACAGTATGGAGCTGCCGCGGGGTCAAGAAACCATCCTGGTCGTGGAAGACGAAGATTTCCTGCTCGATATCGCGGTCACACATCTCAACGGCCTGGGATACAAAACCGCCACCGCCCTCAATGGCAAGGAAGCCTTGGAAATTCTCCAGGCCCGGCAGGATATCGACCTGATGTTCTGCGATGTCATTATGCCCGGTGAATTCGATGGCTATCAACTGGCTTCGGCGGCACACAAGGCCTATCCGGCGCTCAAGATCCAGCTAACCAGCGGTTTCGCCAAAAGGCGCGAGGAAGACACGGCGGCCACGGACGACTATCTCGCCGGCCTTACGCGCAACCTATTGGGCAAACCATACAGCGCGCAGGAGTTGGCGTTTTCCATCCGCCGGGCATTGGATGGCGGTTAGAGACCCTGCACCGCGTTTGCCGCGACCTTGAGCGGGCGCCGGGTGGCGAGAAGCAGGTTCGCCTCCGTCCCCCGGCCTTGCCGCACAAGCGCGCCTGCCAGGGTGTATTCCAACAAGTCACGCTGGGCACGGCTGCCGCCGATCCTTTCGTGGCCGGCCATGGCGCCGGTCAGGCGCGCCTCCACCTCCGGCCAGTTTTTCGCGGCGACGGCCTGAAATGCTTCGGCGATTTTCGCCACCAGCTCGCCGGCGGGTCCTTTTGCATCCGAGATGATTTTGCCCAAAGCCTCCCCGTTGCCCGCCATGGCATGGGCCAGGGCCGCATGTACATCGGCGAAAGCAATGCCGGGGTTGGGGAAAAGGCGCGTGGCATAGTCGCTGACGGCCTGCCAGCGTTGGGCCGGCACCTCTATCCCCGCCAGTTCGGCCCTGTAAAGGAACGCCGCGTTGTCGGACAGGACGTTCAACGTCGGACCCCAGGCCACGCCCGGCGCCACATCGGCATCGATCACCGCCCACATGGTTTCCGGATCGCCCCGTTCCAGGGCCCAGATCGCAACATGCCAGGCAATGTGGCAATGCATGGCGCCGGCCTTGTCGTAATCCTTTCGCCATTCCCCGACGTAGCGGTAGCCGGCATCCGTTTCGCCGGCTTCATAGTAGATATGGGCCCGGATATGGGCGCCATGGGCATTGCGCGGATGGGCTGCCAGGGCGCGCTCGATTGTTTCGGTCGCCGGCTCGGTCTGGCCTGCTTCGACCTGGGAAAACGCATGTTGTGCCAGAAACCACCAATCATCGCCATAATGGGGCGCCAGCGCGGAGGTAAAGGCGAGTTGTTCCGCCTCCCGCCCCGGCTGGCCGCTAAATCCGATCAAGCCGAAAACCCCGGTGCAGGTCTGCGCCACCAGGGCGTCCCGGGGATAGTCCAGCATATGCGTTCTGATCGCCCGGTAGGCGGCGGGCCCGTCACCATCAAGCAACAGGCCCATGGCTGCCACATGCGCCGCCTCGCGCGCCGTCAGGCCTGTCGCGGCACCGCGTGCCGCCGCCGTGGCCGCCGCCATGGCTTCGCCCTGGCCCAGTAATTGATAGCTACGGGCCAGCCCCACATGGGCCAGGGCAAAGTTCGGATCTTCGGCCGCCGCGGTGGTAAAGGCATCCACGGCCCCCGGCGCGGCGGAGAGAAAGCGGTCGACGCCATCAACATAGGCATCGCGCGCCGCCGCCGAGGCGGTCGACAAGGTATTTCCGTAGCGGTCCTTAAGCATCACTTACTCCATGAATTTTGCTCAACCGATCACAGCCAGGGCCTGATGCAGGGTTTTGACCTTGAGGGGTAGATAGCCGATTGTCTCGCCGTCGGCATCGACGCGGGCCTCCGCCGAACCGGTAACCGCGAATTCGCGGCCAGGGATATAGTCAATTTCCGGATGTTCAATATGGTGACCCTCAAACAACCAGGATGGTTTTTGCAGGATGATGTCCCGGCGCGGAATATTCTTGAACAAGACCAGGTTGGCGATGCCGTCCGTGTGATCGGCGCCGGGAGCCAGGCGCATGCCGCCACCGACAATCTCGAGATTACAGATTAGCCCCGCATAGTGCAGCAGGTCCGTCATTTTCCGATCGTCAATCAGCACGTCGCCTCGGCGCTTGGGATAACTCAAGGTAACCGTCAGGGCATTGATATAATAGCTGAAGCGCCCGCCGAGTTTCTTGAGAAATCTCGCCTGGTTGACGCGGTATGTCACTTCCGCCACGCCGCCCCAGGCAATGCTCAGAACGCCATGGTGGTGGTGCGGTTCGCCGTCCAGACCGGCACAATCCACCCGCAGCAGATCAAAATGCCGTTCGCGGCCCGATGCGATGGCATCGATGGCCCCATCCACATCGCCATGCACGCCGAGGGCGCGGGCCATCTCGTTCGAGGTACCGGCGGGAACCACCGACAGGCGCACCGCATCGTGGGCCGGGGCGTCATCTTCGCCCATGATGCCGTTCAACACCCCATTCATGGTGCCGTCACCCCCAACCGCGATGAAATGATTGTGACCCTCGGCCAGGGCCTGCCGCGCCAGGGCGGCTTCCTCACCGGCCTGGGCCGTCATGGAAACATCGATCTCGCCCAAGGCGGCCCGCAACCGCGCCTCGATACCCGGCCAGGCCTTTCCGGCGGCGCCTTGCCCCGCCGCCGGATTGATGATGACCTTGGGGGCCATGGCGAATGGCTTAGTCGGCTAGGGCGCGGGCCAGAAAACGGATGCGGTCCTGTCCCCAATAGGGCACGCCGTCATGGATGAACCAGGGCATACCAAAGACTTGGCGTTCGATCGCCTCGTCCGTATTGGCCTGATATTCCGCCATCACGGCGTCATCGCCGATCTTCGCCGCCAGGCCATCGCCGTCAAATCCGGCGCCGTTGGCCGCCGCGATCAGGGTGGCGGTATCCGAGATGTCTTGTTCCCCCTCCCAGACACAGGCCAGGAATATGTTGGAGAGCGCGATGGCGTCCTGCCCGGCCTGGCGGGCGGCGATGACCATCTGGCCCGCGTTAGCGTCATTCACGGGGAAGAATTTCGGCTCGATATTCATCGGGATCGACCAATGGCGCTTCCACCGGGCCAGCTCCACCAAGCGATAGGCCAACCGGGCCGGGTGGCGCTTGGCCACGGGCAGACCGCCGGTCGCGGCCATGACCTGGCCACCCATGATCGGCTTGATATGAAAATCAGCGCCGCTGTTCTCGATAATCTCCGGCAAACGCCGCCCGCCCATATAGGTATAGGGTGAGGCCAGGGAGGCGTAATAGTCGACATACTTGCTCATCAAAATCCCCATGAAATTCGTTTTGCGAATTCTTCATCCAGTAGCGCGGTTACGATAACAATGATCGGCAGCGGCGTACAGCAGGCCATGGCGCTGGGCCAGGGCGCCGGCATCCTTGGCATAGCCGCCGCCCAGCACGCAGGCGATCGGCAGCCCCCGCGCGGCGCAGGCGCTGATCACCATGGCATCGCGCCGGGCCAGGCCATCGTCGCTAAGCGCCAATTTGCCCAGACGGTCGGTGCCGTGCGGGTCGACGCCGGCGTTATAGAAAACCAGATCGGGCGGCGGGCCTGACAGGATCTCGTCCAGGTGCTGCTGCAGAATATCCAGATAAACCTCGTCCCCGGTACCTACCGCCAGGCCAACGTCGCGGTCACCCGGCTGCTTGCGGACCGGAAAGTTTTCCTCGCAATGCATGGAAAAGGTATAGACGGCGCCGTCGCCACGAAAAATTTCCGCCGTGCCATCACCCTGATGCACATCCAGATCGATCACCAGCATCCGCATGGCCAGGCCCATGGCCTGCAACACCCGCGCCGCCACGGCGACATCGTTGAAGACGCAATAACCCGCCCCATGGCCAATGCCCGCATGATGGCTGCCGCCGGCGCTGTTGCAGGCGATGCCCCGTTGCAGGGCCAGACGAGCGGTCAACACCGTACCGCCGACGCCGGCCCGGGCGCGCGCCACCAGTTGCGGCGACAGAGGCAGGCCAATGCGGCGCATCACCGCGCTATCGGCGGTTTGCGCCATGATGGCATCTACGTAATCGGAATCATGGGCCAATTCCAACCACCAGCGCGGCGCCAGGTCCGGCGCATGGCAGGTCCCCGCCGTGGCCAGGCCCTGCTGGCGCAGCAACTGGATCAGCAGGGCGTATTTGCCCATGGGAAACCCCTGCCGGTGCGGCAGCGGCTTGGCGTAGCAGGGATGATGCACGATGGGCACGGCCATAATGACCATTCATAAGGCCAGCTTGTGCGAATGGAAACCCGTCAACAGGGCTTGTTATTTAGCGAAACAATGTTCGCCGCCTAGTTTCCCTCTCCCCTCGAGAGTACGGCAAGCGTCCCCATGAAACCTCCAAAAACGCAAAGCACCAGAATCAGATACCAAACTTCACCAGCAGCCATGGCAATTTCCTTTCGGTTAAATCGCCACAATTGTAGGTCGCTTGACATAACGTGCGTTGATTCAGATCAATATGGTTAACCGTTGCATTGCCGCCAGCAGGCCATTTATGCCGGCAAAGTGATGGGTGTGCAGGCCGGCTTGCCGGGCGGCGGCGATGTAGACTTCTGAATCATCAATGAACAATGTGCCTTCGGGGCGGGCCTGGAGCTTTTCGAGCAAGGTATGAAAGATCGCCGGATCTTCCTTGGTCGAAGATAATTGGCAGGAAAAGAAAGCCCGCTCGCCAAACAATTCAGCGGCTTGCGGAAAGACTTCACTTAGCCCTTCCTTCAACATCGGGCCATTGTTGGTCAACATGGCGACCGCCATCCCCTGCCTTTGCAGGCGCGCCACTAGTTCAAGCATGTCGAGGTTCGGGGTCATCGGCAGACGCCGGGCCCACAGCCAGTCCTGCCGCGACACGGGCCGGCCCAGACGTTCGCTGAATAGCCGCAGATATTCCGCCGCCGAATAGTGGCCCTGATCGCCTTTGTCGTCGAAGCCGGAGCGGAATATCTTCTGGTCGATGAATTCAGCGTCCAGCCCGGTTTTCTCCGCCAGGCATGCCAGACGCCGGGGAAAATCATAGCGGCAAAGGACGCCATCCATATCGAAGATAACTAATTCGATGCCGGCCATAATCTTAGAACGACGCCGTCATGCCGCCATCGACGGTCAGCGAGGCGCCGTTAACGTAGCCGCCCGCGTCCGAGGCCAGAAACACCGCCGCGCCCGCCAACTCCGCCGGATCGCCCCAGCGTCCCAGCGGCGTGCGGCCCCGCACCAAGGCATCGAATTCAGCATCGGCCATCAGCGGTGCATTCATTTCCGAGGTGAAGAAACCGGGATTGATGGCATTCACGGTAACGCCGTGGGGGCCCAGTTCGATGGCCAGGGTCTTGGTCAGACCGGCCAGGCCGTGTTTGGAGGAGACATAGGCCGGAATGGTGGCCCGGCCGATCTGCGCCATGATCGAGGCAATATTGATGATCCTGCCCCAACCCCGTTGCACCATGCCCGGTGCCACCAATTGGGCCAGAAGAAACGGCGCGGTCAGGTTGACGTCCAACACCTTGCGCCAGGCATCCTCGTCAAAATCCGCCATGGCCGCGCGGTGATTGATGCCCGCATTGTTGACCAGAATATCGATGCCGCCATCCAGGTCCGCCATGGCCGCTTCCCGGCCCGGCCCGTCGTTGGCATCGAACGGCAGGGTGCGTGCATCATGGCCATTTGCTACAAGGGCCTCTGCCGTCGCCTGACAATCATCGGCGCTGCGGGAATTAATCAGCACACTGGCGCCCTGTTCGGCCATGGCCTGGGCGATGGCCAGGCCCAGACCCCGGCTGGAACCGGTTATCAGCGCCCGCCGGCCATCAAGACGAAAGTTCATGCCGCGTCTCTAGAGAATGGCGCCCACCGTCCAGGGCACGAATTCGTCATCGCCAATACCCAGGGCCTCGGACTTCGAGGGCTCGCCCGAAGCGGTGGCCAGGATCAGATCGAAAATCTGCTGCCCCAGTTCATCAATGGTGGCCGCGCCGTCGACGATCTGACCACAATTGATGTCCATGTCACCTTCCATGCGGTTGAACATGGTGGAATTGGTGGCCAGCTTCAGGCAAGGCGCCGGTTTCGAGCCAAAGACCGAACCGCGGCCCGTGGTGAAGCAGGCCACGTTGGCGCCACCCGCGATCATGCCGGTGATGGAGGCCGGGTCATAACCGGGCGTGTCCATGAAGACGAAGCCTTTTTCGGTGATCTGCTCGGCATAGGGATAGACGTCTACCAAATTGGTGGTGCCGCCCTTGGCCGAGGCGCCCAGAGATTTTTCCAGGATCGTGGTCAGGCCGCCGGCCTTGTTGCCGGGCGATGGGTTATTGTTCATCTCGGCCCCCATGGCGGCGGTGTAATTCTCCCACCATTTGATATGCGCGACCAGCTTTTCGCCCACTTCCCTGCTCACCGCGCGGCGGGTCAACAGATGCTCGGCGCCATAGATTTCCGGCGTTTCCGCCAGACAGGCCGTACCGCCATGGCGGACCAGCAGATCCGCCGCCGCGCCCAGGCCCGGATTGGCCGAAATGCCCGAATAGGCGTCCGAGCCGCCGCATTCCATGCCCAGGATCAGCTCGCTGGCGGGTATGGTCTCCCGCGACACCCGGTTGGCATCGGCCAGCATTTCCTTGATCAGGCCAATGCCGCGGGCCACGGTTTTCTCCGTACCGCCCGAATCCTGGATCGTGAAGGCCTGCAGCTTGTCGGAAGCGCTTAATTTCTCCGCCTCCATCATGGCGCCGATCTGGTTCGCCTCGCAGCCCAGGCCGACCAACAGATTGGCGGAGAAATTCGGATGCTTGGCATAGCCCGAAATCGTCCGCTGGATATAGTTCAGGCCGATCCCGGAACAGCCGCCGCAACCATAGTCGTGGGTCAAAGCCACCACGCCATCCACATTGGGGAAGTCCGACAGCGCATCGCCGCGAAAGGCATCGGCGATCATGCGGGCCGCCGTCGCCGAACAGTTCACCGAGGTCAGCACGCCAATATAGTTGCGTGTTGCGACGCGGCCATCGGCCCGGCGGAAACCCTGGAAGGTAGCCCGTTGATGTTCGGGCACATAGTCTACCGGCGTGACGTCGGCGCCGAACATATAATCGCGGTCAAAATCCTTGACCATGACGTTGTGGGTGTGGACGTGATCGCCGGGCTTGATATCGGCGCTGGCAAAACCAATGATCTGGTCGTACTTGCGCACCGGTTCATCCTTGGCGATGGGCAGGGTCGCGATCTTGTGCCCAGCCGGGATCATCGCGTTGGCGGCGACCGCTTCGCTGGCAACATTGTAGCCTTGGGCGATTTCGTCGCGGGCCACGACCACGTTGTCGTTGTTGTGCAGGCGGATTGTGGTCGGCTGTGTCTCGGTCATTGAAAATTTCTCCAGATTGACGCCATATGATCGGCAACATAGAGCAATCGGGGAACGCCGTCATGACGGATTCTCGTGGCAAATTGGAAAGAGGCGGCAGATGACGCTGGATGCACAGGTTAAGTACGTATTGGAACTGGTTGAACAGTCGCCCTATCCCGAACTGCACACGGTTTCGGCTAGGGAGGCACGGGATATATTCGAGGAAACGGCGCCGGCCCTGAACGTACGGCCCGAGGACGTGTTCCGCAGCGAAGACCGTTGGATCGACGGCGTGGAAGGCGAGATCCCGATCCGCATCTATACGCCGCACCAGCCAAAAGCCGGCGAGAAACTGCCCATATTGGTGTTTTATCACGGCGGCGGCTTCGTCATCGGCAGCCTGGACAGCTATGACAGTCTGTGCCGGGTGTTGGCCAACATGGCCGAATGCATCGTCGTCTCGGTGGAATACCGCCTCGCGCCGGAGCATAAATTTCCCGCCGCCGTCGACGATGGCCTGGAGGCGTACCAATGGGTCAGCGATCATGCCCACGAACTGGACGGCGATAACCGGCGCATCGCCATCGCCGGCGACAGCGCGGGCGGCAATATCACAGCCGTCACCGCCATCGGCATCCGGGACGAGGGCGACATCCCGCCCCTGTTGCAGATCCTGATCTATCCCGTGGCGGGTGGCGCGCCCGAAACCCCGTCCCATTATGAATTCGCCGAAGGCATGCTGCTGACCCGGGCCAATATCCTGTGGTTCTATGATCAATATCTGGACCAGCCCGAGGATGCCACCGATCCGCGCTTCGCGCCGCTGTTGGCCGAGGATCTGTCGGGCCTGCCCCCGGCCCTGGTGATCGTGGCCGAATATGACCCCCTGCGTGACGAGGGCATCGCATACGCCGAACGCCTGCACGAGGCTGGCGTGAAGGTGGCATT
>CAYWYB010000071.1:17053-18473 GCA_964462145.1 uncultured Rhodospirillaceae bacterium
ACTACGAAGGCATGGTGCACGGCTTTGTCTCCCTGGCCGACGCGGTCGACCAGGGCAAGGTGGCGATCGACCAGATCACGGCGGCCCTACGCGACGCTTTTGCGGAAAAAGATGGCTAAAAAAGCTGCTGAAATCAGAGCGGCTTAACCTTTCGTGAACCAGCCTGGCCTATCCTGAGCGAAGGAGATAGGTCAGCATGCGAAGAATCAGCTTTAGCTCTGCCGGAATACACAATCACCGACGGGATCGGCGGTTGACCCTTTTGCAACTGAAATTGGAGGCCGATGGCGTCGAATATGACAGTTGCGACTGGGGACTGGGCGGCATACGCGTGGAAGGCATTATTCCCGACCGAAAGCTGTGTGAAAATCTATGCATCCGTGTTTCGGGCGAGCGCAAGGGCCGGCAACTGTCCATCGATGCCTGGGCCACCATCGTCCGCATCAACGAAGAAGAAAATGAAACCGCCCTGCGCTTCGATGATCTTAGCGCCGAGAATCTCGACGTTCTCGAGGCGCTGATTACCGGCCGGCGCATTACCGAATAAAGCTACCGCTACAGAATTTCCTCAACATTTTCCGGCGGCCGGCCCACGGCGGCCTTGCCGTTGGCCAGAACCACCGGCCGTTCGATCAGGATCGGGTTGGCCACCATCGCCGCGATCAGCTGCGCCTCGTCCAGACTTTCATCCGCCAGGCCGTTGGCGGCATAGGCCTCTTCCTTGGTGCGCATGAACTCGCGTGGGCCAAGGCCCAACAGATCCAGGATATTCTTCAGGGTTTTCGCATCGGGGGGTGTTTTCAGGTATTCGATAACCGTCGGCTCGATGCCGCGGTCCTTGAGAAGCTGCAAGGTCAGCCGGGATTTCGTGCAGCGTGGATTGTGGTAGATGGTGACGGTCATGAAAAACTCCCCATATGAATCTTATGGGCAACTAATACCACCTTCAAAAACCACCGCAAACACGCTAAACCGAGGCCAACCAGATTTTGTCGTCGTTATGGAGTTATGCATGAGCGCGGAAGTACCCGCCGGGTTTCAACCGGCCGCCAGCAGCGAAACCTTTGAAAGCTTCGTCGGCCCCCTTTATGAAAAATGGGACGACGACGGCTATGCCTGTGGCTTTCACGCCGCGCGCCACCACGAAAACCGCCGGGAGGTGGTTCACGGCGGCATGCTGTTCACCCTGGCCGACCACACCTTGGGCAACATGGTCTGGGAACGGGCCGCGGGTACGCCGTGCGCCACCATCACCTTGAACGTGGACTATTTGTCCGGTGCCAGAAGCGGTGACTGGATCGAATGCACCGGTGCCATCACCCGAGAGACCCGCTCGCTCATTTTCATCAAGGGCCAGCTGTCAATCGACGGCAAGCCGGTGATGACCGCATCCGGCGTCTGGAAAAAGCTGGGCGAGGAC
>CAYWYB010000072.1:0-18340 GCA_964462145.1 uncultured Rhodospirillaceae bacterium
CATCGCGGCCTGGGCAAGACCGGCGTTGTCGGTACCTTGCGCGTGGGCAACTCCACACGCTCGGTCGGTTTGCGGGCGGACATGGACGCCCTGCCCATGCAGGAGGTCAACACCTTCGAACACCGCTCCACCTATGACGGCAAGATGCATGCCTGCGGCCACGACGGCCACACCACCATGCTGCTGGGCGCGGCGCGCTATCTGGCCGAGACCATGGAGTTCGACGGCCAGGTGCACTTCATCTTTCAACCGGCCGAGGAAGGCATCGGCGGCGCCAGGGCGATGATCGAGGATGGCCTGTTCGAACAATTTCCCTGCGACGTGATCTTCGGCATGCACAACCGCAAGAACCTCGAAGTGGGCAAATTCGCCGTGCGCCCCGGCCCGATGATGGCGGGCGGCGGCTTTTTCGATATCGAGATTGAAGGCGTCGGCGCCCATGGCGCCCGGCCCGAAAGCGGCGTTGATCCGGTGGTCGTCGCGGCACAGATCATCACTGCCTTGCAGACTATCGTGTCGCGGAATCTTTCGTCGAACGAGACGGCGGTGATTTCCATTACCCAGATGCATGCGGGCGATGCCTATAATGTCATTCCGCAAACGGCCCATCTGGCGGGCACCGTGCGCAGCTTTTCGGAAAAAGCCATGGCAACGGTGGAGACCAACATGAGCCGGATTATCGAGGGCGTGGCGGCCAGCATGGGTGCCAAGGCGGATTTCGATTTCCGTTATCTGTTCGCGCCTACGGTGAATACGCCCAGCGAGGCAAATTTTGTCTCTGACGTGCTTGCCGGCATGGTCGGGGAAGAGAACATGGACCGCAATGGCCCGTTGATCATGGCGTCGGAGGACTTTTCCTGGATGCTGCAAAAGGTGCCGGGGGCCTATTTCAATATCGGCAATGGTTACGAGGGCGCCGTCCAGGTGCATAACCCGAGCTATGATTTCGATGATGATGCCCTGACCCTTGGTGCATCCGCCTTCGTCAAGATCATCGAGACCCGCTTGGCCAGAGACGACTAAGCAGCTAATCTGTTAACGGAAACGGCCCCGGTGCCAAGACGCGCGCCGGGGCCGTTTTATTGCGTCCGCGAGGCGGAACGAAAATACCGTTACAGATCCTTGTGCGCGCCGTTGCAGAAGGGCTTGCCATCGTTGCGCCGGCAGCCGCACAAAGCGTAATTCTTGTCCGCATCGACTTGGAATTTGATTGGCGCGAATTCGCCATCGGCTTTATGGGCGCCATCGCAAAACGGCTGTTTCGCGCTCTTGCCGCAGGAGCACCAAAAATAATCCTTGCCCGCCTCCAACTTTTCCAAATAGGGGAATGGCTGGGCGATAACTGCTTCCGTCATAGATGAGACTCCTGTCTAAATTTGCATCGTTGCGCTGAACCTAAGGCGTCGACCCGCTGGTGACAATCCGGCGGCCTCGCACAACATTGTTTCTTCAAAGGAACAATTCCCCCAAAAGTACCTGGCAACCCGTCGACCCTACAACGCAGACCTTAAAACTTTAATTAGACGGTCGATATCCGCCTCGTTGTTATAAAGATGCGGCGTTACCCGCATGGACTGGCCGCGGACCGAAACATAGACGCCGTCCTGGCCGAGGCGTTCGGGCAGGCCGGCGGGAACCTCTCCGGCAAAGCCCAGGCCCAGAAAATGTCCGGCCCGCAGGCTCGGGTCCGAGGCATTGAGGCCCAGAGGCGCGGCGCGCTCGGCAATCGTGGCGGTCATCGCGGACAGGCTTTCCTGGATTGCCTCGACGCCCCATTCCAGCAATTGCTCCATCGCCGTGACGGCCATGGGCAAGTGAATGAAATTAGCCCCTTCGCCCATGTCAAAGCGCCGCGCGCCGGGCTGGAATTCGGACTTGTAATCGACCAGGCCGGCGAAATTCTCGCTGTCCTTGCGGGCGATCCAGTTGTGCTCAAGCGGCCGGCCGTCCTGGTGTTGCGGCGCCACGTACATAAAGCCCAGGGTGTACGGCCCCATCATCCATTTATAGCCGGCGGCGACGGCGAAATCGGGCTGGATAGCCGTCACATCAAACGGCAGGGCGGCAATGGATTGGGTCAGATCGACAACCAGGGCGGCGCCCATTTCGCGGCAGCGCCGACCCACGGCTTCCAGGTCGATCAGGCTGCCGTCGGTCCAATGACAATGGGGCAGGGCGACGATGGCGGTATTGCTGGTGATGGCGTCAAGGATGCGCGGCGTCCAGCCATCGTTGCCGCCACGAGGGATGGTGACGATGTCCGCCTCCCGCTCCGCCGCCAATTCGCGCCAGGGATAGACGTGGGAGGGGAACTGGTCCTGCAGCACCAGCAGCTCCTGCCCCTTGGCGACGGGTAGGTTCTGCGCCGCCGTCGAGGTGCCATAGCTGCAGGCTGGAATAATGGCGATGTCGTCCGCCTGAGCATTGATCAACCGGGCGAATAAGTCTCGGGCCCGTTCGGGGGTGGAAAAGAAATCCGGCGGGCTGATCTGCCAGGGTTGTCCTTTCAACGCCACGGAGGTGTGTCCCGCCGCGACTACTTTTTTCATCAACGGAGACATATAGGCACAGTTGAAATAGGCGATATCTTCGGGGATATCGAATAAATGACGCTGACAGGGAATCATTATGAATTTCCAGCTTTGTTTACGGACGGCGCATCTGAAACAGACCACCCCGTTAGAGTCAAACCTGAACTCAAATGCGACCTTATGTTGCAGTGCGGTAAAACACGGTTGACAGGGCCGGGCGCGCACGTAAACTCCGCGTCCGCCCCAACAAACGACCCTGCTTCGCGAGCACATTCGCGGCTAAATTTGTAAGGATCTGGCGCCATGCAGCCGAACCGTAAGCCTGCCATGCCCAACTTCTCTTCCGGACCCTGTGCCAAGCGGCCCGGATGGAACCCCGAAGCCCTGGCAAACGCCTCCCTGGGCCGCTCCCACCGCTCGGCAGAGGGCAAGGCGCGGCTGCTAAAGGCGATCGAAGAGACGCGCGACGTTCTGGGCGTGCCTGATGATTATCGTATCGCCATCGTGCCCGCATCGGATACGGGCGCAGTGGAAATGGCCCTGTGGTCCCTGCTGGGCGCGCGCGGCGTCGATGTGATGGCGTGGGAAAGCTTCGGTGCCGGCTGGGCCACGGATATCAACAAGCAGCTGAAGCTGGATGACGCCCGCTTGCTGGACGCCGATTACGGCCTGTTGCCGGATCTGGCCCAGGTGGATTTCCAGCGCGACGTGGTGTTCTGCTGGAACGGCACGACCTCCGGCGTACGTCTGCCCCACGGCGATTGGATCCCAGATGACCGCGCCGGTCTGACCATTTGTGATGCCACCTCCGCCGCCTTCGCCATGGAGCTGCCGTGGCAAAAGTTGGATGTGGTGACCTTCAGTTGGCAAAAGGTCCTGGGCGGCGAGGCGGCCCATGGCATGCTGATCTTGGGGCCCCGCGCCGTGGAACGTCTGGAAAGCCACACGCCCGCATGGCCCCTGCCGAAGATTTTCCGTCTGACCAAGGGCGGCAAGCTGACCGAGGGACCGTTCAAGGGTGAAACCATCAACACACCCTCCATGCTGTGCGTCGAGGATTACCTAGATACGCTAAACTGGGCCAGATCCGTTGGCGGCCTGCAGGGGTTGATCGAACGGGTCAACGGGAACGCCGCCGTGTTATCCGATTGGGTGGCCAAGACCGATTGGGTCGACTATGTCGCCAGGGATGAGGCCAACCGTTCCACTACATCTGTTTGCCTGTCCATCGTTGATGACTGGTTCACCGCCCTTTCCGAGGCGGATGGCAATGCGGTGGCCAAACAATTGGTGGCTCTGTTGGAGGCCGAGGGCGCGGCCCTCGATATCGGCGGTCACCGCGATGCCCCGACGGGCCTGCGCATATGGTGCGGCGCTACGGTAGAGAGGGCGGATCTGGAAGACCTGACGCCATGGCTGGATTGGGCCTATGGCGAAGTGAAAGCTAATTTTTCTCCGGCTGCTTGAAGGCCGGTTCTGAACAGCGCTAGGGATATGATCGAACCATGGTCAAGGTACTGATTTCCGACAAAATGAGCCCGCGTGCGGCGGAAGTGTTTCGCGACCGCGGCGTCGAGGTAGACGAAAAACCCGGTCTGACGCCGGAAGGCCTGGCCGAAATCATCGGCCAGTACGACGGCTTGGCGATCCGCTCCTCCACCACCGTGACGCCGGAAATTCTGGCCGCCGCCAAGGGCCAGCTAAAAGTCATCGGCCGGGCCGGCATCGGTGTCGACAATATCGACCAGGAGGCCGCGACCGCCCAGGGCGTCTGCGTCATGAACACGCCCTTTGGCAATTCGATCACCACCGCCGAACATGCCATCGCCATGATGATGGCCTTGGCCCGGGAGATCCCCGCCGCCGACCGCTCGACCCATGCCGGCAAGTGGGAAAAGAACCGCTTCATGGGCGTGGAGCTTTTTGGCAAGGTTTTGGGTGTGATCGGCTGCGGCAACATCGGCGCCATCGTCTGCGACCGGGCCATTGGCTTGAAAATGCGCGTTATCGCCTATGATCCATATTTGACCGAGGAACGCGCCATCGATCTGGGTGTTGAGCGCGTCGATCTGGATGACCTTTTGGCGCGGGCGGATTTCATTACCCTGCATACGCCTTTGAATGATGCGACGCGCGGCATCATCAATGCTGAAAATATCGCCAAGATGAAACAAGGCGTGCGCATCGTAAATTGCGCCCGCGGCGGCTTGCTGGTGGAAGAGGACCTGCGCGCCGCTATTGATAGCGGCCATGTGGCGGGCGCGGCGGTGGATGTGTTTTCCGCTGAACCGGCCAAGGAAAACGCCCTGTTCGGTTCCGAGGCGGTGGTTGCGACGCCGCATCTGGGTGCCTCGACCGACGAAGCTCAGGTCAACGTGGCTGTTCAGGTGGCCGAACAGATGTCCGACTATCTGTTGACCGGGGCCATTTCCAATGCTCTCAACATGGCCTCCGTCTCGGCCGAGGAAGCACCGCGCCTGCGGCCCTATTTCAACCTGGCACGGGAACTGGGCAGCTTTGCCGGCCAGTTGACCCAGCACGCCCTGAAATCAGTGCATATTGAATATCAGGGCCACGTTGCCGGCCTGAACACCCGGCCGCTTACCGCCATTGTTCTTGAAGGCTTGTTGCGGCCGTTGATTGATAACGTCAACATGATCAACGCCCCTGTGGTGGCCAAGGACCGCGGCATTGAAGTGCGCGAGACCCGCGATGAAGGCACCGGCGACTATCAGACCCTGATCCGCGTCTCGGTCACCACGGAAGCGCAAGACCGTGATGTGGCCGGAACGCTGTTTGCCGACAACCGGCCCCGCATCGTCCAGGTCAAGGGCATCAAGCTGGAGGCGGAATTGGTCAAGCACATGCTCTACATCACCAACGAGGATAAGCCTGGCCTGATCGGCGCCTTGGGATCGGTATTGGGTGATGGCGGCGTCAATGTCGCGACCTTCCATCTGGGCCGGGCCAGCGAGGGCGGCGACGCCATTGCCCTGATCGGTACGGATCAACCTATTGACGAAGCGGTCTTGACGGCGGTCCGTGCCTTGCCCCATGTAGGGCAGGCGCAAGCACTTAACTTCTAAATTTCAACCTCACGATATGCGATCATGACCGATTACGCTGAACTGGCATTGCTGCCTGAAGGTTTGCATGACGACCTGCCCCCCTTTGCCGGGCACGAGGCGCTGTCTATTGAGCGTCTGGTAGCCCAGTTCGAGGCGCATGGTTATGAGCGTGTGAAGCCGCCCCTGATCGAGTTCGAGGAAAGCCTCCTCGCCGGTCCCGGTGCCGGCGTGGCGCGTCATATGTTCCGCCTGATGGATCCGATTTCCCAGCGTATGATGGGCCTGCGCGCCGATATGACCACGCAAGTGGCGCGCATCGCCGCCACCCGGCTGCGCGAAGCGCCCCGGCCCCTTCGGCTGTGCTATTCGGGCCAGGTCCTGCGTGTGCGCGGCAGCCAGCTGCGTCCGGAACGGCAATACGCCCAGGCCGGCGTGGAATTGATCGGCGCCGAGGGCGTCGCCGGCGATGCCGAAGTGGTCCTGCTGGCCGCGGAAGCGTTGCAGGCCCTGGGTGTAGAGGGCCTGTCCGTGGATTTGACCGCGCCGTCGTTTGTGCCTCTGCTGACTCAGTCACTTGGCCTGGAGGGCCCGGAGGCCGAAGCTGCCCGGCAGGCCCTGGATGCCAGGGATGGCGCCGCTATAGAGAGCCTGGCGCCGCAGGTGCGGCAGTTGCTGGGTGATCTCATGCGCGCCTCTGGCCCGGCGGATAAAGCACTCGAAGCGCTGGCCGGACTGACGCTGCCGGCCCCGGCGCGGGCGCTCTGTGACCATCTGGCCGATCTGGTGGCCTGTTTGAACAAGGATAACGGCGGCCTGACCTTGACCATTGACCCGGGCGAAAGCCGCGGCTTCGAATACCAGACCGGCATGAGTTTCAGTCTCTTTGCCGAAGGCGTGCGCGGTGAATTGGGCCGGGGTGGGCGTTATCCTCTGGCCAGTGGCGAAAGCGCCATCGGCTTCACCTTGTATCTTGATAGTTTGATGCGGGCCATTCCCGGACGCGAGGCGGCACGGCGCCTGTATCTGCCCTTTGGCACTAATGGCGGGCAGGCCCGGCAGTTGCGGGCACAGGGCTGGACCACGGTGCAGGGCCTTGATAATACGGCCAAGCCGGAAGACGAGGCCCGGCGCCTGGCCTGCGAGCATATTCTGCGTGGCGGTGAACCCGTCGCGCTGTCCTGATTTTTCCAGCTTTTAGTTTGGATCGGTAGAACAATGGCGAATGTAGCGGTAGTGGGCGCCCAGTGGGGCGATGAAGGCAAGGGCAAGATTGTCGATTGGCTGTCGGAGCGTGCCTCGGTCGTGGTGCGCTTTCAGGGCGGCCACAACGCTGGTCATACCCTGGTCATCGACGGCGAGGTCTACAAATTGAGCCTGCTGCCCTCGGGCATCGTGCGCAAGGGCAAGCTGTCGATCATCGGCAATGGTGTCGTGGTCGATCCATGGGCGCTGTTGACCGAGATGGGGCGCTTGCAGGACCAGGGCGTGGAAATCACGCCAAGTTCACTGCGCCTGGCCATGAACGCCTCGCTGATCCTGCCGCTGCATAGCGAGCTGGATGCGATCCGCGAGGATGCCAACACCGGCCGCCGCATCGGCACCACGCGCCGGGGCATTGGCCCGGCCTATGAAGACAAGATCGGCCGCCGCGCTATCAGGGTCTGTGACCTGACCGAGCTGGATACCCTGCCCGACAAGATCGACAATCTGTTGCTGCATCATAACGCGCTGCGCCGGGGCCTGGGCCAGCAGGAGGTCGATGCCGCCGACCTGCTTGAGAAGCTGCGCGAGATTGCACCGAAAATTCTGCCCTTCGCCTCCAATGTCTGGCGTGACCTGGACGAGGCGCGGCGCGCCGGCAGCCGCATTCTGTTCGAGGGTGCGCAAGCCGCCATGCTGGACATCGACCATGGCACCTATCCTTACGTCACCTCGTCCAACACCCTGGCCGCCCAGGTTGGCGCGGGTGCGGGCATCGGCGTCGATGCCATTGACTATGTGCTGGGCATCACCAAGGCCTATACCACCCGCGTGGGCGAGGGGCCGTTCCCGACCGAGTTGCTGGATGACGTGGGCCAGGGCCTGGGCGAGCGGGGCAAGGAATTCGGCACCGTCACCGGGCGTTCCCGCCGTTGCGGCTGGTTCGACGCGGTAATGGTTCGCCAGGCCCTCAGGGTTGGCGGCGTTACCGGCATTGCCTTGACCAAGCTGGACGTGCTGGACGGCATGGCGGAGATCAAGGTCTGCACCCGCTATCGCATCGACGGCATGGAAGTGGATTATCTGCCGGCGGAGATGAGCCGCCAGGCCCGCATCGAGCCGGTCTATGAAACTTTCGAAGGCTGGTCCGAGAGCACCCAAGGCGCCCGCAGCATGGCCGAACTGCCGGCCACGGCGATCAAATACATCGTCCGTATTGAGGAACTGATCGGCGCCCCCGTGGCCCTGTTGTCCACTAGCCCGGAGCGGGAAGACACGATTTTGGTCAAGGATCCATTTGCGGATTAGGGCCGCTGATTAGGAGGCATCAATGTCCGATAGCGAAAAGCCGGCTTACCGCCTGCTGACCGGTACCGACGACCACGCGTTTTGTGTGCGTGTGTCAGAGGCCCTGGCCGAAGGCTACGTCCTCTACGGCTCCCCCTCCTGCACCTACGATCCCAACCAGGATCGCATGCTGGTCGCCCAGGCCGTTATTTTGCCGACCGTTAATTCGTAGCGAACCGATTATGGCCCACCGCGGTCATGCGAAAGGGCGCGGGATTGTTGCCAATTCCCGCGCCCTTCACAGTTGTTGTGGTCCAGCCATGGCGGACCGTGGTTAATACCTAGCGAAGTGCGAGTGGCGAACCAATTGAACCGGTGGCGCCCCGGATGGGAGCCGGCGAATAGACATAGGCAAAGACATAGGCCTTGTCGTCGGCAAGCTGCTTGAGGCGCAGGTTCTCTTGGTTGACGATCCCATGCCGGGTCTGCAGATAGTTGTGTACGCAGAAGGCACAGGCCGGCTCGTTCGGATAGGGTACCGGGTCGGTGGCGGCCCAACTGTCGCCGCCCGTGACGCCGGCCTTGACCTCTTCGGCGATCCAGCGCGCGACATCCATGCAGACGCCGGGCTGGCCGGCATTATAGGCCGCGGGTTTTTCCCAATACATCTCCCAACCGGTGCGGAACATGATGGCGTCGCCATTCTCGAATTTGAAATCCGCCATGCCTTGCATCTGCAGGGCCTTCTTGACGTCGGACATGCTGGCGCATTCGCCCGACTTCATGGATGCGACGCCACGCGCGGCGGCCAAATCGATCAGCACTCCGCGCCCAAAGATCGGGTGCAGCATTTCCGTGCCAAGTTTTGTCAGACCATAGGCGGTGGAGAACTCCGAGACGGTGAAGCCGTTGTAAAACCGCATGTTGACTTTATCGCCGTTGGCGCCGACTTGCACGCCGACATGGCCCAAACCGTCGAACTGGGTGCCGACCTGGCCGATCTCGGTGGCCAGGAACTCGTCATGCCAGACGATCTTGTTCGAGCCAAAGGCGCCACCCGTCGGCGCGCCTGGAATGCGCAGGACGAATTTGCGGTCGCCGAACAATGGCATTTTCGAGTGATACTGTTGACCCAATTGATAGACCTTGCCGGTCTTGATCAGGTCCGAGCCGCGCTTGACGACTTCAGGCTTGGTGTACCAATTGGTCGAGCCTGCCTGGTCGCCCTTGCCCCAGATCGGGTGTGGCCACCATTTCGAACCCATCGGCGTTTCCATCTTGTTGCCATCGACCCATGGCTTGCCGGCGCAATTCTTCCAACTCTTTTCGCACGGCGATTTCTCTTTTTTGGCTTGTGCCTGTACCTCTATCTGGCCGCTTAGGAAGAGCAAGCAGAACAGAGTCATCAGGGCGGTTACGAAACGTTTCATTGTTAGTCCTCCCAATATTCAATGATCTTTACTAATCGTTACAGCGCCCGAACAAATAGGCAGTCTTTCACGCTAAGCTCGGCTGCCGAGTATTGCAAGTCGGAGTGTGACCAATTCGCAGCGTCGGCAGCCCTAAGCCCTACAAAAAACTATACGGATCCACGTCGATCGCCACGCGTACTTGCTGGGGAACATCGACCCGGTCGACCCAGGCCCGCGCCAGGGCGGAGGCATTTGTGCCGCGTTGGCATTTCATTAACAGGCGCTGGCGGAAACGGCCGCGCAGCAGGCTGAGTGGCGCGGGGGCGGGCCCCAGAATTTCAACATTCTCCTGCCGTGGCGCGGCGCGGCCCAATTCGCGGGCTACGTCGATCACCTGGGCCTCGTTCTGGCCGGAGATGACCAGGGCGACCAGACGGCCGAATGGCGGCAGGCCCTGGAACTCGCGGGCGCGGCGTTCCTGCGCCATGAAGTTGTCGCGCTCGCCCGAGATCAAGGCCTGCATCACCGGATGCTCCGGCATGTAGGTTTGCAACAGGGCCCGGCCCGGCCGCTGCGCCCGGCCCGCCCGGCCCGCGACCTGGTGCAGCATCTGATAGGTACGCTCGGCGGCGCGCAGATCGCCCCCTTGCAGGCCAAGGTCCGCATCGATCACGCCCACTAATGTTAGCAGGGGGAAATGATGGCCCTTGGCGACGATCTGGGTGCCGATGATCAGCGAGACCTCGCCCTCGGCAATCATGCGGATCGCCTCAGCCGCCGCCTCCGGCCCGCGCACGGTGTCGGATGCGATCAACATGCGGGGCACGTCCGGAAACAATTGGTCCACTTCCTCGCCCAGGCGTTCCACGCCGGGGCCGCAGGCCACCAGGGTGCCTTCGGCCTCGCACTCCGGGCAGGCCTCCGGCTGGCGCAGGTTGAAGCCGCAGTGATGGCATTGCAGACGGCCATGAAAACGGTGCTCCACCAGCCAGGCGGTGCAATGGGGACATTGCAGGCGATGGCCGCAGGTCCGGCACAGGGTCAGGGGGGCATAGCCGCGCCGGTTCAGGAACAATAGGACCTGCTCGCCCGCTTCCAGGGTTTCCTTCATGGCCGTGATCAGGGTCTCCGACAGCCATTGCGATCCGGGCGGCGCCTCTCCGCGCATATCCACCGCCTCGATTTGTGGCAACTCAGCCGTGCCGATGCGGTTGGGCAGGTGCAGGCTTTCATAGCGCCCGGTCTCAACATTGACCCGGCTTTCCAGGCTGGGGGTGGCGGACACCAGGACGATCGGTATCTCGCCCAACGAGGCCCGCAGCACCGCCATGTCGCGGGCGTGATAGATCACGCCGTCCTCTTGCTTGAAGGCGGCATCATGTTCCTCGTCGACCACGATCAGGCCCAGTTCCGTATAGGGCAGGAATAATGCCGAGCGTGCGCCAACAACGACGCGGGCCCTGCCTTGCGCCACCGCCCGCCAGGTCAGGCGCCGGCGCGCCGTGCCCAGATCGGAATGCCAGGCCAGGGGGGCGGCACCGAAACGTTTTTCGAATCGCTCCAGCCACTGTGCCGTCAGGCCGATTTCGGGCACCAGAACCAGCACCTGCCGGCCCTGGGCCAGGGCGGCGGCGACGGCTTCCAAATAGACCTCGGTCTTGCCGGCGCCGGTAACGCCATCCAGTAAGGTGGTGGAATAACCGCCCGCCTCGACCTTCGTCTTCAGGGCCGTTGCCGCCACCAATTGATCATCGCTTAACGTCTCGCCGGCCTGTTGCCAATCGGGCTCGGGCACCGGCAGTTCGGCCGGCAATTGCACTTCCTGCAAGGTGCCATGCTTGACCAGCCCCCGGACCACGGCGGTGGAGACGGCGGCAAGTTCGGCGATGGTCGCCGCCGGCAGGGCCTGACCATCGGCCAGAACGGCCATCACACGCTGCCGCGCCCCGGTCATGCGATCGGGCGCCGGCCCGGCCAGGGCGTAGGCCAGGCGCGGGCGCGGCGGTTCCAACGCCGCCGGTACCGACATGGTCATGCGCAACACCGCACCCGGCGCGGCGCAGGTATAATCCGCCAGCCATTCGACAAAGCGGCGGCTGACCTCTGTCATGGCTGGGACGGGCAGACGTTGCGCGATGGGGCGGAGGCGGCTGTCGGCCACCGCATTGTCCGGATCGGCGGAGCCTGTCCCCCAGACCACGCCGGTCACCGTGCGCCGGCCCAGGGGCACGGCCACGAAGTCGCCTACCTCAATGATCTCGTTTTGTGGCACCGCATAGTCATAGGCGCTGGCCAGGGGCAGGGGCAGCAGCACATGCACCCGGCGGATTGGGGCCGTCTGCTCGAATTGCGGTTCGGCGTCACTGGTATGGGAGGCTGCCATCGGGTAGACTTAACCCGTCCCCGCCGTCCGCGACAAGCGGCGATAATGGGGGCAAAAGATATTGCTGACTTGATGGGACCGAAGATAGGAATTGGCTGGCCATGAAATTTTTTGTTGATACCGCTGACGTGGCCGAGATTCGCGATCTGGCGGCGACCGGGTTGTTGGATGGCGTGACCACCAACCCATCCCTGGTGGCCAAGACGGGCCGTGACTTTTTTGAAGTGGTGGCGGAAATTTGTGAATTGGTCGACGGCCCAGTCAGTGCCGAGGTAACCGCGACCGAGGCCGAGGCCATGGTGGCCGAGGGCCGGACATTGGCCAAGATCGCCGATAACGTCGCGGTCAAGGTACCCCTGACGTGGGATGGCCTGAAAGCCTGCAAGGCGCTTAGCGGCGACGGCACCCAGGTAAATGTCACGCTGTGTTTTTCCGCTAATCAAGCATTGCTGGCGGCCAAGGCGGGAGCGACGTTTATTTCGCCGTTCGTGGGCCGGCTGGATGATATCGGCCATGACGGCATGCAGTTGATCGCCGAGATTCTGGAGATTTATGGCAATTACGATTCGATCCAGACGGAGGTCCTCGTCGCTTCCATCCGCTCGCCCATGCATGTGCTGCACGCCGCCCGCCTGGGCGCCGATGTCTGCACCATTCCCCCCAACGTGATTCAGCAACTGGCGAAACACAGCCTGACCGACAAGGGGCTGGAGGCCTTCCTGGCCGATTGGCAGAAGACCGGCCAAAGCATTTTGGATCGCAAGGGCTAGCCCATGCCGACCAAGCGCACATCGCCCAATCTCCGTGGACAGGCGCCGGCCAGCGCCCTGGATGCGGATGCTGTGCGCGACTATCTGTTGGAAAACCCAAATTTCCTGACCGAGAACCCCGATCTGCTGCCCCTGTTGCAGCCGGCGGCGAAGCACAACGGCAGGAATGTCCTGGATATGGGGCAAATCGTGGCCCGGCGCCTGGGCGATGAAGTCAGCCGTCTGCAGGAGATGCAGGATGAGCTGCTGGCCAATGGCCGGGCCAATCTGGCGGCGCAGAGCCAAGTACATGCCGCCGCCCTGGCCCTGTTGGGCGCGCGCAATTTTGAACATCTGATCCATATCGTCACCCGTGATCTGATCGAACTGTTGGGCGTCGATACGGTGACATTATGTGTCGAGGCCGCCGGTGACGGCCCCACAAAGGCGCCCATGAGCGGCGTTTACGTCATCCCCGAGGGGCGGGTCGATGGTTTGCTCGGCCCCAACGTCCCGGCGCGACTGGAAGCGGTCGAGAGCGGCGACTATCTTGTTTTTGGACCCAGTGCGGGTCTGGTGCGCAGCCAGGCGCTGATCCGCCTGTGTCCGTCCCCCGGCGCGCCGCCTGGATTGTTGGCACTGGGCAGCCGGGACGGCGAAAGATTCGATGCCGGCCAGGGCACCGAATTACTTCAATTCCTGTGCCGTTTGCTGGAACGGCTGTTTAGGACATGGCTGGATCTGCCGAGGTAGCCCCGCGATGGGGCGCCGATGTCGCCGATGCCCATCGGCGCTGGTACGAATGGCTGCGCTCGGAGCGGCGATATTCAGAACATACACTGGCCGGTTACGACCGTGATTTGAGCGGTTTCCTGGATTTCATTGCCCGGCATGGGGGCCAGGCGCCTGGCTTTGAGGATTTAGCCGCATTGCGCAGCCTCGATTTCCGCGCCTATCTGGCGCAGCGCCGCAACGACGGCCTCGGCCCGGCTTCCCTGGCCCGGGCATTGTCGTCCGTGCGCGGCTTTTTCCGATTTTGTGAACGTCAGGGTTTTTTCGCCAACGCCGCCATTCATGGCCTGGGAACACCGAAACAACCCCACGGCGTACCCAAGCCGCTGGCGGTGAACGAGGCGGTCACGGCGGTGGAAGACGTGGCCATCTTGTCCGATGAACCCTGGGTACAAGCCCGCGATGTGGCGGTTCTGACATTGCTGTATGGCTGTGGTCTGCGTGTGGCCGAGGCGTTAGAGCTAAACCGCGGGCAGGCGCCTCTGGATGAAGTATTGATGGTCAAGGGCAAAGGCGGCAAGGAACGCCTGGTGCCGGTTTTGCCGGTGGTCGTCAGGGCGGTGCGGGAATACCTTGATCTTTGTCCCTATGATCTACCCGATGGCGGCCCATTGTTCCTTGGCGTCAGGGGTAAGCGCCTGAACCAGCGCATTGTCCGGGCCCAGATGCAGAAGCTGCGCCTTGCCCTTAATCTTCCCGCCACGGCGACGCCGCATGCTTTGCGCCATTCCTTCGCGACGCATTTGTTGTCGGGCGGCGGCGACCTGCGCACCATCCAGGAATTGCTGGGCCATGCCAACCTGTCCACCACGCAGCGCTATACGGAAGTGGATGCTGATCATCTGCTGGATGTTTATCGCAAGGCGCATCCGCAAGCTCGTTCCAAAATTTAGGCAAAAAGAAAGGCGGTCCGAAGACCGCCTTTCCGTGAACTGGGCCGTAAGATAGGTCCCGATCACTTACGTGAGGTGTCAGTTCAAGCCAGAGAGAGGTTTTCCCGCTGTCCAGAACGCATCCCCAGGCCGATCGTTACGGCTCTCAATTCTTTAGACATTGGATCACCTCCTTTCGATTGTTGTTGCCAAGTGCTCAGTATGGCCGAAGTTATGACTAACGCAAGCCGTGCATGGCCGAAAACAGGCGAAATCAAGGATTAGAAGGCCTGGTGGGCGTGCCAATGCAGCGCCATGACCATTGTCCAAGAGCAAATTTGGCCGAATCGCAGATTTAGGTGTTTATCCGATGCCATACACCATGGGTGCCATTTCATCGGCACTGCGGCCCGCATAGTCGATGGATGGCACCCGCTCCATGGAGCGTTTCTGGGCGGCTTCCAGGGCCTCCAACTCCGCATCCAGATTGATGGTCAGGCATTTGCCGTTCTGGACCACCAGTTGGCCATCCACATAGACATCCCTGACGGCCCGTTCGGCGGCCACATACATTAGGCTGCGCAACGGCTCGCGCATGGGACGCATGGCTTGGTTCTTCAGATCGACCAGAACCATGTCGGCCTTGGCGCCTGGTTTCAATCTGCCAATATCGTCCCGCCGCAGGGCCTTGGCGCCGCCGATGGTGACGGCCTCGAAAATATCGGCGGTGGTCAGATCCTCGACCGTGCCGGCGACGGCGCGGGCCACGGTGGCAGCGTTGCGCATTTCGTCCAGCAGATTGTGCGGATAAGTATCCGTGCCGATGCCCATATTGACGCCGGCCCTGAGGTAGCCGCCAAGAGTATTCAGCGCGATGCCGCGGCGCATGAAAACCGTCGGGCAATGGGCCACGGTGGCGCCGCGTTCCGCCAACAGGCCCATATCCTTCCGTGTCGGCCAATGCAGCCAGGGGTGATGATCCAGGAAAGTGCCATGACCAATGATGGTACGGTCGGTTAGGACGCCGATCTGGTCCATACATTGGATCGGCGGACAGCCGTTGCGGCGGACCATTTCGATATGTTCGTTGACCGACTGCGCCGCATGAATTTGCATCGGCAGGTTTCGTTCCTCGGCATAATCGTGCGCCTGGCGCAACAATTCGGGGCTGACCGTATCGATCTGGGCCGGCGCCAGCATGCCGGTCAACCGGCCCGAGGGATGCTGGTTGGCAAGATCGATCAGGCGCTTCGCCGCCTCGAAGCCGTCCGGGCCACGTTTGGTGTCGCTCCAGTCATATTCGAGCAGATGGCCGTCCTTGGTATACCAAGGCGCATCCCGGAACGAAGGTGCGATGCAGGCCCTGATGCCGGCCTCTTCCAGCAGGTCCAGCCAGCCGTCGAAGGCGATGGAATAATCAACGATCGTGGTGCAGCCGCTTTGCAGTAATTCCGCCATGGCGACCTTGTGGCAGGGCGGCGTGCCCTCCGCATCGTTGTTGAAGATGGTCAGGAATTCATACAGGGATGAATGATAGAAATTCGGACTAAGAGTTTCATCCGTGATGCCCTTGCGAAGGGGTTCGGAGGTGGGATGGCTGTGAATATTGATCAGGCCCGGCATCACCATCAGATCACGGCCGGAGATCTCGGTGTCCGCCGGCCCGTCATAGCCGGCCCCCACATGGCTGATCTCGTTGCCGCTAAAGGCGACATCAACGTCCCGTAGATAATGATGTCCATCGCCAGCCTCGTTCCAAGCGACGACCCAAGATGCATTCCGAATGACCGTGGTCTTGTTCATGATACTCCCGCTTCCCTGTACCTATGCCGGCGCCCGAACCACCCAATCGGAAGTGAAAAGCATCGCGATAGGGAATGGCGGGCTGCCGGATTTAAGATGATGGCTGGGTAATTATACTTCGGTCGCGCGATTGCGCCATGCATGTCTTGCCGGGCGTGGCGCCGGTTATCTGTTGCGGTAGGTTGGATAGTGAACGCCGCCCAATATGGTGTCGACGGTGCCGTCTTCGCCAAGCGGCATATAAATTCCCTCGTATTGATTCCAGTCCTTGCCGACGAAGCTGGATGAACCAAACAACCTAACCGGCTTGCCGTTGTCGATGACCCAGTTGAAGGGCATGGCCAGGGTCTCGAAATCGTCCGGGCCGTACAGTTCGTCAAAATAGGCACCGGTGGCATCACGCTCCACCGCTTCCGTCACATGGGTGCCAATAAGCCGCCAACGAAGCCGCAATGTCTCGCCGCGTAGAACGTCAACAAGCTCCATATACGGCCACAGGCGCGGTGGGAATTGCAGCGGGTCGACATCACCCTTCGATGGCATTTTCCGGCCCGCACAAAGATTTTGCCAATGCACCAGCAGGTCGGCCAGAATTGGGCTGTCCAGCCGCAAATCCGGATCGATTTCCACATTCAGGCTCATATGAGCCTCCTAGCCGTCGTTCAACGGAGCGGTGCCGCCGTCTTCTCGCAGCTTTATGAGGCGTGCCGTCTCCTATTCAGCATACTTTCCGCTAAGTTGTGGCGTATGGGCGCCTTCCAAACCTTTTTCCGCGTGTTGCAGGCGGGTGTCTCTGGCCCAGGTGCGTTTCAGATCGTCGCGGATATTGATCGCCAGGCAGCCCAGGCCCTCGATTTCCAGTTCCACCTTATCACCATCCATGAAGGCGTTCAGGCCCCGATGATTGGTGCCCGTGGCCAGAATGTCGCCGGGCTCCAGCGCGTGGATGGACGAGGTCCATTCGATACAGCGGGCGATCTGGTGCGCCATGTCGGAGGTATTGAAATCCTGCATGACGGTGCCATTGACGCTCAGGCGGACTTGCAGATTCTGCGGATCGTCGATTTCGTCCGCTGTCACGATATAGGGCCCGATGGGCGCGAAGGTATCCCGTGATTTGACCTGAAAGAAGACGTTGTTGGCCGGCCCGACGCCGCGGGCCGAGCCGTCGATGAAATTGGTGTAGCCGAAAATATAGTCCATGGCCTCAGCCGCCGGGACGTGGCTGGCCGGCTTACCGATGATCACCGCCAGCTCTGCCTCGCCCTCGAACACGGTGGCCGGGATATCATCCAAAACCATGGTGTCGCCGGGCCCGATGATGGCGGAGGGTGATTTGTGAAAGCCGTTGATGGCGGCCGGCTCGTCCCGGGTGCCGTCTTCCATGTAATTGACCGCCATGCAGTCAATATTGCGCGGCAGGGGCATTGGCGCACGCAGATCCACCGTTGAAAGCGGTTGGCCGTCCTCCCGCGCCACGGCGGCTTCCAGGCGTGCGCGATAATCATCAAAGCGCGCAATCAGGCCGTTCATCAAAGCCCTGTGGTCAATGGTCGGGATATCCCGCAGCTCGTCCGTCACATCCACAACCGCATCGCCCTTCAGAATGCCTAGGCGATAATCATTGAAATATAGAAGTTTCATCTTCGTCCCCGCTCCATTGCCTGATGGCCGCATATCTTTGCCGGTTAGTCTAACCTTAGTCTTGGCCGCTTTCCAATTCCTCGCGCAGCATTTCCAATGTTAGCCACTGTTCCTCCGCCGCTGCTTTCTCTTCATTGGCTTCGGTCAGGCGTGCGCTGGCGGCATCGAAGCCCTCGGGATCGCGGCCATAAAAGGCGGGATCGGCCAAACCTTGTTCGATTTCGCCGATCTCGGCCTCCAACGCTTCCATGCGGGCGGGCAGGGTCTCCAAGGCGTGCTTATCTTTGAATGACAATTTACGGCTGTTGTTGGTCTTGGATTTCGTGGCTGGCCCGGTCTCTGCTTTTGGCTTCGCGGCGGCGGTTGCGGTTTCCGCCCCTCCGCCTGCGCGCCGCTGGGCCAGCATGTCGCTGTAGCCGCCGGCATATTCCAGCCATTGCCCATCCGCCTCATGGGCGATGACGGAGGTGACAACCCGGTCAAGAAAGTCGCGGTCATGGCTGACCAGCAGCACGGTGCCGGGATAATCCGCCAACATTTCCTGCAACAGATCCAGCGTTTCCAGATCCAGATCGTTGGTCGGCTCGTCCAGGATCAAC
>CAYWYB010000073.1:0-18181 GCA_964462145.1 uncultured Rhodospirillaceae bacterium
CTGGACGAAAAGCATCAGGATCAACGGTGCCAGCCAGACAGAGGGTAGGGACAAGCCGCTCAATGACAGCACCCGCAGGGTATAGTCCAGCGCCGTATCCTGTTTGACGGCGCTGATCACGCCCAGGGGCAGGCCGAACAGGATCGAGAAGGCAATCGCCAGCGCCGCCAGTTTGGCCGTGATCGGTATGCGCGGGCCCAGTTCATCGATCACCGGCATTTCCGAGACGTATGAATATCCCAGGTCCCAGGTCAACAGGCCACCGATCCAGCGGAAATACTGCATCGGTATGGAGAGATCGAGGCCGAGTTCCTTTTCGATCGCGGCCTGTTCCGCCGGATCGATAAAGCCGGCGGTATCGAACATGATGACGGCGATATTGCCCGGCATCAGCCACAGCAAGACAAAAATCACCACCGACATGCCGGCCAGGGTCAGCAACATCAGAAACAGGCGTTTTATCAGATAGCTGCCCAAGATTCGTCCCCAGCGCTAACCTGTACTAACCAGACTTACTTAAACTACCCCGCCAGCCATTCGTCATGGTCGACGCCCCGGGCTTCCAGCCATTCGCGATAGCCCACGGTCGGGTGCAGAGGCCGCTCGGCATAATAGGGGATCAGGGGTATATATCGGTTCAGATGGCTGCGCAGTTTGGCGATGGCATCCGTCCTGTGCCAGTCAACCCGCAGGTCCACGCGGGCCAGATCATCCCGGTCGAAGACTTTCAGAACGGAAATATGCTGGCCCACACCGCGCTGGCCACCCGCTTCCCGCCCCGCTTCCAACGCCCGCATCAGGCGTTCCTCCAGATCCTCGTCAGCGGATGCCCGGAAACCTTCCGCGATCGCTTCAACGACGCCTTCGTTGACCCGGTTGCCCAGGGATATCATGTTGCTCTCGGCGATATGTTCCGCCACGTCGGCATTGTTGCTGCCGGTGCGCGCCGCCGTCCGCCCGAAACGGTCCATCACGCCAAGCTGGCGGAATTCGACATGTGTGTCGGAGGCGACGATTTCGTCCAGCACCTTGTGCGGCGCATAGCCGGTTTCCAGCAGCTTGATGCCAAGGTGGCCCAGATACGGATTGGTCAGGGCCTGGGTGATGACCGCGCCGATCTGTGCCTTGGCATGGGGGAAACGGCCGCCCGCCGCCAGTTCGCTGGTGGCGCCGGCAAAGCCGATCATGCCGGTTCTCTCGCAGCGGCCCATAAGTGAAAATGTCATCTGAATGTCTCCTCCCGTTTGCCCGGCCAAAAATGGCCGTCACCGTTATTGTTATTATATTCGACGAATTTGCCCCGAAAGCGCAACCTTGTCCCATTGACGCGTCGCGCTATCGCGGATGCCCGTAGACGCAGTCGTAGACATACAGACGCGTCAGGTCAGTCTCGTTCAATACCGTGGAGCCCGCATAGTTCGAAATTTTGCCAAAGCGGGCGCAATAATCGGCGGCGAACTGGACCGGTTCGACCGCCGTGCCCGCCTTGATGCTGACCGTCGCGTCCGAGCCGGCGAGAACCGATGGCGCGGTAAAGGGCCTCGGCGCGCATTGGCTCAAGCCGGCCATGGCGAACAGCAACATTGCAACAGCCACCATACGGGCGGCGGTTATCCGCACCCGTGATTTGCCTGGATCGGCCATCTATTCAATTGCTGCCGCTGGCTCAGGGCGCGTTCTGGGTGCCGCGTTCAAAATGATACGGCGGCGGCCCGCCCCCCGACCCGCCTGTGGTTTCACAGCCTGCCAAGCCTAGGAGGATGACTGTCAGCAACACAGAGGCAATGTTTACTTTGGTCATTTCAACCAGCTCCATTGCATTGCCCGGGCGCGCGCGGACCGCACCTGCCGGGCAGCGGGTAACGTGAAATGAAGACTTCGCGACGCCTGCCTTGCGTCCGTCTCTACCTTTCCAAGCTAGGTCAGCAATGGCGCTAGTCAATCAGACCATAAAATTTGCCGGCGTTGTCGCAGGTGATTTTGCGGAAGTCGTTCGCCGGCAAATGGCCGAACTGTTCCTGGATATAGCGCGGGCTTTCCGGCCAGACGCCGTCGCCATGGGGATAGTCCGAGCCCCACATCAAGGTTTCCACGCCCATGTCTTCGATCAA
Organism: uncultured Rhodospirillaceae bacterium; assembly: GCA_964462145.1. GTDB lineage: Bacteria > Pseudomonadota > Alphaproteobacteria. Next base: position 2,112 of record CAYWYB010000073.1, read on the forward strand.
TTTGGTGCCGATGGTGTCGAACTGGAACGTCGCCTTGCACTGGCGTTTCCAATAGTCGCTGGGCCGCATGCTCATAGGCAGGTCGTGAAAGCGGTCTTCCCATTCGAAATCCATACGATCCAACATATAGGGAATCCAGCCGCAGCCGCTTTCGCCAAAGGCCACCCTCATATCCGGATAGCGTTCCAGGGCGCCGCTGGAAATGATCGCCGCGATGATGTTGACCAGGTTCATTTGAAAGCCCGAAACCACGGTGAAAAATGCCGCGCGCCGGGTCTCGCCTGTCAGATTGCCGATCTGCTCTGGCGGAATGGCGGGGAAGGTGTGGAAATGCAGCGGCAGGCCGACTTCGTTGACGGCTTGCCACAGGGGTTCCCAGCAGGGATCGTACATGGGCGCCATGTCCCAGGAGCATGATAGTTCCAAACCGCGCAGGCCCAGATCGGCGGCGCGGTAGATTTCCTTGCGGGCGGCCTCGATATCGCCATAGGGCAGGCAGGCCAGGCCGATGTGGCGCTCGGGATAATGGCGGCAGAAATCCGCCAGCCAGTCATTGTAGATGCGGAACATCTCGTTGGCCGCCTCGTGGTCCGCCAGCTTGGTCGCGGCGCCCAGGATGCCGTAGATAACCTCCGCATCCACTTCATCAAGCAGCATGTCCTTGAGCCGCAGGTGCGGGTCGGAGACCCGGCGGATATCGTTCTTGCCATCTTCATACAGGTTGGTGGCGGCCATCAGGTCGGCGCGGGCATGCTTGCCCTTTTCGTATTTCGCACCGGCCGGTCCGACGCCGTTTTTCAGGCCAAAGGACAGGCCGCTCTTGGCTGTCCAGTAGGGGCCGTCGGGTCCGTCCACGACAAACGGCATGCGTTCCTTCATGGCCGCCGTGGCTTCATCAACGAACAGCGTCGGCGGCATCCAGCATAAATCCACATGACTGTCGGCGGAAATACAGTTGTATTGCATGATGGTCGTTCCTTTTTTCAATACTGGAAACCCGTAATGCGGCCCTTATGCGGCGTGAAGACGCGGCAAGCTTGTAGCGGCCAGGCAATAATCAGGTTTTCCCAGTAGAGCCCCCATTGACCCTTGGCAGGAATGGTACAGAATTTGCAGCCCCGATGGAATGGTTTCAGTGGTAAAAGCCGTCAACGACTTCAAATACCCCCATAGATGTTGCGGCAAGGGCGGGGATTCACCATATTTCCACTTGCGGCGCTGGTCGAATTAGTCGTAATAACTATTTGGAATCGGATCATAATGACCGGTTTATGGAGTCCGTATCGCGGCTTTGGTGTTGATCGACGTCGGCTGCCATATTGCCGCCTGATTTGGCGGTTATAGGCAGGAACAGCGTTGTGACGGCGATCATCGACGCAGAACGCGGCGGATGGGATTTTGTCTGCAAGGTAATGGTGGCTTTTTGGTCGGTAGTCTTTGATTAACCATTAGGACTTGGTTAACAGAATTAGATTAAGAGCTATCAGTGCATGACAATAGATGAATTAAGGCCTTTGGGCCGGGGGCGACATTAGGTGTTTTCCAAGCTATTCGGGTTGCTATCCGCGGACATGGCCATTGATCTGGGCACTGCCAATACGCTGGTTTATGTCAAGGGCAGGGGCATTGTTCTGAACGAGCCCTCCGTGGTCGCCATTACCACCCGCAAGGGCAAGAAAATGGTCCAGGCCGTGGGTGACGAGGCCAAGATGATGCTGGGCCGTACACCCGGCAATATCGAGGCGATCCGCCCCTTGCGCGACGGCGTTATCGCCGATTTCGAGGTGGCGGAGGAGATGATCAAGCATTTCATCCGCAAGGTTCATAACCGCCGCAGTTTCGCCTCGCCCCAGGTCGTGGTCTGCGTGCCCTCGGGCTCGACCGCCGTTGAGCGCCGGGCCATTCAGGAATCTGCGGAAAGCGCGGGCGCCCGCCGGGTCTATCTGGTGGAGGAACCCATGGCCGCCGCCATCGGTGCCGGGCTGCCGGTGACCGAGCCGACCGGCTCGATGGTGGTTGATATCGGCGGCGGCACGACGGAGGTCGCGGTGTTGTCCCTGGGCGGCATCGTTTATTCCCGCTCGGTCCGGGTTGGCGGCGACAAGATGGACGAGGCCATTATTGGCTATATCCGCCGCACCCAGAACCTGTTGATCGGTGAGGCCACCGCCGAACGGGTGAAAAAGGAAATTGGCTCCGCCTGCGCGCCGGAAAACGGCGAAGGCGTGGAGATGACCATCAAGGGCCGCGACCTGATGAACGGCGTGCCCAAGGAGATCGTCGTCAGCCAGCGGCAGATCGCGGAAAGCATGGCGGAACCTGTCGGTGCGATTGTCGAGGCGGTAAAGGTCGCCCTGGAACATACGGCACCGGAACTGGCTGCTGACATCGTCGACAAGGGCATTGTCCTGACCGGTGGCGGGGCGCTGCTGGGAAATCTGGATTTTGTGCTGCGTCATTCCACCGGCCTGCCGGTATCCATTGCGGACGAACCGTTGTCCTGTGTGGCGCTGGGCACTGGGCGGGTATTGGAAGATATGAAGAATTTCAAGGACAAGGAAATCTTCGATACGACTTATTAATGGGGCCTCCCGGCCGGCCAGATTGCCTGGGTAACAGGTTAGCGGGCATCTTGAAGACCGAGAGCAAGACGGGCAGTAAAGGCAGTGGCGAAAGGGCCAAGATTAAGCACGTTGTCAAAAGTCGCCGCGCCGGCGCGCGGGATGGCGCAACGCTTTGGCCTGCTGCTATTGATGGCGACTGCCGTGGCCCTGTTGATCCTGGGCAAGACCCACGGTGATGCCATTCGCCAGCTCCGCGTCATGGCGGTCGAGGTTGCAGCTCCCATCCTGGAAGTATTGAGCGCACCGGTGATATCGGCCCGCCACGCCATCGCCGAAATCGAACATTTTTGGAACACCTCCCGCGACAACGGCGCCCTGCGCGAACAGGTCGCCAGGCTATCGAAATGGCAAACAATCGCGCGCAATCTGGAACAGGAAAACGCCAACCTGCGGGCCCTGCTGCGACCGGCCCATGATGCCGCGCCCATATTCGTCTCGGCCCGGGTAATTGGTGATACCGGCGGGCTGTTCGTGCAATCGGTGCTGTTGAACGCCGGCCGGCGTGATGGGGTGGATGCGGGGCAGGCGGTCACCACGGGCCTGGGCCTGGCGGGCCGGGTGGTCGAGGTGGGTAACCGCTCATCCCGTCTGCTGCTGTTGACCGATTTGAACAGCCGGGTGCCGGTGATGGTGGAACATTCACGCCACCGCGCCGTTCTGGCCGGCGACAATTCAGCCCGCCCGCGACTGACCTTCCTGCCGGCCAACGCCAAGATAAATTCCGGTGACCGGGTGGTCACCTCCGGCCATGCCGGCGTCTTCCCGCCTGGCCTGCCGGTGGGCATTGTCTCTTCCGTGACCGAGGGCGGGGCGCGGATACAGCCGTTCGTGGATTGGGCCCGTTTGGAATATGTTACCGTGCTGCGCTACCGGGCCCTGCCGGCGGGGGATATCATACGCCATGATGACGGCGCCAATACACGCAAGGGTGCCGCAAATACGACCCCCAGCATAACCCCTAACGCAACTGGGGAGCCGTAGATGGATACGCCCCTGGCGAGCAGGTTTGCAAATTTCGCCAGAGCCGGGATCCCCTTTTCTGTCTCGCTAATGCTGGTGCTGGCCGCGATGCTGCCCTACGGCCTGCCCAAATCATCCCTGGCGGCACCTGTTCTGGCCCTGATTTCCGTCTATTACTGGAGCGTCTTTCGCCCGGAGTTGATGCCGGCGGGCGCGGCCTTTTTGCTGGGTCTGCTGGTTGATGTGTTGAGCGGCGGACCGCCCGGCTTGAACGCCCTGGTCTTGATCATGGTGCATTGGGCCGCCTCCGGCCAGCGCCGTGCCCTGGCGGGTAAATCCTTTGCCGTCGGTTGGCTGGGTTATCTACTGATCGCCGCTGGCGCCGCCGTCGTTAACTGGTTTTTCGCCTCGTTGTTCCATACCACGGCGATCGAGTCGGTGCCTTTGATTGTCAGCCATGCCATCGGCACCGCCGCCTATCCCCTGGTGGCTATTTTACTCTCCCGCATGCAGACCTTGACCCGGCAGAGCTAGGATCGGAGGGCTGGCATAGATGGAACGGGGCGACGGTAACCGGCACAAAACTTTCAGCCGCCGACTGGCCTTGCTGGGCGGCGGTCAGTTCGTCCTGGCATCGCTCTTGATGGGGCGGATGTACTATCTGCAAGTGCTCGAGTCCGATCAATATCAGATGCTGGCTGAGGAAAACCGCATTTCCATGCGCCTGCTGGCGCCACCGCGGGGACTGGTGCTGGACCGTTTTGGCCGTGAACTGGCCTCGAACCGGCAGAATTATCGGGTTGTTCTGATTGCGGAGCAGACCAACGGCGTGACCGAAACCCTGGACCGCTTGGCCAGGGTGATACCCATTCATCCCCATCAAAGGCGCAGAGTGCTGCGCGAAATCAAGCGCAAGCGCCCGTTTGTGCCCATAAAGGTGGCGGAAAATCTGACCTGGGAGCAATTCGCCCGCATCAATGTGCTGCTGCCCGACCTGCCCGGCGTCCAGCCCGATGTTGGCGAGGGCCGTCATTACCCGGTCGGTGTGGAAACCGCCCATATCGTGGGTTATGTCTCCTCCGTGTCCGAGGCTGATCTGACCGGCGATCCGCTGTTGGAATTGCCGGGCTTTCGCATCGGCAAGAACGGTATTGAAAAGGTCTATGACGAAAGTTTACGTGGCAAGGCCGGCAATTCCCAGGTCGAAGTCAACGCCTATGGCCGGGAGATCAGGGAGTTGGCGCGCCAGGACGGCCAGCCCGGCGACGATGTTGTCCTGACCGTTGATGCCGAACTGCAGGAAAAGATCACCCGGCGCCTGGCCGATGAAAGTGCGGCCGCCGTGGTTATGGATATCCACCAGGGTGATATCCTGGCCATGGTATCATCGCCCACCTATGACCCGAACGCCTTTAACCTCGGGATGTCCAACAAGGCCTGGCGGGCCCTGGTGCAGCATCCGCGCAAGCCGTTGATAAACAAGGCCATTGCCGGACAATACCCACCCGGCTCCACCTTCAAGATGGTGGTCGCCCTGGCGGCGCTGGAAGCCGGCGTTGTCGGACCAGGCCATAAGGTCTTTTGCAATGGCGTCACGGAGTTGGGCAATACTAAATTCCATTGCTGGCGGCACCGTTTCGGTGGCCATGGCTGGGTCGATATGAAGCAGTCGATCGCGCAATCCTGCGATATCTACTTTTATGACATCGCTCGTCGTCTGGGCGTTGACCGCATTGGCGCCATGGCCCGGCGCTTTGGCCTGGGCGAGGCTTTAAATATCGAGCTGCTTGGCGAACGCAACGGCCTCGTGCCCAGCAAGGATTGGAAGTTGGCGGTCACCGGCGTGCCCTGGCAAATGGGCGAAACGTTGATTACCGGCATCGGCCAGGCCTACCTGCTTGCAACGCCGTTGCAGTTGGCGGTGATGGCGGCGCGTCTGGCCAATGGCGGCATGGCTGTCAGGCCCAGATTATCCCGGGCCCGGGTGCCGTTGCGTGGCCGAGACGCCGCCGCTGATCAACAGGCCGCGTCCATTGGCGTATCGGCTGCCAATTTGAAGGTTATAACCGATGCCATGGTCGAGGCGGTCAACGGCGAGCGGGGCACGGCGCGGAAATATACGCTGGATCCGGAACTCGATCAGATGATGGCCGGCAAGACGGGCACAGCGCAGGTCAGGCGCATCTCCAAGGCGGAACGCAAGGCGGGTGGCAAACTGGCCAAGGAGACGCCGTGGAAGGAACGCGATCATGCCCTCTTTACGGCCTTCGCGCCGGTTGGCGCGCCGCGCTATGCCACCGCCGTGGTGGTCGAACACGGCGGTTCGGGCACATATGCGGCGAAACTGACCAAGGATATCATGACCGAAGTGCTGCGCGGCGACCCCTTGGCGCGTGCCGCCACGGGGCAAAACGGTGCCGGTGCCGGTATCGACGGCAAGGACGGCGGTGGCCGCGCGGACAATCAACGCAACAGGGAGCGCAAGATCTAGGCCATGTCTTTGGGCGGACCCATGGGGCGGCAGGTTGATCTGACCCTGCTGCAAAAGCTGGTTCAGATTAATTGGTTGCTGATCGTTCTGATCTCGCTGATCGCCGGGGTTGGCTTTGCCATGCTGTATTCCGCCGCTAACGGCAGTATCGATCCCTGGGCCTCGCGGCAGATGGTCCGTTTTGCCGCCGGGCTTGGCCTGATGCTGCTGATTGGCCTGATCGATATTCGAGCCTGGTTGCGCCATGCCTATCTGATTTATATCGCCGCCCTGTTGCTGTTGGTGGCGGTCGAAGTGATGGGTGTGGTCGGTATGGGGGCCCGGCGATGGGTTGACCTTGGGCTATTCCAATTGCAGCCATCGGAAGTGATGAAGATCGCCATGGTGCTTGTCCTGGCGCGCTTCTACCACAGCCTGCCGCTTGAGGAAGTAGGCCGGATCCGCTGGCTTATCGTGCCCGCCGTGCTGATCCTTGTGCCGGTGGCATTGGTCATGCGCCAGCCCGACCTGGGCACGGCGATCCTGTTGCTGGCGACGGCAACGGCGATGCTGTTGCTGGCCGGGGTGCGTCTGTGGAAATTCGCGGTGGCCAGCGGCGCGCTGCTGCTGGCCATACCGCTGGCCTGGCGCTTCATGCTGCATGGCTATCAAAAGGACCGGGTGCTGACCTATCTGAACCCGGAGCGCGACCCCCTGGGCGCCGGCTATCATATCATGCAGTCAAAGATTGCCCTGGGTTCCGGCGGGCTGTTCGGCAAGGGCTTCATGCAGGGTACGCAAAGCCATCTGGCTTTTCTGCCCGAGCGCCAGACCGACTTTATTTTCACTATGCTGGCGGAGGAATTCGGCCTGGTCGGCTGTCTTGGCCTGTTGGGCCTGTATGTGCTGGTCATCGTCTATGGCTATGCCATCGCCGTCCGCTCGCGCAGTCAATTCGGGCGGCTATTGGCCGCGGGGGTGATCAGCACCTTCTTCCTGTATGTCTTCATAAACATGGCCATGGTGATGGGGTTGATCCCGGTGGTCGGCGTGCCCCTACCGCTGGTGTCATACGGCGGTACTTCGATGATGTCCCTTCTGATCGGCTTTGGCCTGGTGCTGAGTGTCTATGTCCACCGCGACGTGGTGATCTCGCGCCGGCCCAGTTATGGGGACTGATACCAATGAGCAGTAATAGAGACCTATATAGATCGTTTAGGAAGCCCCTCGGGTAGGAGTGGAAGCACCGACGGTATCGATACCTTCAAGCTTTCACGACGCCGCCGAGGGGCTTCCTAATCGACCGAATTCGGCGCCTGAAGAAGACTTTCGGCGGTGTCGCGCGCCGCTTGTGGTACGGGTACCACGGCGCAACACGCTCCTACCCGAAAGTCTTCTTCAGGCGTCTATATAGGTCTCTATTACTGCTCATTGGTATGAGCCGCGACACGCTCTAATCTTCGGCTAGAAAGTTCCGCAGCTCCTCAACGAACAGGGGCCAGGCGGGCTCGTCTTCGAGGATGATGTGGTTGTTCCCCTCCAAGGGCACAAAGCGGGCGTCCGGGATCATTGATGCCAGGCGGTGCCCTTCACTAAACGGTACCGCGGCATCGCCTCGACAATGCAAAACCAACGTCGGCACGGTTATCCGAGGCAGCAAATCAGTGACGTCGATATTGTCGTTTGCTTCACGGATACGGGCCGCATTTTCGCCGGTGACGCTTTCCCGCTGCAGCTCGTTGAACCAATGCCATTGATCGGCCGTGGCGCCCGGCATGAAGCTTGAAGTAAACATTTGCCGGAACACGGGATTATCCTGCCCCCAACCCGTCTTGATCAAGGTGCGGATCGCGATTGCCTGCTCCCGAGAGGTTTCGGAGCTCTGTTTCTCATTCCCTCTTGAATATCCGGCGTAAAGGAACAGCCGGCTCACCCGATCAGGATTTCGCACCGTATAGGCAATCGATGTGGCGCAGCCCTGTGATATGCCAATCATGGGGAAACGTTCCAGTCCCGCCGCATCGACCACCGCCTCAATGTCATTGACGAAAGCTTCGAAGGAAACCTCGTCAACATCCCAATCCGAGAGGCCATTCGCCCGTTGATCAAATCTGACAAGGGAATGGTCCCGGCAGAATTCGGCCAAGATGTGCCGCCAAAGAGGGCTCTGCCAATCCATTTCCAGGTGGCTCATCCAATGGGGCGCCCGGACCAGGGGCGGGCCTGAACCCGCCGTGGCATAGGCGATCTCGGTGCCATCAAAGGAGGTGCAAAACTGGATTTTTTGTTCCAGAGGAACAGACCGGACCTCTTCCTCATCCGCTTTGCCGTCCCATTGCCAGCATCGCAGGGGGCGGCTGATATTCTTGAGCTGCTGTTCACCAGCGTCGGTGAATTTGACGCCAACCTTGTCGATGATCTGACTATGCACGCTGTCCGAAGTCATGATCCCGCCCGCCGGCGCGATGCTCTCCAGGCGGGCCGCGATGTTGACGCCGTCGCCAAATATGTCGCCATCCTCGATCATGATATCGCCCAGATTGACGCCGATGCGAAACGCGATGTCTTGCCCGGCCATGGCCTTTTGAAACGCCACCGCACAGGCGACCGCGTCCACCACTGAACCGAATTCAGCCAGGGCGCCATCACCCATCATCTTGGCAATGCGTCCGTTATATTCGGCGATGCAGGGATTGAAATGCTGTTGCCAGATATCACGCAGAGCCGCCAGGGTGCCGGCTTCATCCAGGCCCATCATCTTGCTGTAGCCGACCACGTCAGCCGCCAATATCGCCGCCAAGCGCCGGATAACTTCACCGTCCGCCATACTTTTTCCCCTACATTACTCTGCGGCTTACCTAATCATGGCTTCAGGCGCCGGCATTGATCAGATCAGCGCATTTTTCACCGACCATGATGCTTGGGGCGTTGGTGTTGCCGGACGGCATGGTGGGAAAGATTGATGCATCCGCAACGCGCAGCCCATCCAGGCCATGCACCCTCAGTTGATCATCGACCACCGTGTTGGGCCCCTGTCCCATGCGGCAGGTGCCGATGGGATGATAGGCGGTTTCCGAATTCTCTCTGATCCATTGTTCGATGGCTTCGTCGCCGTCGACGGCCATGCCCGGCGAATATTCCTCGCCCCGGAACGGATCCATGGGTGCGGCGCCGACAATGCGGCGCATCATTTTGAAGCCCTCGACCATGGTATCCCGGTCGATCTGATCGCCCAGAAAGTTGAACTTGATGGCCGGCTGGGCCTGCGGCTCGGCGGAGCGGATATGGATAGAACCCAGGCTCTCCGGGCGCAGTTGATAGCAGGCCACGGTCATGCCGGGGAAGGGGTGCAGCTTGCGCCGCTTCGGATCTTTCACGGCATAGGGCACCAGATGCATCTGCACATCCGGTGTCTCCAGGTCTGGCCTGGTCTTCAAGAATGCCAGCAAGGGCGCCGAGGGCAGGCTGATGAAGCCGCCGCCCGTGACCATGTACTTCAAAGCCTGGCCAACCAGATTGATGCCTCGGGCCCGTTCGTTATAAGAAACGCCCGGTGCCGTTACCTTCCATTGGATGCGGGCATTGATATGGTCGCGGAAATTCTCGCCCACCGCCGCCAACTCGTGCTGCACCGTAATGCCGTGGGCCTGCAATACCTCCGGCCTGCCGACGCCGGACAGTTCCAGGATCTGCGGCGAGCCAATGGCGCCCGCCGACAGGATCGTTTCGCTGGCCCGCGCCTCGGTCGTTACCCCGCCTTGGGAATAGCTGACGCCCAGGCAGCGTTTGTCCTCCAGGATCAGACCCTGGGTCAGGGCTTCGGTGACCACGTGAAGATTGCCGCGCCCCATGGCCGGGCGCAGATAACAATGCGCCGTGCTCATGCGCCGCCCCCCCGATATGGTCGCCTGGGTTTTGACGATACCTTCCTGGTCCGGGCCGTTGTAGTCGGGGTTGCGGCGATAGCCCGCCGCCACGGCCGCATCAAACATGGCATCGTACAGAGGGTTTTGATCGGGCACTTCCGTGACACTCAAAGGTCCGCCGCTGCCGCGCAGGCCGCCGTCGGAGCCCTTTTCGTAATTCTCCATGCGCTTGAACAGCGGCTCCACGTCCTGCCAGCTCCAGCCCCGGTTGCCGAATTGCGCCCAGGTGTCGTAATCCAGGGTTTGCCCCCGCACATAGACCAGACCGTTGATGGACGATGAACCGCCAAGCAGCTTGCCGCGCGGCACCGGAATGGCGCGGTTGGCGGTGCCGGCCTCGGGCTCGGAGGTGAAACGCCAATTGGCGCCCGGATGGTCAATCAACAGACCGAAACTGACCGGCAGGCGGGAATAGGGATGGCTGGCTTTGCCCGCCTCCAGCAACAGCACCTTATTGGAGGCGTTCTCGCTCAAGCGATAGGCCAGTGCGGCCCCCGCCGATCCTGCCCCGACAATGATGTAGTCGTACTGTGTTTGCGCTGCGTCGTTCATCCGGCTCTACCTCCCCGTTGCCATCCCACCCTATGCGGGTAAACGGCCATCATGCAAGGGCCGGAAAACGATGGTCCGATAGGTCAGCCGTGCTGGTCGCTGGCCATGACCTCGTCGAATTTGGCCTTTTTTTCGTCGCTGGCTTCGATCTGATATTTGCCGGTCCATTCGTCGTAGGGCATGCCGTAAACGATTTCCCTGGCCCCGGCCTTGTCCAGTTCCAGGCCTTTTTCGTTGGCGGCTTCCATATACCAGCGCGACAGGCAGTTGCGGCAAAATCCGGCCAGGTTCATCATGTCGATGTTCTGCACATCCGTGCGCTTTTGCAGATGGTCACGCATGCGGCGATAGGCCGCCGCCTCCAACTCAAGCTGCGTCTGTGCATCGATGTTTTGCGTGGTCATTTGTTCTCTCCCCATATTCCCTGCTCTTATATATAGCCTCGCATAGGCCTCCGGCTATAGTCCTTGGACGGTTTCTGCGATCAGCCAATCCACCACTTGGCGAAGCGCGTCGTCCTTCGAGGCGCCGCCGGCGATGGCGTCGTCATGAATGCGCACCTGGGTTTGCGCCGAAGTGCCCCGGCTGAGGATCTCGTGGGCATGGCGGACCTCATCGCCACAACCCAGGCTTTCCGCTTCGGGGGCGACCATCTCCATGATTTCCGCCAATAGCTCCTCGTATGGCACCTGCTCGCCCAGACCGAAATCCACCATGGTGTTGGTGATGCCATAGCGTTGCGCCCGCCAGCGGTTCTCCTTCACACAGATCAGGGGATAGATGTGCCAGCGCTGATTGGAGGTGCGCAGACGGTACAGCATGGCCAGGACACACTGATATAGCGCGGCGATGGTCAAGGTATCTTCCAGACTGGTGCAGATGTCGGTCATGCGCATTTCCAGGGTCGGAAAGCGGGCCGAGGGACGCATGTCCCACCAGATCTTGGTGCCATCCTCGATCACGCCGGCGTTGACCAGGCGGCGGACCAGGCGTTCGTATTCGCCATAGCTGTCGAAACGTTCCGGCACGCCGGTGCGGGGCAGGGCATCGAACACGGTCAGGCGATAAGACATCAGGCCGGTGTTCTCGCCGCCCCAGAACGGCGACGAAGTGCTCAAGGCCAGCAGGTGCGGCAGAAAATAGGTCGCCTGGTTCATCAGGTCGATGCGCATATCCTCGTCTTCCACGGCGACGTGGACATGCATGCCCGAAATCAACAGCCGCCGTACCGTGGCCTGCAGGGCGTGGGCCAGATCGTCGTAGCGCTCCTTGTCCGTATGGCTCTGCTGGCTCCAATGGGCAAACGGATGGGTCGAGGCGGCGATCGGCGCCAGGCCGTATTGCCCGGCAACCTCGGCCACTGTGCCGCGCAATTCCTGTAATTCCCCCCGCGCTTCGCCAATATGATTGCAAACCCTGGTGCCGACCTCGATCTGCGAGCGCATGAACTCCGCCGTTACCCGCTGGCCCAGGCGGGCCTCGCAATCCCGCAGCAGACCTGGCGGTGGATTGGTGGCCAAATCGCGGCTTTCCCGGTCAACGAGGAGGTATTCCTCTTCGATCCCCATGGTGAAACTGGGTTTGGAAATTGTCATGCTCTCATCCTCACCAGATGCTGCTTCAGGTACCACTCTCGCCAGTGTGAAAGGCCGCCAATACAGGCCTTAAAGCCGTCGCCAAAATATGGGCCCAGCGCTTCGTGCCCGCCGCGGTTTCAATCAAATCCTGACGGATTTCAAAGACGGCAATGGGTAAATCGTTATCCGCGGCATGAATATGCAGCGCATAGCCTGGCGGATTGGTGCCGTTGTAAGGTTCGTTCTCACCGACCAGCAAGCCTGGGTCCCGGCCCAGTTCGCGTATCACAGGGGCGGCCAGACGCTGGTCCTGGTCCCACAGAACACCAACGTGCCAGGGCCTTTGGAAGCCCTCCATCTCGGGCGTGAAGGAATGCACCGATATCAGCGCCAGGGTCTGATGCTGTTGATCATGGCTACGGATACGGCGTTCAATTTCGTCGTGGTAGGGATGAAAGTAGCGTTCCATCCGGCTTTGGCGCTCGGCCAGATCCAGGTTGGCATTGCCGGGGACGGCGACGCCGTCGCTGCTTTCCGGGATCGAACTGGCCACGCCGAAGGGTCGGTTGCAATCAACTACCAGGCGTGAGGTGCCGCACAGCACCGCCGGGGCGTCCAGCAGCGCGGCCAGCTGGCCCGCCACCTCCGCCGCGCCAATATCCCACGCGATGTGCCGCGAAAGTTGCTCTTCGGTCAGGCCAAGATCGCCATACTCCGCCGGTATATGACGGCTGGCGTGATCACAGATGATCAGGGCCGGCGCGGCGCCATTGTCGTTAATCACCGTAAAGGGAATATGCGCGATGCCGCCAGCTTCGGTACTGGAGCTTTGTCTCATGGCCTAATGCAATTCAAAATCATTTGTTCTAAAAATTCACTTTGTTTCAACAGGGCAAACCAAGTCCCGTACTTAGCAGAATTCAGCTGGCGCCTAAACCGGGTTTGTCTTGGCCAGTTTGTCTCGGCCTTGTCGTTGCCATTGATGGCTCCTATTCTGTTTGCAGATACGGTCGTGGGCAGGGCTTGTACGACGACAAATATCCGGAGAGTTTAGGTGATGCAGAAATCCACGCGGGTGGACGGCGCATGAGTGAAATGCGCGATGGTGAAAACCGGCGCGCCTTGCTGGGGCGGCTGTTTCGGGCGGCCGTGGCCGCTGCCGATCCGGCGGTTTGCCTGCCGCCGCATCTGCCCGAGGCGCCGGCACTTCCTGGTGGGCGTACCATGGTGCTGGGTGCGGGCAAGGCCGCCGCCAGCATGGCCAGGGCGGTCGAGGATAACTGGACGGGCGCGGTTACGGGCCTGGTGGTGACCCGCTATGGCCATGCCGTCCCGACCCAGTCGATCGAGGTTGTTCAGGCCGCCCACCCGGTGCCCGATACCGCCGGCGAGGCGGCGGCGGCGCGTATTCTGGCCCTGGCCTCCGACCTGGGCCCGGACGATTTGCTGTTGGTGCTGATTTCTGGTGGTGGTTCCTCGCTGTTGAGCTTGCCCGCCCCCGGCCTTGATCTGGGCGACAAACAGGCGGTCAATCAGGCCCTCTTGCGCAGCGGCGCGCCGATCGACCAGATGAATGTCGTGCGCAAGCATCTCTCCGCCATCAAGGGGGGCAGGTTGGCGGCGGCGGCTGCTCCGGCCCGTGTCGTCAGTTTGCTGATATCCGATGTGCCCGGCGATGATCCGGCGATCATAGCTTCGGGCCCGACGGTGGCCGATCCATCCACATTTGCACAGGCGCGGGAGATCCTGGCGCACTATGGAATATCGCCGCCCGAAGCCGTGGCCAGTTATCTGGCGGCGGCGGAGGCGGAAACGCCAAAGCCGGGCGATGCCTGCTTTGCCCGCTGCGAGACGCTGCTTGTCGCCACGCCGGCACAGTCTATCGATGCGGCGGGGGAGGTCGCGGCGGCGGCCGGCTATGAAGTGGAACTGCTGGGCGATGATCTGGAGGGCGAGGCGCGCGAGCTGGGCGCCCAGCATGGCGAGATGGCCCTGGTACGTCTGGCGGCCGGGCGGCGGGTGGCGTTGCTGTCCGGCGGTGAGACGACGGTCACGGTGCGCGGCCAGGGCCGCGGCGGACGCAATCTCGAATACCTTGCCGGCTTGGCTCTGGCGCTTGGCGGCCATCCCGGCATTAGCGCCATTGCTTGTGATACGGACGGCATTGACGGCACGGAAGACAACGCCGGGGCCATCGTCATGCCCGATACCTTGACGCGTGCCGCTGCCGCCGGGCTGGATCCAGGCACTTTGCTGGCCAACAACGATGCTTATGCCTTGTTTAGTGCCTTGGATGATCTGGTAATTTGCGGCCCGACCTTGACGAATGTGAACGACTTTCGCGCAATTTTGCTTGATCCCGTGTAAACTGCAACGATGCAAAGAAACCGTTCGACCAAAATAATTGCTACCCTTGGCCCCGCCAGCAGCGATCAAGAGACCATCGCCGCTCTGCACGCGGCGGGGGCGGATCTGTTCAGGCTTAATTTCAGCCACGGCGAGCATGCCGATCATCTTGCCCGGCTCGAGGCCATTCGCGCCGTGGAGCAGGTTTCCGGAACGCCGATCGGCGTCATGGCCGATCTGCAGGGGCCAAAAATCCGCATCGGCACTATCCAGGGCGATGGCGTCGATCTCGCCGTTGGCGCCGCGTATCGGCTCGATCTGACGGACCAGCCTGGGGACGAGACGCGGGCGCCGCTGCCTCATCCGGAAGTTTTCGCGGCCCTGGAAGAAGGCATGGATCTTTTGATCGACGATGGCCGATTGCGACTGGCGGTCAAACAACTTGGCGATGATTTCGCCGCCTGCGAGGTTGTGACCGGGGGGCGCCTGACCGACCGCAAGGGCGTCAACCTGCCGCAGGCATTGTTGCCGATGGGTGCGATGACTGCCAAGGATCAGGCTGATTTACGTTTCGCGCTTGATGCCGGCGTCGATTGGGTGGCGCTGTCGTTTGTGCAACGGCCCGATGATATCGCCGAGGCCCGGCGTTTGATCGCGGGGCGGGCGGCGGTGCTGGCAAAGATCGAGAAGCCGGCCGCCCTGCATCAGATCGACGAGATTATTGAATTGGCCGATGCGGTCATGGTGGCGCGCGGCGACCTCGGCGTGGAGCTGCCGGTGGAGGATGTCCCCGCCTTGCAAAAGGATCTGGTCCGCCGCGCCCGGCGCGCCGGCAAGCCGGTGGTGGTGGCGACCCAGATGCTGGAAAGCATGATCTCGGCGCCGGTGCCGACGCGGGCAGAGGTTTCCGATGTCGCGACCGCTGTCTACGATGGTGCCGATGCGGTGATGCTGTCGGGGGAAACGGCATCGGGCGATTTTCCCGTGCAGGCTGTGGAGGTCATGGACCGGGTCGCGGCCAAGGTCGAGAGCGACCCCGGCTACCGCGCCATCATGGATGCCGAGCATGCGGACCCGGAGGCGACCTCGGCCGACGCGATCACTGCCGCCGCCCGCCAGGTCGCGGAAACGATCTCGGCCACCGCCATCGTTACCTATACCACGTCCGGCTCCACCGCCCTGCGCGCGGCCCGTGAACGCCCGGCGGTGCCGACCCTGGTTCTGACGCCAAGCCTGATTACCGCCCGCCGCCTGGCCGTGGCCTGGGGGCTTAGTTGCGTGCATAGCGCGGATGCCTCGGGTTTTACCGATATGGTGGACCGGGCCTGCCGGGCCGCCGCCGACCGCGGCATCGCCACAAGCGGCGACCGCCTGGTGATTACTGCCGGCGTCCCGTTTGGTACGCCGGGCGCCACCAACACCCTGCGCATAGCCTGGGTGCCCTAGGCCTGGCGGCCTAGGGGCCTTTTCGTTCACGCTTGCGCGCTGCGCGCGCCGCTCCACGAGGGGCGGCGCAGGGGCGCCGGGCCGCCGTCGCGGCCTGGGGCTGATGTTTTGAAATCGAACCTGGTCTTGAGCGTTTCAGCGCATCGTAGAAACCGCGATCTAGGCCGCG
>CAYWYB010000074.1:0-17938 GCA_964462145.1 uncultured Rhodospirillaceae bacterium
CATGGGCGGCACCCAGCATACCAACGGCAACAACAACACCCGCGCCTACTGCATCCTGCAACTGTCCTTGGGCAACATGGGCGTTGCCGGCGGCGGCGCGAATATTTTCCGTGGCCATGACAACGTCCAGGGTGCGACGGATTTCTGCATCCTCTCCCACAGTCTGCCGGGCTACTACGGCCTGAAGACCGGTTCGTGGAAGCACTGGTGCCGGGTCTGGGGTGTCGACTATGAGTACATGAAAGGTCGCTTCGCCACCAAGAAGCTTATGGAATCTAAGGGCATTCCGGTGTCGCGTTGGATTGACGGCGTGTTGGAGGACAAGGGCAAAATTGACCAGCCCGACAATCTTCGGGCCATGGTTTTGTGGGGTCATGCGGTGAACTCGCAGACCCGTCTGCAGGAAATGAAGACGGCGATGGAGAAGCTGGACCTGATGGTCGTGATCGATCCGGTGCCGACCTTCGCCTCCGTTATTCCTGACCGCAAGGACGGCATCTATGTTCTGCCGGCGGCGACCCAGTACGAGACCTACGGCTCGGTCACTGCTTCAAACCGTTCCCTGCAGTGGCGGGAAAAGGTCTTCGAGCCGGCCTTTGAATCGAAACCGGATCACGAGATCATGTATCTCCTGGCCAAAAAGCTTGGTTTCGAAAAGGAGATGTTCAAGCAGATCAAGGTGACCAACAACGAACCGCTGATCGAGGACATCACCCGCGAGTTCAATGGCGGCATGTGGACCATTGGCTACACCGGCCAGTCGCCGGAGCGCATGCGCAAGCAGATGGCCAATCAGGCAACCTTTGACAAAACCACGTTGCAGGCGGTCGGCGGTCCTTGCGATGGTGAATATTACGGTCTGCCCTGGCCCTGCTGGGGCACGGCCGAAATGAAGCATCCAGGCACGCCGATCCTCTATGATCCGTCGAAACCGGTGGCCGAAGGCGGCCTGACTTTCAGGGCCCGCTTTGGCGTCCAGCGTAACGGCGATAATCTGCTAGCCGAAGGTTCCTATGCGGTCGGTTCCGAGATCAAGGATGGTTATCCTGAATTCACCATGGCGATGTTGAAGAAACTCGGCTGGGACAAGGACCTGACCGACGCTGAACGCAAGGCCATAGACGCGGTTGCCGGCGACAAGACCAACTGGAAAACCGACCTATCAGGCGGTATTCAACGCGTTGCCATCAAGCACGGCTGTGCCCCGTTCGGCAATGCCAAGGCGCGCACGGTGGTCTGGACCTTCCCGGATCCGGTGCCGCTGCATCGCGAACCGCTGTATACGCCGCGGCGGGATCTGCTGCCCAAGTACGCCACCTACAAGGACAAGCAGGCCTATCGCCTGCCGACCATGTATGAATCGATCCAGAAGAAGGATTTTTCCAAGGACTTCCCGACCATACTGACCTCGGGCCGTCTGGTGGAATATGAAGGCGGCGGCGATGAATCCCGGTCCAATAAATGGCTGGCCGAGCTGCAGCAGGAAATGTTCTGCGAAATGAACCCGCGCGACGCCAACAACATCGGCGTTAAGGAGGGTGGTGACGTCTGGATCCACAGTCCGGAAGGCGCCAAGGTTCTGGTCAAGGTCATGGTGACGGAAAGGGTTGCCTCTGGCGTTGCCTTTATGCCGTTCCATTTCGGCGGCCATTGGCAGGGTAAGGATCTGCGTGACAAGTATCCGCCGGGGGCTGATCCATATGTTCTTGGTGAAGCGTCCAATATGTGCGGCACCTATGGCTATGATTCAGTGACCCAGATGCAGGAGACGAAAGTCACCCTGTGTCGGATCGAAGCGGCCTGAGCGGGGGGGAATAGACAATGGCTAGAATGAAATTTCTCTGCGACTCCGAACGCTGCATCGAATGCAACGCCTGTGTCACCGCCTGTAAGAACGAGCATGAGGTGCCATGGGGCGTCAATCGGCGCCGCGTCGTCACCATCAACGACGGCAAGCCGGGAGAACGTTCGGTTTCCGTCGCTTGCATGCATTGTTCCGATGCGCCCTGTGTCGCCGTTTGTCCCGTGGACTGCATCTATACAAGCGAGGAGGGCGTGGTCCTGCATTCCAAGGATCTGTGCATCGGCTGCGGCTATTGCTTCTTCGCCTGTCCGTTCGGCGCGCCGCAATATCCGCAGGCGGGTAACTACGGCAGCCGGGGCAAGATGGACAAATGCACCTTCTGTGCCGGCGGGCCGGAAGAAGATATGTCTTCCAAGGAGTTCCAGAAGTACGGCCGCAACCGGTTGGCGGAAGGCAAACTGCCGATCTGTGCCGAGATGTGTTCGACCAAGGCATTGTTGGCCGGTGACGGCGACATCGTCTCGAACATCTATCGCGAGCGTGTGGTTGCCCGTGGCTTCGGCTCCGGCGCATGGGGCTGGGGCACGGCGTACAAGCAGAAGTCGGGCTCGTAGGCTGACAACGGCACCGGCGGGCCGTGGCCAACCGCGGCCCGCCGTATCGGTCTGCTTTGTTCAAGGTTCGGGCATGGCGGTCCGTCATGGCGAATTGATGTGGTTTTGGCGCACCGGGGGCAAATGAATGTTTGAACTATTTGGCCGGCGCGGATTTACGGCGCTGTTCCTGGCAATCCTGTTGATGGCCGGCGGTGTGGCGTTGGCACAGCAAAAGCCATCCTCAGTACGCCCGCCGGGCGAAGCCGCCGCCGTTGGTCCCGGGGGCGCGGTGCCTGGCGGAACCTCGGGCTACATCAGCGATTCCGAGACCTGGCGCAAGATCCGCCATGGCAGCCAGGGCCGGGTCTCCATCCCCGATCCCAATGCCGGTGTCTTGGTACAGTCCCAAGGCGAGGATTTCCGCAATTTCAGAAACAAGACCCTGCTCCAGACCGCCGCATGGTCCTTGCTGGGTGTCGTGGTGGTGCTGGTCATATATTATCTTCTCCGCGGCCGTATCCGGATCGACGCCGGGCTAGCGGGGCGCACGGTTCTGCGCTTCAATTTCCTGGAACGCTTTGCTCATTGGCTGACCGCCGGCTCGTTCATAGTGCTAGGTCTGACCGGCTTGAATATGATGTTTGGCAAGACGGTATTGCTGCCCCTGATCGGCTCTTCCGCATTCGCCGCGCTGACCTTGGCGGGAAAGTATTCTCACAACTACCTGGGCTTTGCCTTCACCGCGGGCGTTCTGTTGCTGATCATTTTGTGGCTGCGTGACAACCTGCCCAGCCGTCACGACCTTGGCTGGATCGCCCAGGGCGGCGGCCTCTTGCAGAAGGGCCTGCACCCGCCGGCCAAGAAATTCAACGCCGGCCAAAAGTTTATTTTTTGGGTCGTGGTGATCACCGGCCTGTCGCTCATTGCAACGGGTATCTGCCTGCTGTTTCCATTTCAGTTCGCGCTGTTCGAAAGTACCTTCAGGATTTTGAACAGTCTTGGCGCCAGCCTGCCAAGCGAGCTGTCGCCGCTACGGGAAACCCAGCTCGCCTTGCTGTGGCATTCCATCGTGGCGCTAGTCGCCATCGTCATCATAATTGCCCATATCTATATCGGTAGCCTGGGCATGGAAGGTGCGATTGATGCGGTCACCACCGGCGAAGTGGACGAGAACTGGGCCCAGGAACATCACAGCCTGTGGCTGGCGGATCTGAGGGACGAAGAGCGGAAAGCCTCTCCCGGCGATTGATCTCTGAAAGCAGCCTATAACGGATACTCTAGAGGCGCGTGCTGGAGCTGCTGTAGTTTCCAGACGCGCTGCCATCGATCAACGCCATACCGCCGGCAGCAAGAAGCGCGATGATGATCGCGGCGGCAAAACCAAGCCACATGGCACGCATGGTGTGACTCCCATTTGTTTCCCTGCCGAAAACTAACATGCGATCAAGTTCAAGGAAAGCGGGCGGGCCTATTGGGCAGGGGCGATCTGTTGCAGATAATCTATCAGCTGACCCAGAGAGGCTTCGTCGCCCACCTTTTGTACAGGCATTTTGGTGCCGGGCAGGTAGCGGTCGGGGCCTTGACGGAACAATGCGGCAATAGTGTCCCGGGACCAAACAACGTTGGCGTCCCGCAAGGCCCTGGAATAGCGGTAGCCGGACAAGCCCCCCGCGCGCCGCCCGAAAAGGCCCGCGAAGTGTGGTCCGGCCCGCTGTCTCTCTGCTGCCGTCAACGCGTGACAGTTTGCGCATTTTCTATACAACCTGGCGCCCGGATGCGTGCTGTTCAGCCAGGGCGTGGGCCGCGGTGAAGTCTTATCATCGTTGTGAACATTGATAGGATCGCCGGATTCCAAATGCCAGACGCGGACCCGCTCACTCACGCCGGCGGTCAGAGCGAAGCGGCCATCAGGTGTGAATGCCAGCGCCCAGACGGGCCCATCCTCAACCTTCAGGCGCCGTTTGACCCGTCCGCTCGCGCTGTCGAGATGGACCACATTGCCGTCCACATAACCGACCAGCATCTCCGCGCCATTCGCCGACAACGCCGCAGAGACCGGCTTGACTTCCGGATCGGGAATATAACTCGATAAGCCATCAAGGGTGCGCAAATCCCACACCCTCGCCACATTGTCCAAACCCACGGTCAGCAGCCGACCGCCATCGCGAGACGCCGCTAATTGGGTCAGTCCAATGTCATGCGCCCGTATGCGGGCGACGGTCACGCCATCGGCCTGGCGCAACAGTCGTATCACACCATCACGCCCGCCCGCGATCAGGGTACCCGATCCATTGCCCAGGGCCGCCGCGACAATGGGCACGCCGGTCTGGTAGTTCTTGACCATTTGACCCCGAAGCAAATCCCAGATGATCAAACGGCCATCCCATCCGGCGGTCAGAAGATGAGCGCTGTCGGCGGACTCGGCCACCGACATAGTCCGGCCACGATGGCCCTGCAGGATGGTGATGGGTTTCGCCTGGCGCCGGTCCCAGATGATAACCTTGCCATCCGCGCCCACGGTAACCACATGGCCGTCGCGGCGGGAGAAAATAGCACCGTTTACCGGCCCGTCATGGCCGTCGAGAACGCCGATTTCCCGCTGTTCATCAAAGCGCCAAAGCCGTGCCGAGTAATCAAAGCTGGCGGTCAGAGCAAACTGTCCGTCCGGTGAAATCGCGATGGAGCGGATCATGCCGCCGTGGCCAACCATATCGGCGAGCGCGAGCCCGGGCATGATGAAGACACCCGTATGCAAAGCGGCGGCACAAATGGCGCCCTTTATTCGTATCAAGTTCACTGGTAACCCCATGCTTTGATGATACGCCTATATTATGGAAAAATCGCCTTTGCTTTGTTCCACCACGAAACTTGTCCGCTATAATCGTAGAAAGCCGGGGATGGGTGGATGGCGGAATTTTGGCGCAACAGTGGATTTCAACTTCTCACACGCGGGGATGACGGCTATCTCAGCCTGAGCGATGAATTTCTGCGGGCCTATCTGATGCGCCCGGAATTGGCCCCTGTCGAAGAGTCTTGCGCCAATGAATTGCAGCTGCACGCGGCCCTCATGGAGGCACCGACTCGCGATGTAAGCGGCCAGGAATTGGCAATGGTCGCGGATGAAGACGCCCGGCAGAATTTTCAACTGTTCCTGAACTTCCGCGCCTGTCTGCAACAAGGCGGCAATCTGGAACAAAGTTATCTGCAATTATTTCGTCCCGGCGGCGCCATCGATTTCCCGCCCCTGTTCGTGGATCATCTTGCCCATGTCATTCTGCGCAACATCCTCGGCGCGGTTGGCGATGTATTTGTGCTGCGCGCTAGCGAATTGTTTTTCCGCGAACAGGATGTGCGCAACACCGAAGGTGCGATTCTATTGCTCGACAATGAAGCTGCCGAAATCAGACGGCAACAACGAGGCAGCAACCCGATCAGTCTGTTGGATATGCTGCACACGGGCTCCATTCTGGGCGCCAACGAGTTGGAGGTATTGGCGGAGAACAATTGCGCGAAGTATTTCGAACGTTCCGAGGCCTTCGACTTTGCCTTTGATTTCAGTTACGGCCGCCGCGGCGGGGCGGCCCTGGCGCAGGTGATGGAACGTTGGATCAACCATTTTCTTGGCATATCGGTCAAAATCGTGCCGCAGGAAAAAATCGACGATGAACATTGGTCCTGGCATGTGGGCCTGGATGCTGACGCCACGGCCTTATTGAACGACCTGTACCAACAGAACGAGATTGATGACGAGCGACTTGGCCGGCTTCTCAGTCTGTTCCGCCTGACATTCGATGACGATGGCGATATGCGGCCCGATATTGCGGGACGGCCGGTTTATCTCGGCCTTTGCATCGGCGCCAATGGCCGGTTGCGTTTGAAGCCGCAAAACTTGCTGGTCAATCTGCCCCTGGCGGCAACGGTGTGAGGCGGCGTGCATGGTCTTTATGGGAAGATATCGATGATTGAGCTTTTTCCGTTTTCCGGCTTTTCGATAGGGGTGCTGGGTCTGGGGCCCGAAGGAACCAGCAATGCCCGGGCCTTGTCACTGAGCGGTGCCGAGGTTTGGGCCTGGGATGATGATCCTGCTCGGCGTGCGGCGGCAGCGGCGGCGGAAATCCCGGTGCGTGATTTGGCAGACGTGGATTGGCGGGAATTGGTCAGCCTGGTCATTGAACATGACATTCCGCACGGCGAACATGGCGCCCATGCCGTCGTCGCCGCCGCCAAGGCGGGTGGCTGCGAGGTCATCGCCGATGCGGAGTTGTTGGCCCGGGCGCAACGGGATGCCGCCTATGTGGCGGTGGTTTCCAAGGAGCATGACGCCGAGGCCCTGAATATCCTGGAACATGTGCTGCAGGTTTCGGGCCGGGAGACGGAAGTCGGCGGTGATGCGGCGCGGCCGTTGCTCGATCTTTATCCTTTGGAACTTGGTTGCGTCTATGCGCTGGCCATGCCGCCGGCCCGTGCCGATCTGACGGTCTCCATAACTTTCGATGCCGCCGTGTTCTTGGATATCGGCACCGGCGCCTGGGCGCCGTGCGGGGACCGGGACGAAACCCTGACCGCCAGCCGCTGGATATTTCATCGCCAGACCGGCCCGAAAGGCGCCGTTGTCTCCATTGACAGCGCGGCGGGACGCCAGGTTCTGGACGAACTATCGGTCAAAGGAGAACAGATCATTGTTCCGGTGTCCGGCCGATCGCGTGCACCAGGGGGCGTCTATGTGGTCGACGGCGTTCTGTATGACGATATGAACGGCGAGGGCACTGCGATCACCGAGCTACCCTTTAGCCAATCGCCAGCAGATCAGAACAATGCCCTGCTGGCCGCCGGTGTTTTTGCCACGGCCATTATCCTCAATATCTCGCCCCCCGCCGCTATGGCCTCGCTGCGCAGCTATTTTGCCGATTGAGCTGGCGGCTCCGCCAACCTGGGGTCCTTGAGGGTTTTGGCGTAGCTGACGATAGCATCCACCTCGCTGTGGTTCAGGCGTACTGGCGGCGCGTTCAGGGGCAAATTGGTGGGCGGCTTTTGATCGGGCAGGAAAATAAACGAGGGGTGCGGGCGGCGTGCAAAAAAACTTTGGAACCGCTCCACACCATCGCGCAGGCTGGCGAGCAATTGGAACGACGGCGTGCTGCCGATGCCGCCGAACTTGTTATAGTCGCCGATGACATGACAGACCGCGCAATGTTTTTGCGCCAATTTCCGGCCCAATTCCCGGTCAGCGTCCAGGTCGCCGGCGAAAACCGCCGGCAGCGGCCACAGCAACCATATTGCCGTCACGTATGCCGCCAGACTTCGTGCTCCCTCAACACGTCCGCGTCGCATCCCCCGTAGTCCCCCAAGGTTTTATCGACTGAAGATCGGCTGCCGGCTGAATGACATGAAAACGCTCTACAAGCCCGTCTTCCCCATGGTTCCGGTCCAGCGCTAGCAAGGTGTTGACCGGATAATCGCATAGCCCGGCGGCGAAGGCTGCCTCCTCCCGCGCAACCGGCAAAGCCTCATCAAGGTCCGGCGCGCCAAAATCTTTCACAAAGTAGGCAGCCAAGATGTCGATTGCCGCCTCGTACTCGCGGTCATCGATTTTGGCGACCACCACCAACGTGGACCAGCCAAAAGTGCCCAGCCCCAGGAAGCCATTTCGAAAGGCCTGCCGCTGCTTGCCGGTGATGGCGTGAGGATCGGAATTCGCGAAAACGAAGCCGCCGGGAACGGCCCATTCGCCGGCTTCCGCCGCCATGTCGAAGACAAGGGTGTCGGTGTTGTCCAATCGAATGGCTCTCGGAAACAGCATCTTTTTCACCCAAGAAGTCGCGCGGCGATGTTTCATGATTTTAACCCGATGCAGCGGTCAGGCTCAATATTCGGTCCATTGACGGAGCCAGATAGATATCTATCATCAACCACACCGGTGGGCGCCGTGAAGGATGGCGATGCCATGTCGAAACTCCAAAGCCAACACATAACCCGGCGCGGGTTTGTTGCCGGTGCGGCTACGGCTGCCGTTGGCGGGCGAATACTGTTTCCCCGCCCCATACGGGCGCAATCGGCACGAATTCATGATTTTGAATTGCAGGCCGCGCCGGGCCGGGTGCGCCTCGTGCCCGAGCCTTATGGGGAAACCGATGCCTGGTGTTTCAATGGCACCGTACCAGGCCCGGAAATCAGGGTCCGGCAAGGCGACCGCCTACGTATCATGGCCCGAAATGACCTGGAAGAAGGAACAACCGTGCATTGGCACGGCGTGCGTCTGCCCAATGAAATGGACGGCGTGCCCCATCTGACCCAACGCCCGATCGGTCCTGGCGAAACCTTTACCTATGAATTCGACGCGGTCGATGCCGGCACCTACTGGTATCACCCCCATCAGCGCAGCGCCGAGCAAGTCGGGCGCGGCCTCTACGGCCCTCTTGTTGTCGAGGAGCCGGAACCGATCCGCGTGGACCGGGACCTGACCTGGGTATTGGACGATTGGCGCCTGACAAATGCGGCTGAAATCAGCGATGATTTCGGCAGTGATCGTGATGCGAGCCACAGTGGTCGGATCGGCAACAGCGTCACGATCAATGGCCGGATGCCTGGGTCAATCATGGTCAGAAAGGGTGAACGTATTCGGTTGCGCCTGATCAACGCCGCCAACGCCCGAATTTTCGGCCTGGATTTCGCCGGCCATGAACCAATGGTTATCGCGTTGGATGGCCAACCGGTAACGCCGCATGCGCCTAAAGGCGGTCTCGTTGTTTTAGGTCCCGCCATGCGTGCGGATGTCATCCTTGATGTTTCGGGCAAGCCCGGCAGCCGAGCCTCAATCGTTGACCGGTTTTATCAGGGACGGAATTATCGGCTGGTTGATCTTGTCTATGGCGACAAGCCGTTGCGGGACCTGACGCCGGACTGGCCAATTGCGCTGCCGCCCAATCCGCTGGCCCGGCCCGATCTATCCAGGCCGATCCGTCACGAGATCATATTCAACGGCGGCATGATGGGCGGTGCCATCATGCGGGACATGGGCGGAAGTATGGGCGATAGGATGCATTCCGGTAAGTTTTGGTTCATCAACGGCGTCGCCGCCAAGGGCCACATGATGGAGCCCCTGTTAACGCTTGAGCGCAATCGAACCCATCTTTTCGAGATGACGAATGCGACCGCCTGGCATCACCCGATACACCTGCATGGTCATTCTTTTCGTGTCATTTCACGCAACGGGCAGGCGGCAAAGCATCGCGAATGGCAGGATACGGTACTGATGGCGCCTCGTGAAAAAGTCCAGATCGCTTTTGTCGCCGACAATCCGGGAGACTGGATGTTTCATTGCCACATACTGGAACACCAAGCGGCGGGGATGATGGGTGTCGTTCGTGTCTTGGAGGAGGAGGCGCCTTGAGACTATCTTGCGCCGCTTTCCTTGTTGCTGCTATGTCCCTCGGTGCAGTTTCGGCGGCGGCCGAGGACCTTAGTCTGCGTAAAAAGCCGCTCCCGCTACCGGAATTCACCTTCACGAACGGGGCGGGCACCCCTCAAACATTGAAAGCATGGCGCGGTAGGTTCGTTTTGCTCAACCTTTGGGCCACTTGGTGCGGACCGTGCCGTGCCGAAATGCCGGCGCTGAACCGCTTGCAGGCCAAGTTGGGCAGCGCGAAATTCGAGGTGCTGGCTTTATCCGTTGACCGCTCAGGAATTGAAACAGTGCGTGAGTTCTTTGCGGAATTTAATATTGCACACCTGGGCTTGTTTCATGATGCGACCGGGGGCGCCGCAAAAAAACTGGGAATTCTTGCCCTACCGGGCACCATCCTCGTAGATCCCCAAGGTCGTGAGCTTGGCCGTTATGTCGGTGCGGTGGAGTGGGACGCACCAGAGATTGTTGCCTTTTTACAGATGATCATGGATGACGACCTGGAGGGGGATGCCAACGAAAATGTGCAAAAAACCAATGGCTAGAAGTTTACATTCATTTGCACGAAATTTCGGTCGCAAACAGAAATATATCCTCATCCATGCGCACAGATATCGGCCACGACATTAATGCTAGTTTATCAACAAGGTTCGAAAAGACGATGAACTTCAAGTTATCTTCGTGCCCAAATCGGCAGCACGCCTTCGTCGCGGCAATGGCTGAGATAAGCAGCAAAACCAACTTGGTTGAGAGCAATCTCATGACGCTTTTGGGTCAAACTCGAAAATGAGAAAGTCCTGATGTCATGCTCGATGCTGGGTGATAAGCAGAAATGGGCTCAACGCTGACAACCTTCCGCAAAGTGCCAATTGCAGACAATTAGAAGCTATGAATACATGACATCTCTGGAATTCGACATCACAATATGTTGGCGCCGAATTTCCGGCAGGTTGTAACCGTCCATAGTACGGCGGGCAGCGTTGGGCGGAGAGGTTTGACTATCCGTCCCCAAATAATTCAATCAAATATTCCAGCGGTTTCACCACCATCGACAGGAACGACGGCCCCATTCACGAAAGATGATGCGTCTGAAAGTAGCCAAGCAACCACATCGGCCACTTCTTTTGCGGAACCAAGACGCGCTTTTGGTATGGTCGCTAAAGTAGTTGAAAGCCGCACTGGATCATCGATAATCGCCTGCATCATTCGTGTTCCAATTTGCCCAGGGCAAATTGCGTTAAACCTCACAACTTCACCATATTCCAATGCCAGTGCCTGAGTGAGCCCAATCAAGGCAGCCTTCGACGCGGTATAAAGCGCAAGCCCTTTTTGCCCAACAAGGCCAGCAACGGATGAGATTGTCACCACACTGCCTTTTGCGGCAATGAGCCCACCCATACTGAGCCTGGTCATGTGATAAACACTGCGGGCATTGATGTTCATGATGCGGTCCCAGTCAGATAACTCCGTCTCGTGAAAAGCAGATCTCATCGATACTCCGGCATTGTTGACCAATCCTGATATTTTTCCTTCACCGAATTCAAGGGCACGTCCTACTGTCGAGATGCAATCTTGTTCGATAGTAAGGTCGCATTGCCGAAAAATCGCATTCTTGAATTCAGAAGTAATCTTTTCACCAGCGACCTGATCTCGACCTGTGAACAAAACTCGATGCCCTTGTGAAGCGAGGTTGATCACGCATGCACGTCCTATTCCATGGGTGCCACCAGTAACAATGATGAATTTTGAACTCATATCGTGCCCTCTAAGATTTATCTGAAAGTTCGGCTAAAGTTTCTGCTTTTCTCTCAGCGGTCGCAATGAATTCCCTCAGGGCCGCTGCTTTCGTATTTTTTCCTAGTTCAAACGTCGGCTTGGGGTCAATCTCTGCCAGTTAGCGCACGCTGATAAGACGGTCGATGCTGAGGCTATAGCTGACACTGGCCGTAAGCATCCGGTGCAGATTTGATAAGGGTTGAAGCGAGCAATCAAAAAGGGCGGAGTCGTTTGATTGAGTCCCTTGCCAATCTCAATGAAGACGAATCGTTGCCGGCCAATCTTCAGGGTTTCCGCACCTCGTCGGAGGCTTGCCAGACCATTTTGCCGGTGCGTTCGCGGCCCAGCAGTT
The DNA here is from genome assembly GCA_964462145.1 of uncultured Rhodospirillaceae bacterium. GTDB lineage: Bacteria > Pseudomonadota > Alphaproteobacteria. The sequence goes on from CAYWYB010000074.1 coordinate 11,931, forward strand.
CGATGGGGTCGCTGTTGTCGATATGGCCATAGATGCCGCGATAGACGGAAAAACCGCAGAGCTCCTGCAGGCGCCTTGGGAAGGACCGCAGGCGCTCCATATCGATGCCCAGTTGTTGGTTCTCCTGCTGGCGGATCCAGCCGGCGCAGTAATAGCAGGCGATGCCGTCGCGGCGAGCATCGCTCTGGTTATGGCCGCCGCCGTGCCACAGGGTGGAGTGCCAGACCAGGATGCTGCCCGCGTCCATTTCGGCGCAGATGCTGTCGTAGGCGCCGTCGTAATCCGGGTCATGGTCCGACTTGTGGCTGCCGGGCACGATACGGGTGGCGCCGTTTTCTTCCCGGAAATCGCTCAAGGCCCACATGGAGTTGACCGCGATGGGCACGTGCGGGCGGGGCAGGGGGATCATCTGGCTGTCGGAATGCAGGGGCTGGGGTTTTTGCCCCGGTCCGGGGCAGATCGCCGAGAGGGACGATAGTTGCAGGCCGGGGTCCAGCATCCGCTCGATCAACGGCAGGGCGCCGTCGAATACGGGGATCTTGGCGAAGGCCGGGTGATAGGCCAGCAGGTTGTATATCCGCGTCGTATGCGTGCCCTCGAAAGCCGTATCGCGGTAGCCGAAATTGTGTTCCTGTTCGATCTCTGCCAGGGCGGCTTTCAGCTCGGCCAGCAGATCCTTGGGAATGGCGTTTTCCAGTACCGTGAAACCATCGCGGTCCAGACGTGACAGATGGTCGCTGATGGCTTCTTCGGATATTGCCGTGGTTTTCATAATCGCTAAACTTTTCACTCGTTTCATGCCCGTCATCTGTTACATGTTATCCCATCGAAATCCCGAAAAAGGAAACAACAATATGGCCGCCAAGGTACGCCCCCTGATCGCCGGTAACTGGAAAATGAATGGCCTGAAATCGGCCGCCCTGCGCGAGGCCAAAAAACTGGCGACCCGCATGGGCAAGGAAAAGAAGCCCGGTTGTGATGTTCTGATCTGCCCGCCGGCACCCTTGCTGGCACCCCTGCGCGAGGCCGCCAAGGGCAGCCGTATCGCCATCGGCGGCCAGGATTGCCACGCCAACATCTCGGGCGCCCATACCGGTGATATCTCGGCCGAAATGCTGAAGGACGCGGGCTGCGGCTATGTCATCGTCGGCCATTCCGAACGCCGGGCCGATCACGGCGAAAGCAGCAAAGAGGTCCGCGCCAAGGCCGAGGCCGCCCATCGCGCCGGCCTGCGCGCCATCATCTGCATCGGCGAAACCGGAGCCGAACGCAAGAAGGGCCAGACCCTGGCGGTGATCGGCAAGCAATTGACCGACAGCCTGCCCAAAGGATGCACCGCCAAGAACACCGTGGTCGCCTATGAACCGGTCTGGGCCATCGGCACCGGCCTGACGCCGACGGCGGCGGACGTGGCGGCGGTGCATGCCTCCATCCGGGGGCGTTTGAAACGCCGCTTCAAGGATGACGGCGTCAAGATACGCCTGCTGTATGGCGGCTCGGTCAAGGGCTCGAACGCTGATGAGTTGATGGGCGTGGAGAATGTCAACGGCGCCCTGGTCGGTGGTGCTTCCTTGACCGCCGCCGACTTCTGGCCCATCGTGAAGGCCTGTCTCTAGTATGAGCCTATAGTTAGGGACATTTTGGGAATGGGGGATTCCTGCAATGAGCGACAGCGAAGATCATAGCGACCCGAACCATAGCCATTTAAGCGATACGGACCTGCGTGTCCGCAGCCTGGAATCCTTACTCTTGGACAAGGGCATGGTTGATCCGGACGCGCTGGAGGCCTTGATCCAGACCTACGAGCACAAGGTGGGGCCGCAAAACGGCGCCCGCGTGGTGGCCCGGGCCTGGACTGATCCGGACTACAAGGACTGGCTGCTGCGCGATGCCACCGCCGCCATCGCGGACATGGGCTATCATGGCCGTCAGGGCGAACATATGTACGTGGTCGAGAACACGGCGGAGGTTCATAACCTGGTCGTCTGCACGCTCTGTTCCTGCTACCCCTGGCCGGTGCTGGGCCTGCCGCCCACCTGGTATAAATCGGCGCCATACCGCTCCCGTGCGGTGATGGATCCGCGCGGGGTGCTGCGTGAATTCGGCACCGAGGTTGGCGAGGACGTCGCTGTCCGCGTTTGGGATAGTACAGCAGAGCTGCGCTATCTGGTGCTGCCCGAACAACCTGAAGGGACCGAGGGGATGAGCCCCGACGAACTGGCCGCACTGGTTGGCCGCAACAGCATGATCGGCGTCGAAAAGGTGGCGGGGCCATGAATGGTGCGCACGATCTAGGCGGCATGCATGGTCTTGGCCCGATTGACGCCGAGGTAGACGAGCCGGTTTTTCACCATGACTGGGAACGCCGGGTGCTTGCGTTGAACCTGGCGGCGGGCGCCATGGGCAAGTGGAACATCGATACGTCCCGCCATGCCCGCGAGAACCAGCCGCCGGCACAATATCTGGCCAACAGCTATTATCAGACCTGGCTGGTGGGCCTGGAGAAATTGCTGGTTGAGACAGGCCTGGTCACGGCGGACGAAATCGCCAAGGGCAAGTCCGCCGCGCCGCTGCCTGACGACCTGGCGCAACGGGTGCTGAAGGCGGATGCGGTCGAAGAGGTACTGGGCCGGGGCACCGATTACACAACGGACGACGAGATCACGCCGAAGTACGCGGTCGGTGATCGGGTGCGGGTCGTGAATAGCCATCCCACCGGCCATACCCGAGCGCCGCGCTATGTACGCGGCAAGTGCGGCGTGGTGGAGCGCCAGCATGGCGTCTTCGTTTTCGCCGACGAAAATTCCAAGGGCCCGGGCCACCGGGTGGGCCAGAATATTTACAGCGTCCGCTTCACCGCACAGGAACTTTGGGGCCCCGACGCACCTGCCGCTGACTGCGTCAATGTCGACCTATGGGACGGGCACCTCGAAGCGCCCTAGTCTATGAGCGCCTGATAGGCCGCCACGCGCAGTTCGCCGCGGATCGGATAGAATGATGACGGCAGCAGTTGGGTCATGAAGACCACGAACATGTCTTCCTCTGGGTCGATCCAAAAGGCCGTGCTGGCGGCACCGCCCCAGAAGTATTCACCGGTTGAGCGCAAAAGCTGCGTCGTCGCGGCGTCGATCACCACCGCCATGCCCAGGCCATAGCCGATGCCCTCGGCGCTGGACTCGCTCCATATGGGCTGGCCCATGGCGGCCATGTCCTTGTTATCGGGCAGGTGGTTGAGGGCCATGAATTCCACCGTCTTGCTGCCCAGGATACGCACGCCGTCCAACTCACCCTTGTTCAACAGCATCTGGCAAAACCGGCCATAGTCGCCAATGGTGCCGACCAGGCCGCCGCCGCCCGAAAAGGTATCCGGGGTTTCCAGATAATGGCTGTCATCGGGCGCGTCGGCCAGTTTCAGGCCGATGCCTTCGCTTTTGCGGATGACCGCGTCCTGGCTGCTTAGCCCGCCCAGGCCGCCGCCGCTGCTGGGTTCGTAACAGGCGGCGAAGCGCGACTGCTTGTCCGCCGGGACCGAGAACGCGGTATCGGTCATGGCCAGGGGCTGGAAAATCCGTTCCTCGAAAAACTTGTCCAGTGCTTGCCCCGACCAAACCTCGACCAGCCGCCCCAGCACATCGATGGAGACCGAATAACCCCAGCCACTGCCCGGCTGGCGGACCAAAGGAGCCTGCGCCAAAAGCGTCGTCATGGCGGCCAGATCGTGGCCTTTCTCGCTCTGCCGGCCAGGGTTGAAGCTGATCTTGTGCTCCCGGTAATATTCTTCGACCGGGGTCGCCTCCATAAATTCGTAGGAGAAACCGGCGGTGTGGGTCATCAGGTGACGCACGGTTATATAGCCCTCCGCCGGCACCGTATTCAGGGCATCCGGGTTGCCGTCCCAGACCTGCATCTCGGTGAATTCCGGCAGGAATTTGGCGATTGGGTCATCAAGCTGGAAATGCCCATCCTCGTAGCAGATCATCGCCGCCACCGCCGTAATCGGCTTGGTCATGGAGTAGATCCGGAACAGCGTGTCTTCCGCCACCGCCTTGCCGGCTTCCTTGTCCATCTCGCCGGTACAGTTGAAATAGGCGCATTGGCCGCGCCGGTGGATCATGGCGGACAGCCCCGCCAGCCGGTTCGAGCTGACCTGCCGCTCCATCCACGAGGTCATTTTCTCCAGGCGCTCGGCCGACAGGCCGACGGTTTCCGGTGCCACTGTCTGCATGTTTGTGTACTCCTACGCTATAGCTTGAAAGAAAAAATGGGCCTATGCGCCCGCCAAGGCCTCTGTCATCAGGCGCCGCTCTTCTCCCATGGGGTCGTCCAGGGCCGTCAGGTCATCGCCCAGCAGCATGGTTGGACGCGTTTCCCCATCATAGGGCCGCCAGGCCGACAGTGCCTCTGTTACCGGGCTGCCGGTACGGCAGAAAGCAATGTAGGCATCCTGAATGATTTCGGCCAGTTCATCGGCGCCGGGCGCGCTGCCTGCCAGACGTTCCAACTCGGGCGTGGCGTGCAAACTGCCGAACATGAAGGGCAGGTCGACCACATGGCAGGCGCCCAGGGCCTTGTCGCCGGGTACGGGCGGCACCCAGTCGCATTCTCGGGTCACCATGCAGGCCCAGGCATTATTGCCGCGCCTGGCATGATCGGCCAGGAAGTTGATCGACGGCACCCGGATCAGACGGTCCGTGTGCATGGCGATCCACAAATCCCAGGTATCATGAGCCTCGCCGCGAGCCTGACGGGCGGCGCGGTAGGCTGGAATTAGCCTATCGCCATCCAGGCCGGCCTTGGCCAGGGTGGCGCGCAGCTGCTCGTCGTCGCGGGGAATGGCCTCGGACGCCATGTTCGCGGCGAACACCGTGGCCTCGTCCCTGGTATGGCTGACCCACAGGTCCAGGCCGTCCATCAGCCCCGCCGCCATGGCCTCGTCCGGCCAGTAGGGCAACAGCTCGCCATCCACCATGGGGCGCGGCGCGGTGCGGCCATTTTGCAGCTTGGCCGTCCAACCGGCCTGTGCCGCCTGAATGGCGTTGCGGTCGATGGCTTGCAGGGCGGCCAGATCAGCCTGGACCCCAAGCTCGGCCAGAAGGGTTTCCGCCGCCGCGTCATGATCCGAGCGCGGCGTCGGCAGGGGAGAGGAGCTTTGCACCACGGCGCGGCGGAACAGGGGCCGCGAGATGGGGCAGATACAATGGGCCCCGACGCTGCCGCCGCCCGCCGACAGGCCGACGATGGTGACATTGTCCGCATCGCCGCCGAACGCGGCGATATTCCGGTTGACCCATTGCAGGGCAGCGATCTGATCGAGAAAGCCCCAGTTGCCGTCATGACCGGTGTCCGGATCGCGCAGGCAGGGGTGGGACAGCAGGCCCAGGACGCCCAGGCGATAGTTGATGCTGACCACCACCATATTGCCGCGCCGGGCCAGGATGCCGCCATCATGGGCGATGTGATTGGCGCTGCCATAGAGAAAACCGCCGCCATGGATATAGACCATCACGGGCATGCCGGATGCGCCTGCGGCATTAGCCGAGCTGGGCCGCCAGACATTCAGGTTCAGGCAGTCCTCGGACATCGGCGTCTCGGTGCCGCCTTTCAGTCTGTCCACCCGGTTGGGGTCCTGGGGTGCCCTGGGGCCGAATTCCAGGGCCGGGCGCACGCCGTTCCAGGCCGGTGCCGGCTGGGGCGGGCGAAAGCGATTGGCCCCGCCTGTATCAGCGCCGAAGGGAATATTCTTGAAGGCGTCGACGCCGTCTAGGCTAAAGCCTTCGATCTGACCGCTTTCGATCGCGATAATCGGTCCGGCATCCTGAACTTCGCTGGCGTTGCTCATGGCGTATCCTCGTCTGCGGCTTCGTTTTGCCAATCCTAGCACGGTTCCGTCTATTGGCCCGTATTCGGCGGCGCTTTTGTGTGAATGACGCCTGCGCGGGTTTCAAAGGCGCCGACCATGCGGCGCACCGCCTCGTTGAAGACCGTGCTGGCGACCGCCTGCAGCATGC
>CAYWYB010000075.1:0-17822 GCA_964462145.1 uncultured Rhodospirillaceae bacterium
GTGACTTTCGAGGTGAATTTCTCGCGAAAGACCTTGAAGCCAACCATTAGATCGCACCAGATCACCGGCCCTTCGACCTTGGTCACCCGGCAGGCCACGCACCAGGGTAGAAATTCGGGATAACGTTCGATATCGGCGACCAGATCGAACATCTGTTCCTGGGTATAGGGCAGAATTTTCTTTTCCGCATGGGTGGGCATTAAGCTGTCGCCTGACGGCGGCGGGCCAGTTCGGCGAAATCGCTATCCGCGTGATATGAAGACCGGGTCAGCGGCGTCGCCGCCACCAGCAAAAAGCCCTTGCCCCGCGCTGCTTTCTCATAGGCGGCGAACTGTTCCGGCGTGACGAAATCGGCCACCGGATGATGCTTGGGCGTGGGTTGCAGATACTGCCCGATGGTCAGGAAATCAACGTCCGCTGCTCGTAAATCGTCCATCACCTGGTGCACCGCCTGGCGCTCTTCGCCCAGGCCGACCATGATGCCGGATTTGGTGAAGATATTCGGGTCCAGCTCCTTGGCCTTGGCCAGCAATTGCAGGGAGTTGAAATAGCGGGCGCCGGGGCGGACCTGGGGGTACAGGCCCGGCACCGTTTCGAGATTGTGATTGAAGACATCCGGGCGTGCGGCCACGACGACCTCCAAGGCGCCATCTTTGCCCAGAAAATCTGGTGTCAGCACCTCGATCGTGGTTTCGGGCGCCAGGGCCCGTATTTGAGCGATGACCCGGGCGAAATGTCCGGCCCCTCCATCGTCCAGATCATCACGATCCACGGATGTGATCACCACATGGCGCAGACCGAGGGTTTTTACCGCCTTGGCGACGTTTTCCGGCTCTTGCGCGTCCAGCGCACCCGGCCGGCCGGTTTTGACGTTGCAAAAGGCGCAGGCCCGGGTGCAGGTATCGCCCATGATCATCATGGTGGCGTGGCGCTTGCCCCAGCATTCGCCGATATTGGGGCAGGCGGCTTCTTCGCACACCGTATGCAGGTTGTTGTCCCGCATCAGATTGCGGGTCTCGAAATAGGTCTTGCCGTTGGGCGCCTTGACGCGGATCCAGGGCGGCTTGCGGCGCGGCGCATTGTCCGGGCGGTTGCGTTTTTCCGGATGGCGCAGTTGCGCTGCTGTTAGATTGCTATCAGCCATGCTTTTTAGCTGCCTTGGCCCATCATTGTTGGATCAGCCCTAGAAATGGATGGCCCGGCCCATGGCGTCAAGCACGGATTCGTGCATCGCCTCGGATAATGTGGGGTGAGGGAAGACCGTATGTAGCAATTCGGCTTCCGTACTCTCCATGCTGCGCGCCACCGCGTAGCCCTGGATCAGCTCCGTCACCTCCGGCCCGATCATGTGCGCGCCCAGCAATTCGCCCGTGGCCGCGTCGAATACGGTCTTGATCATGCCTTCGGGTTCGCCCAGGGCGATGGCCTTGCCGTTGCCAATGAAAGGGAAGCGGCCCACGCGCACCTTGTGCCCCGCAGCCTCCGCCGCCGCCTCGCTCAGGCCCACGGAGGCGATTTGCGGCTGACAATAGGTGCAGCCGGGAATATTCATGGGGTTCAGCGGATGCACATCGGCCACGCCGGCGATTTTTTCGACACAGATGACGCCTTCGTGGGAGGCTTTGTGCGCCAGCCAGGGCGGCCCCGCCAGATCGCCAATGGCATACAGGCCGGGTTCTCCGGTAGCCAGCCAGGGATCGACCACCACATGGCTGCGGTCCACCACCGCCTTGGTATTTTCCAGCCCGATATCCTCCACATTGCCGACGATGCCCACCGCCATGATAACCCGGTCGGCGGTGATTGCTTCGGTCTTGCCGTCGGGCAATTGGATGCTGGCGGTGACGCCGTCGGGCGCCTTTTTCAGGCCCTTGACTTGCACCCCAGTCAACAACCGCATGCCTTGTTTTTCAAAGGCCTTATGGGCCATGGCCGAGATTTCCGCGTCTTCCACGGGCAGTACGCGGTCAAGTACTTCGACGACCGTGACGTCTGCTCCCAGGGTGTTGAAGAAACTGGCAAATTCAATACCAATGGCGCCCGAGCCAACGACCAAAAGCTCCTTCGGTATGGTATCGGCGACCAGGGCATGGCGGTAGCTCCAGATCTGTTTGCCGTCCGCCTCCATACCCGGCAGATCCCGCGCGCGGGCGCCGGTCGCTAGGATAATGTTCTTGGCGCTCAGTTCCATCACCGCCGTACCGTCCACTTCAACCGCCAGACGGCCCTTGCCGAGCAGGCGGGCGTGGCCGGTCAAAACCTCGACCTTGTTCTTTTTCAACAGACGCCCGACGCCGCCGTTTAGCTGCTTGGCGATCTTTCGGCTGCGTTGAACTATCGCATTAAGGTCAATTTCTATATCGTTGATTTTAAATCCATATTGCGTCGAAGTTTTAGCCAGATGATAGACCTCGGCCGAGCGCAGCAGGGCCTTGGTTGGGATGCAGCCCCAGTTCAGGCAAATGCCGCCCAGATGCTCCCGCTCCACCAGGGCCACGTCCATGCCCAGCTGTGCGGCACGGATCGCGGCCACATAGCCGCCCGGTCCGCCGCCAACGACGACCAGATCAAATTGCTGTTCCGCCATCTCCAGTACCCTTCCTTAGCGCGCCTTATAGCAACATGGTCATGGGATCCTGGATCAGGCCCTTGAAGGCGGCCAGGAACTGGGCCCCGATGGCGCCGTCCACCACCCGGTGATCGACGGAAAGCGTGACCGACATGACGGTAGCTATGGCCAGGGCGCCGTCCTTGACCACGGCGCGCTGTTCACCGGCGCCGACGGCCAGAATGCAGGCTTGCGGCGTGTTGATCACCGCATCGAACTGCTTGACGCCGTACATGCCAAGATTGGAGATGGAGAAGCTGCCACCCTGGTAGTCTTCCGGCATCAGCTTGCCGTCATTGGCCTTTTGCGCCAGTTCGCGCATTTCCGTCGAAATCGCCTCCAGGCCCTTGCCGTTGGCGTTGCGGATCACTGGTGTGATCAGGCCTCGGTCCGAGGCCACGGCAACGGAGATATCGGCTGATTTATACAGCTTTATTCCGCTATCGGAATAACCGGCATTGGCGGCGGGCACCTTCATCAGGGCCACGGCGGCGGCCTTGATGACCAGATCGTTGACCGACAATTTGAAAGTGTCCCCGGCCCGTTCGTTCAAATCCTTGCGCAGGGCCAACAGGGCATCCAATTCGCAATCCACGGTCATATAGAAATGCGGTGCCTCGCGCTTGGACTCGCTCATGCGCCGGGCGATGGTCTTGCGCATGGTCGACAGGGGTTGCAGCTCGAACTCGCCCTCGAATGGCGAGGCGTCGGCAGCCGCGGGCGCCGGAGCGGCAGGTGCCGAGACAGGGGCCGCAACAGGTGCTGCGGTAGGTGCTGCGGCGGGCGCCGGTGCGCCGCCTGCCGCCATGGCTGCTTCGATATCCGCCTTGACGATCCGCCCGCGCGGGCCGCTGCCGTTGACGGCGGCCAGATCCAATCCCGCCTGGCCGGCCATGCGCCGGGCCAGGGGAGAAGCCAGGATGCGTCCACCGGCGGAGGCAGCGGGCGCCGCCGGCGCGGTCGCCGCTACCGGAGCAGCTACCGGAGCGGGGGCCGCCGGCGCTGCGGCTGGGGCCGTCACGGCGGCGGGTTCGGATGTAGCGTCTTCAAGCACGGAGGCGTCCTCCCCTTCTTCCAATAATATCGCGATGGGCGCGTTCACCGGCACGCCCTCGGTGCCTTCCGCGACCAGAATACGGGCCAGGACGCCTTCATCGACGGCCTCGACCTCCATGGTCGCCTTGTCTGTTTCGATCTCCGCCAGCATGTCGCCGGATCGTACCGCATCGCCCTCTTTCAAAAGCCATTTGGCCAAGGTTCCCTCGGTCATGGTGGGCGAAAGGGCGGGCATGGTGATGGTGATGGGCATGGCTTGTTTTCCCGTTATTGGCTCTTGCCTCAAGAATTAGCGGTAGCAGACGGCTTTGGCGGCGGCGGCGATGGCGGCGGCATCCGGTACGGACAGCTTTTCCAAATTCGCCGCATAGGGCATGGGCGCGTCCGCGCCGCCGATCCGTGTCACTGGCGCGTCCAATTCGTCAAAGGCCTGTTCCATGATCCGCGCGGACAGTTCGGCGCCGATGCCGCAGGCCAGCCAGCCTTCCTCGACCGTGACGCAGCGGTTGGTTTTGCGTACCGATTGCAAAACCGTGGGCAGATCCAGCGGCCGCACTGATCGAAGATCGATCACTTCGGCCGAGATGCCTTCCGCCGCCAGGGCATCGGCGGCCTCCAGGGCCCAGCCGACGGCGATGGAAAAGGCCACGATGGTGACATCGCTGCCCGTCCGTGCCACCCGCGCCTTGCCGATGGGCACCGTGTAGTCGTCCAGTACCGGCACCTCGAAGGAATGGCCGTACATTAATTCGTTCTCCAGAAATACCACCGGGTTCGGGTCGCGGATGGCGCTTTTCAACAGACCCTTGGCGTCTGCCGCGCTGTAGGGCGAGACCACCTTGAGGCCCGGACAATGGGCATACCACGAGGCATAGCATTGCGAATGCTGGGCCGCGACGCGGGAGGCGATGCCATTGGCGCCGCGAAAGACGATGTGACAGCCCATTTGCCCGCCGGACATATAGCGGGTTTTGGCCGCCGAATTGATGATCTGGTCGATCGCCTGCATGGCGAAGTTAAAGGTCATGAACTCGACAATGGGCTTCAGGCCGCCAAACGCGGCGCCGACAGCCAGGCCGGTGAAGCCATGTTCGGTGATCGGTGTGTCGATCACCCGGCGGGGGCCGAATTCTTCCAGCAAACCCTGGCTGATCTTATAGGCGCCCTGGTATTCCGCGACCTCTTCTCCCATCAGGAAGACATCGCCGTCACCGCGCATTTCCTCGGCCATGGCATCGCGCAGGGCTTCACGCACGGTCATGGTGACCATTTCCGTGCCCGCTGGCAGGTCATCCTCCACAATCGCTTCGGCAATGACTGCTGGGGCTGCCGGAGCCGCCGCGACGGCGGCGGGTGCGGGCGCTGGTTCAGCGGCAGGGGCGGGGGCCGGGGCAGGGGCCGAGACTGGAGATGGTGCGGGGCTGGCCGCCGCGCCATCAATGGCGGAAGCGTCCTCGCCGTCCAGCAGCAGGATCACGATAGGCGTATTGACCGCGATATTCTCGGTACCGGCTGGGACCAGAATCTTGCCCACAACGCCTTCATCCACCGCCTCGACTTCCATGGTCGCCTTGTCGGTCTCGATCTCGGCGATCATGTCGCCCGGGTTGACGCTTTCGCCCTCGGCGACCAGCCAATTGGCCAGGGTGCCTTCGGTCATGGTAGGGGAAAGCGCGGGCATGGTGATGGTCACAGGCATGCTCTAGACCTCCACCAGAATGTCTGTGTACAGTTCTGCCGGATCCGGTTCGGGGCTGTTTTGCGCGAATTCCGCCGCCTCCGTGACGATATCCTTGACCTCCCGGTCCAGGGCCTTCAACGCCGCCTCGTCGGTCACGCCAGCCTCCAAAATCATTTCGCGCAGGTGATCGATAGGGTCACGCTCGGCCCTGACCCGCTGCACCTCTTCCTTGGTGCGGTACTTGGCCGGGTCTGACATGGAATGGCCACGGTAACGATAGGTCTTCATCTCCATCAGGATCGGGCCCTTGCCGCCGCGCACATGCTTGACCGCCTCGTCGCCGGCCACCTTGACGGCCAACACATCCATGCCGTCAACCTGGACGCCGGGTATGCCAAGGCTTTCGCCGCGGCGGTACAGCTCGGTCTGGGCCGAGGCCCGGCCCACCGCCGTACCCATGGCGTATTGGTTGTTCTCGACAATGAAAATCACCGGCAACTGCCACAGCGCCGCCATGTTGAAGGCTTCATAGACCTGGCCCTGGTTGGCGGAGCCATCGCCAAAGTAAGTCAGCGAGATGCGGCCATTGTCCTTGTATTTGTGGGCAAAGCCCAGGCCGGCCCCGATGGGCACCTGGGCCCCGACGATGCCATGGCCGCCAAAGAAATTCTTTTCCTGGCTGAACATGTGCATGGAGCCGCCCTTGCCCTTGGAATAGCCGCCGATGCGCCCGGTCAGTTCCGCCATCACGCCCTTGGCATCCATGCCGCAGGCCAGCATGTGGCCGTGATCGCGGTAGCTGGTCAGTTGCGTGTCGCCCTCGTCAATGGCCGCCTGCATGCCGGTAACCACGGCTTCCTGGCCGATATAGAGATGGCAGAAACCGCCGATCAGGCCCATGCCGTACATTTGCCCGGCCTTTTCCTCGAAGCGGCGGATCAGCAGCATCTGGCGGTAGAAGCCCAGGGCTTCCTCGGCATTGTCCTTGGTAATGGCGGGCGGTGGCGGCGCCTTGCGGCGGCGGGCGGGTGATTTTGTTGCTTTTAGAGCTTCGGTCTTTGTGCCAACAGCCTTGGACTTCGCCGCTTTCGCCATGACAGCCTCATTCGCAATTGATCATTGTCGACGCTTTCAGACGATATTAAAACGTCAAAACTCCTTGTAATACAAGGAGAATTTAAAAATTAACCGCATAATGATTAATTCAATATTAAGGGATTGTACCCAGCTGCGTACAAGCGCACGGGGCAACCTGTTGGTGCGCAATAGTTATCCGGTTTGAGGGGTTTTGGGCGCCGCTTATGGCGTGTAAATCACGATATCGTCGGGGTGGGTCAGGCCAAGGCCGCGGCGGGCCTGTTCGTCCAGCATATCGCGGTCCAGGTTTTCCGGGCGCAGCAGCCGGACCTGGCGGGCCAGCGCCTCGCGGGCCTCGCCGCTATCGCGCAGGGCCATCTCGGTGCGCTCCAACTGGGTGCTCAGGCGCAGATATGCGATGACCCCACGATCACCCTGGACCGTGTGATAGCAGAAATACATCAGGGCACAGATCCCCAGGCAGGGCGTGATGGCCCGGCGTAGACTCCGCCGCATATCGTAAAAAAGTCCCATATCAAGGCGAGCGAATCACATACAGCGAATCGGATCAAGATAAAAAACACGCACTGATTCAATAAGTTATGAAAGATTCCGAATTGATCATGTTATGTTCACGCTTTGATTCACTTTGGAACAGGGACCGCTGATCATGAAAGCCGCCGTATTGACCGAAAACGGCCTGGAAATTCAGGATATCCCCATGCCCGAGGCCGAACCCGGCCAGCTTTTGGTGCGGGTACATGCCGCCGGCCTGAACCGTGCCGATGTCTTGATGGCGGACGGCCGAAAGTACGGCAGCCGGGGTGGCGCAGGGACCGTTGCGGGGCTGGAATGGTCCGGCGAGGTGGTTTCGGTGGGACCGGATACGCCGGGTTTCAAGGCCGGTGACCGGGTCATGTGTTCGGGCGCAGGTGGTTATGCGGAATACGCGGTGTGCGATTGGGGGCGGGCGGCGCCTATCCCCGCCAACAATATGACCTATCCCCAGGCCGCGGCCCTGCCGGTGGCGTTGCAGACCATGCATGATGCCGTGGTTACCCATGGCCGATTGCAAGCAGACGAAAGCGTCCTGATCCAGGGCGCGTCGTCGGGCGTTGGCTTGATGGCCATGCAAATAGCCAAGTACAAGGGCGCCAAGTTGGTGATCGGCACGTCGACCGATCCTGGCCGCCGGGCCCGGTTAGGGGAGTTCGGTGCGGATCTGGCGCTGGACAGCAACGATCCGAACTGGCCGGACGCGGTGCAGGATGCGACGGGTGGCAAGGGCGTGGATCTGATCGTTGATCAGGTTTCGGCGCCCGTGGCCAACCAGAACATGGCCGCTGCCGCCATTCTGGGCCGCATCGTTAACGTCGGTCGCTTGGGCGGCTTCAAGGGCGAATTCGATTTTGACCTGCATGCCCTGAAACGCATCGACTATATCGGCGTGACCTTCCGCACCCGTTCGGTGGAGGAAGTGCGCGAGATCGGCCGCCTGATGCGTGCCGATCTGTGGCCGGGGGTGGAGGATGGCACCCTGCATCTTCCCATCGACCGCGAATTTTCCCTGGACGAGGCGGCGGCGGCACAAGCCCATATGCGCGGCAACAATCATTTTGGTAAGATCGTCCTAACAACGTAGACATTTGCATTGGGAGTACGCCGGATGGCCAGCAATCAGATCGATATGAGCAACAAGGTGGTTTTGATCACCGGCGGCAGCCGGGGCCTGGGCCGGGCCATGGCCCTGGGCTTTGCCGAGGCGGGGGCGGATTTGATTATCACCTCGCGCAAGATTGAAAGCTGCGAAGCCACCGCCAAGGAGATCGAGGCCCTGGGCCGCCAGGCCATGCCCTTTGCTTGCCATGTGGGTTACTGGGAGCAATGCGATGCCCTGGTTGATGCCGCCTACGAACGCTTTGGCCGTATCGATGTCCTGATCAACAATGCGGGTATGTCGCCCCATTACGACACGGCGGCCTCAATCCCCGAGGCGTTGTATGACAAGGTGCTGGACGTAAACCTGAAGGGCACCTTCCGTCTCTGCGCCAATGTGGGCCAGCGCATGTTCGAAGGGGAGGGCGGTGCCATCATCAATGTCTCCTCCACCGCCGCGATCCGGCCGACCAAGGAAGTCATCACCTACGCCGCCGCTAAGGCCGGCGTCAACGCCATGACCGAGGCCTTCGCCGACGCGTACGGCCCCAAGGTCCGTGTCAACTGCATCATGCCGGGGCCGTTCCTGACGGATATTTCCAAGGCCTGGGACATGGAAGCCTTCAACGCCAAGGCTGAAGAGCGCATCGCCATGAAACGCGGCGGCGAGGCCGAGGAAGTCGCGGCGGCGGCGCTGTATTTGGCATCGAGTGGCGCCAGCTACACCACCGGCGCCATCCTGAAGATCGACGGCGGTTCTAAGTAGCGCTGCCGGGGTTGCTTGCCGGAGTTGCTTGAAAGCGCACGGCTCGGTGTAGAAGGAACAGGCGGAGCGGAACAGTTGGCTGATATGATGGATCTAGACGCGGGCGCCTAACGTTTCGATGGCGTAGGCGCGCACTTCCGCCAAGTCGAACTTCTTTCCGCGCTCGACCGCCGCGTCAAAGGCCTGTTGGCCCAAACGGTCGCGCGCCGCCTCGATATAGCGATCCGCCGAAACTCTCGTACTGACCGGGGCATCCTGCAAAGCACCTGAAATTACGGCGAGTTCTTCATCGGCTTCGAGTTTTGCCAGGGGGTCAAGCAATCGTCTGATCGCCTCCCACTTGTGAATTGTCGCGCCGTGATCCGGTAGTTTGATAAGCGAATCTATCTCGAACTTGAGTGCCTCGCCTGGTCCAACGGATTTTGCCTTCATGTGTGAAATGATATTGCGAACGCGCAAAGCACCTAAAAAGTTGCCGCCTATTTCGGCCCATTCGATGGCTGAATGCAGTTCCTTGAATGCCAGATCGTAGTCGCGCCTGATGGCCAGGCCGGCGCGCGCGAAATGGATATAGCCGATCATCGAAGGCTGCTGCAAAAATTCGAGCAGATCATCCAGCGCCGCCGCCAATTCGCGGCTGCGATCCGTTGGGTGCGCGCGCGCTTCGACGAAGGCCGCGGCACTCAGATCAAGTACCTGGCAGGCCAGATTATCGTGCTCTCTCGCCTCTGATATCGTCTGGCGGTGGTAGGCTCTGAAAGCCTCTATGTCGCCCAGGCCAAAGGCAATTCGCCCCGCTATATGTGCCAGCCAGCCCTGACTATTGTCGCGCCCGGCCTGCTCCAGGGCAAAACCCCGTTCGATATACTCCCGGGCCTTGGCGACATCGCCTAGCTCACGAAAGGCATAGCTCGCGCAGCTTGCCAAGAGCCGCGGACTTCCCGGCAAATCATCGGCGCCTTGTTGCGACATGATCCGCGTCGGCCAGGTCACGAACTCGGATTCCGGATGCAGATTGATGTAGTACAGCAGTGGAAATGTCAGCCGCGACGCCAGGTCCACGTCGGCCGGCAAGGCCCGTTCGAACGCGGCCCGGATATTGGGCAGGTCATCCTGAATGGCGCCCGCCGCCACCCGTTCGCCGTTGCTGGCAAATTGCTGGCCCCGCACAATGCACTGCGCCGCGAATACCTCGCCATGGCGTTTCTCGATGTCGGTTAGCGTTCCGGCCTCTTGCAGAATGTCCCGGCCGAAAGCCTGGACCGTTCGCAGCATCCGCACCCGACGCTCAGCGTCATTGTACGTCGATAGCAGCGATGCATCGATCAATTCGTCCAAACTGTCGAGAATTTCGACCTCGTCCTGCATATCCACTTTGCACACTTCCAGCGCCTGCTCTTCGTGAAACGGACTGGAAAAGACGGACAGTTGCTGCAACACGGTCTGGCTGGCTGGTTCGATCAGATCGTAGGACCATTCCAGCGTGCGCCGCAGGGTTTGCTGCCGGCCGGTGCGCCGCCGCGCCTTGCCCGGGCGCAAATCCAGTGGATTTTCTGAATCCTGGGCAATCCGCTCCAATGGAAAGCGGCGCAACTGGCCTGCCGCGATCTCGATTGCCAGCGGGATATAATCCAGGTTCCGGCATATTGTATGTACGATCTCGAACTCGTCATCGTTGGGGGCAAAATCGTGCCGGACCGACTTCGCGCGTTCGATGAACAATTGCACGGCCGTGCTCTGGCCAATGTCTTCCTTTGGATCTGGATTGAGGGCCGGAATAGTGTATTGGGCCTCGCCATCAAGTCCCAGTATCTGACGGCTTGTTGCGGCCACGCACAGTTCGGGACAGGCCGCGCAAAGATCCGACACCAGAATGGCGACTTCGTCCAAAACATGTTCGCAGTTGTCTATCAGCAAAATTGTTCTGTCTTCACGCAACCGCTCCCTGACCTGCTGGTGTCTGTCCATGCCCGGCACCGGTGTGAGCTCCAGCACCGCTGCTATCACCGGCCAGAGGTCCGTCCCGCGCTCAAGCGATGCGAGGTTCAAGAACCATGCGCCACCCGGAAATTCGGGCGCAAGCGAGCGCACGAGCTCCAGCGCGACCCGGGTCTTGCCAATGCCTCCCGGTCCTATCAGGGTCACGATCCGGGAGGCATCGGCCATCTGTTTCAGGTGCTCTATTTCGTGCTCGCGGCCCAGGAACGAACTCAGCGGGACAGGCAGATTACCGTTCTCTGTTTCGCGTTTGCCCGCAATCGGCGCGAATTTGTCCGGTAAGCCCTCGACTTCAACCTGATAGACACGAAACTGGTCCACGCCTTTGAAATGATGCTGGCCCAGATAGGAAAATTTTATCGATGCCTCATCCGGCCATGAGCCAATTTGTCTGACCGCCGCCTCGGAAACCAGTATCTGATCGGCATTGGCCGCACCTTCGAGCCGATGAACCGCCGACATGGCCGGACCAAAATAGTCACCGCCACGGGGCCGTGCCGTGCCGAAATGAATGCCCATGCGCAACCGCAAACGCCCCGTGGCACCCCAGGTCACCGTCCGCATGGCCAGTTGAGCCTCGACGATTGCGCGCACCGCATCCTCCGAACGCTCGAATGCGGCCAATACGCCGTCGCCAGTATGTTTAAAGGGATTGCCGTTGGCCCGGTGGATGGCGCCATGCAGTATCTCGTCATGCAGATCCATTGCCGCGATCATGTCGCTGGGAAAGCGCCGGTGCAATTCGGCACTGCCAACAATATCCGTTGTCAGAAAAGCTAATTCCTGAAACCCGATATCCTCGTCAAAAGGTATTGCTTCCGCGTGCGGCATCGCACCAATAATCTGGTATTATTTTGGTCAAAATCCAACGAATTACCCGACAAAACGCAACGCAACCCACATTCAGTTAAACGGCCAGCAAACATTCAGTCAAGCAATCCGGGCCGCTCCCCGAATTTCCGACAGCGCGCCATGATGTATGCCGCCCGCTTGCACGGAAATGAAGAAATGTTGAGATGGCCAGGCGGAACGGGGCTGTTGGGAGGTCTGGTAGAGGCGTTTGGTCTGACCTTCGGGGTATGTGTAAACAATTTTAAAAGGGTAGCATCCTCTTTGGATACGCGGCGCCGCCGATTGGAGCGCCTATCGGTCGGCAAACCTTTCAGTGTCTCCATATTGCGGGCGATGGTTTGGCTAAGATTCACACGAATGGTGGCTATTTAGTGCGCTGTCACCGTAACTTCGGCACCGTAACTTCGGTTGATTTTGGCGGCGCAACCCAGGGCGAAATATTTTCGCTTTTTTCCCTTGATATGCAGGCAGCTCATTCCCATATGCTTGCCACCAGAGGTTTTGTTCCTTTGGCCATCGGGCATGTTGTGTGCTCGAGTTTCGTGTTTACGCTGTCAAGGCTCGTTGCGAGCGACAGGCAGATTTCGGATATCATATTGGTGTCCTTCTCCAATCGTTCGTACGCGTCTCTTGCCGCATATGTTGAGCGCCGCATTATACAATGCCACGCGAAGTGTATCGTCAATGCGATAGCATAACCGACCACGTCGAATGACTGCACTTGCATCACAACGGCGAGGCGGGAAATGTTAAGGGTGAAAGTGCCATCCAATGTTCCCGCCTCTCTCGAAGGTACTATGGAAAATTGGGACTTTGGGTTTCACAAATTCAAGCACTACCCGCATTTTGATGCGCCAATTTCTGTTAAGAATGTCAAAAATCTTGTTCGTAATCCAGAGGCGGTTAAACGCATCGGCTTCTTTCCCTTTCTGCGATATTACGACGAGTGGCAGCCATTTAGGAAAAATGAAGACGGGGGAAAACCAAGCAAGAAATCTCGCCCTATAAGTTACGCGGCTAGGCGCGACGCTTATGTATTCATGTATTATCGGTATCTCATATCCAAGAAATATGAAGAAAAACTAATCGAACTTGGTATTGAAGATGCTCCCATCGCGTATCGAAAAATTCCCAAATCTTCATGTGGTGGCCCTGGAAAATGCAATATTGATTTTGCCAAGGACGCATTTGATTTTGTTGCTTCCCTAGGGGATTGTGTAACAGTTGCTTTGGATATTGAAGGTTACTTCGATCACCTGGACCATGGGTGCATTGAGGCTTTGTGGTGCGAACTCTTGGGCGTGACGAAGCTGCCCTCAGATCACACCAGCGTCTTTCAAGCCATCACGCAATACAGCTACGTTGATCAGAGAGAAGCTTATCGCCGCCTGGGTTATTTTGGGCCAAAACGGAAAATTGGTACTCGTGACATCGAAGGTTTCCTGGTTCCCTACAAAGACATGCGGAAACAGCTCTGCACACCAACAGAGTTTCGGGAAAAAATTTGCGGAAAGGGAGGACGCTACAAGAGCCTTCTCCGAAAAAATAGAAAGCCATACGGCATTCCGCAGGGCTCGCCAATTTCCGATTTGATTGCAAACTTCTATCTACTCCACTTTGATGTTCGCATGAAAAAATATGCTGAGGATAGGGGAGGTATGTATCTGCGGTATTCAGACGACATTCTTTTGATTCTACCTGGCGGCAAATCTGTTGCGATTGCGGCAGAAGACTTCGCTACTGAAAATGTGGGCGACTTCGGGCCAAAGTTAAGAATTAAGAATTCTAAAACATCTATCGTGCAATACAACGTCAGTTCAACTGGCCTATCAATCGATCATATCAAAGGCAAGCAAGGCAAGAATGGGCTTGAGTATCTTGGTTTTCGCTTTGACGGAAAACATGTATTCATTCGCGATAATACTATTTCAAGATATTATCGGAAAATATCAATGGCTCTATCTTCGGAGGCCCATCGATTAGTGGAGCAATATCCGACGGATGATGCACAAGAACTAATGGAAAAGTTCAATTTTTCCCTTTTTCTCGAACGCTGGAACAAAGTTAGAAATTTTAAAGCCGTCGAGAGTGACTATCATAAATGGACATTTTGGACTTATGTAAAGCGGGCTGCGGAAACGTTCGGTGGCGAACGCCAATTCTTTCGCCAGATCAGAAAATCAAAGAAAATTATCAGAAATAAACTCGAAACTAAGCTTGAGAAAATGCTTAATTAGATAAACGCCTAGGAAGCGGATTGTCGCTAACTGTGTCGGCCTATTCTAGTACTGTTGAAATTGCATCAAGAATCAAAGGGGCCAGAGTACTTTGATCCGACACTTTCGCCTATCACCAGGGCTCCTTAAATGGCCGTAGTTCGGTGTAGAAACTCCACGCTGACCGGGGCTGTTGGCTGATCTGGTAGATGCTTTCGGCCAAATCATCCGGGTGGGCGAAATCTTCGTCTTTGAAATCGGGGCGGCTGCGACGGGTCCAGCGTAGGTCGATGACTGCATCGATCACGATGTAGGCCACGTGGATGCCCTTGGGGCCCAGGTCGCGGGCGATGGACTCGGCAAGGATGCGCTGGGCCGCCTTGGTGGGGGCGAAGGCGGAGAAATTTGCCTTGCCGCGCAGGGCCGAGGTATTGCCGGTGACCATGATGGCGCCCGTGCCCCGTTCGATCATGGCCGGGGCCACGGCGCGGGCGAGATACAGCAGGCTCATGGTGTTGACGTTGAAATTCGCCGCCATGTCCTCCGGGTCGATTTCCATAAAGGTGCCATGGGTGCCGCGGGCGGCATTGTGTACCACTATGTCCGGGGTGCCCAATTTGGCTTGGCAGGTGGCGACTGCCGCCTCCACTGCCGCTTCGTCGGTGACATCGCAGGGGATGGCCAGGCTGCCGTCGAGCTCCGCCTCGAACTCCGCCATGCGGCTTTCCGATCGGGCCAGCAGGGCCACGCGGTAGCCGGCGGCGGCATAGCGCCGGGCGACGGCGCCGCCGGTGCCCCGGCCAACGCCCGCGACGAGCGCGACCTTGTCGGTCATCCCATCAACACCGAGGCGCCGGCATAGCGGGCCTGGGGCCCGAGTTCCTCCTCAATGCGCAGCAGCTGGTTGTACTTGGCCAGCCGGTCGGAGCGGGCGAGGGAGCCGGTCTTGATCTGACCGCAATTGGTGGCCACTGCCAGATCCGCGATGGTGGCATCCTCGGTCTCGCCGGAACGGTGGGACATCACGGCGCGGTAGCCGGCCTTGTGGGCCATCTCCACCGCATCCAGGGTTTCCGACAGGGTGCCGATCTGGTTGACCTTGACCAGGATGGCATTGGCCACGCCTTTTTCGATGCCCTCGGCCAGGCGTACGGGGTTGGTCACGAACAGATCGTCGCCGACCAGCTGCACACGGTCGCCAATGGCCTTGGTCAGGGCATCCCAGCCGGCCCAGTCATCCTCGGCCATGCCGTCCTCGATGGAAATGATCGGGTAGCGGTCGGCCAGGTCCTGATAGTAGGCGGCCATTTCCGGGCCATCGAGAACCTTGCCCTCGCCATCCAGATGATATTTGCCGTCGCGGTAGAATTCCGTCGAGGCCGGGTCGAGGGCGAGATAGATATCCTCGCCGGGGCGATAACCGGCACCTTCGATGGCCTTCATCACGAAACCCATGGCCTCGTCGGCGCTGTTCAACATGGGCGCGAAGCCGCCTTCGTCACCGACGTTGGTGCTGTGGCCGGCGTCTTTCAAGGCGCCTCGAAGCGTGTGGAAGACTTCCGCGCCCATGCGCAGGCCCTCGCGGAAGCTTTCCGCCCGCACCGGCATGATCATGAATTCCTGGATGTCGATGGGGTTGTCCGCATGGGCCCCGCCATTGACGATGTTCATCATGGGCACCGGCAACAGGCGCGCGCCGACCCCGCCCACATAGCGGTACAGCGGCAGGCCGGCATCCACGGCGGCTGCCTTGGCTACCGCCAGGCTGATGCCCAGGATCGAATTGGCACCCAGGCTGGCCTTGTTCGGCGTGCCGTCCAGATCGCACATGATGGCATCGATGCCGGCCTGATCGTCCGCATCCAGGCCGGATAGCGCATCGAACAGCTCGCCGTTGACCGCATCGACGGCGCCTTCAACGCCCTTGCCCAGATAGCGGTCGCCGCCGTCGCGCCGTTCCACCGCCTCGTAGGCGCCGGTGGAGGCGCCGGACGGCACCGCGGCCCGGCCAAAGGCGCCGCTGTCCAGGGTCACCTCGACCTCCACCGTGGGATTGCCCCGGCTGTCCAGAATTTCCCGCCCGACGATATCGATAATGCCACTCATGTTTTCGTCCCTAAAAATAGCCGTACAAAGAATTTCAACCTGATCTAACGCCTCACTGACGAGGAGTCAAAGACCCGACAGCAGGGCCCATACCAACACTGCCGCGACCACATACAGCGCCACCCGATGACCGCCGCCAAGGCGTTGCAGGATGGGTCCGAGAAAGCTGACCCTGGGCCGCAAACGCTCGTCCAGACGGCCCCGGCCCAGGGACGTCATGGCGTCCGCCAGGCGCTGGTCAAGATAGCGGCTGACCTCGGCCAGGGATTCGCGGCTGGGCCGCATGCCGTATTCATGCGCCGGGGGTTGGTTGATATCGTCGTCCAGGTAATCCTTGATCTCCTGGAAATGCTGGCCCAGGCAGGCGCGCGCGGCCTCGATCAACCGTACCGGCTCTATCTCCTGCTGTTCGGCGTATTCCAGCAGCACCATGGAGGCATCGCGCAGGCAATCATCCGCCGCCTCGCGCACATAGTTGAAGGTATAATGATCGAAACTGCGCATGCCGCCCATCAGCGACGGTCCGGCGTCCGAGCGGGCCCTATTGTGGGCGGAACGGATGCGCAGGTCGTAACGTTCCAGCAATTCTTCAAGCAGGCTGTCGATCTCCGCCCGCGCCTGTTCGGGCTCCACCGCTAGCTTTCCTTCGCTAACCGGTCAAAGGCCAGCAGGGTCTCCATCAAGGCTCCCAATTGATCCACGGGTACCATGTTGGGGCCATCCGAGGGCGCGTTGTCCGGGTCTTCGTGGGTTTCCATGAAGACGGCGGCAACGCCGATGGCGACGGCGGCGCGGGCCAGCACCGGCACCATTTCCCGCTGCCCGCCGGAGGTGCCGCCCTGGCCGCCCGGTTGCTGCACGGAATGGGTGGCATCAAAGACTACCGGCTGGCCGATATCTTTCAATACCGGCAGGGCGCGCATGTCGCTGACCAGGGTGTTGTAGCCGAACGAGGCGCCGCGCTCGGTCACCAGCACGTTGCTGTTGCCGCTGCCTGTCAGCTTAGCAACCACATTGGCCATATCCCACGGGGCCAGGAATTGCCCTTTTTTGACGT
Organism: uncultured Rhodospirillaceae bacterium; assembly: GCA_964462145.1. Classification (GTDB taxonomy): domain Bacteria; phylum Pseudomonadota; class Alphaproteobacteria. Next base: position 17,074 of record CAYWYB010000075.1, read on the forward strand.
TGACGGCGCGGCCCGTGGCCGCCGCCGCCAGCAACAAATCCGTCTGCCGGCAGAGAAAGGCGGGGATCTGCAAAACATCGACCACGGTTGCGGCCTGGGCGCATTGCGCCTCGGTATGCACGTCGGTCAGCACGGGGCAGTCAAAGCGCTGCTTGACCTCGGCGAAGACATCCAGCGCGGCTTCGATGCCGATGCCCCGGGGGCTGTCCAGCGAAGTGCGGTTGGCCTTGTCGAAAGAGGATTTATAGATCAGCGAGAAGCTGAGTTGATCCGCCAGATCGGTCAGACGATCGGCCATTTCCAAGGCGTGCTCCCGCCCCTCCATGGCGCAGGGCCCGGCGATCAGGGTCAGGGGTTGGTCATTGCCAACCGTGATTTTGCCAATGCTGACGTCACCCATTTCGCTACACCATGCGCATCTGGTCGACGGCCGCGGCAATGAAGGAAGCGAACAGGGGATGGGGTTCGAAGGGTTTTGATTTCAGTTCAGGATGGAACTGCACACCGATGAACCAGGGATGATCCGCCAGCTCGACGATTTCCGGCAGGGCGCCGTCGGGTGACAGGCCGGAAAAACGCAGGCCCACCGCTTCCAGTTTTTCCCGGTAGTTGATGTTGACTTCATAGCGGTGGCGGTGGCGTTCGGAAATCATCATGCTGCCCGAGGCGCTGTCACCGGCGCCGTTGGCATAGACCTGATTAACTTTAGAGCCTTGCTGCAACTGGCATTGATACTGGCCCAGGCGCAT
>CAYWYB010000076.1:0-17730 GCA_964462145.1 uncultured Rhodospirillaceae bacterium
CTGGCTGCGATCTGGGCAAGGCATCCGTGGGTTTCGTCATCGCCACGGTGGATGAAGGCGGCAAGGTAGAGATAGAGGGCGCCGGCTATAAATTGCACGATGGCGACCCACTCGGTCTATTCAAACAGTGGTACCGCAATAACGACATCGCCTCATGTGCCGCCCTGGCCGCGACTGGCGTCCACGCCGACGAATTACGCGCCCCTGTGCTGATGCTACCCGAAGATTCCTGTCAGGAAGCGGCACTGGAAATCAATCCCGATCTGGAAGACGCCCTGAACCTGGTATCCATCGGCGCCCGCGGCTATGGCGCCTTGAGCCGCAAGCCCACCGGCGGGAACGGCAACGGAGCCGGCCCGAAGTATCTCTACCAGTTTCTTGAAAATGACAAATGTTCGTCAGGCACCGGCGAGAATATTCAGAAAATCGCCGACCGTTTCGGCCTGGGCGTCGAGGATGCCGACAAGGCCGCGTTGGTTGCCGACGAAGGCATCCCCATCACGGCGCGCTGCTCCGTCTTCGCCAAATCCGAAATGACTCATTTCGCCAACCAGGGCAAGGCGACGGGAGATCTGTTCAAGGGCTATTTCGCATCCGTGGCGCGCAACACGCATTCCCTGCTGGCGCGCAACCGGGTCGAGGGCCCAGTCTATCTGATGGGCGGCCCGGCCCGGATCGAATCCTTCCGCCGCTCGTTCGAGGAAATTTTGGGCGAAGAGGTCAAGGTGCCGCCCCTGGCCGAATGTTTCGAAGCCGTCGGCGCGGCCGCCATCGCGGGCGAACAGGCGCGAAAATCATCGCTGGCGCCCCTGCCCGCCGATCCCGCCAAACTGATTGCCCCGACCGCGAGCCGTTTTCAGGTGCAGGAACCTGCAAGCCATTGGCAGGACCAGGTGACCATGATGGCGGAACCAGAGGTGGCCGAGGGCGCGGCGGAAACGCCCACCATTCTGGGTTTGGACCTGGGTTCCACCGGCGCCAAGGCGGTGCTGACCTCGATCGAGACCGGCGACATCGTACTTGACGTCTACGACAGCACTCGGGGCAATCCGGTTGACGCCGCTCGCCGTCTGGTGCGGACCATTCTGGAGCGGGCCAAGGCTGACGTGCGGGCTATCGGCGTTACCGGCTCGGGCCGGGAAGCGGTGGCAACATTGTTGCGCGCGGTCTATCCAGACAATGACAATATCATCGTATTGAACGAGATCGTCGCCCATGCCACGGGAGCAGCGCGTTCGGATGTTGACGGCGGCGCCGATCTTTCGGTGATCGAAATCGGCGGCCAGGACGCCAAATACATCCGTGTCCAGGGCGGCCGGATTGTCGAAAGCGACATGAACAAGGCGTGCAGCGCGGGCACCGGCTCGTTCCTGGAGGAGCAGGCCACGATCTACGATGTTGACGATATTCAAGAATTCATCGACCTGGCCTCATCCGCCAAGCGGCCGCCGGATTTGGGCATGATGTGTACGGTCTATGTCGCCGACGCGGCCTCGCAGGCCATCAAGGAAGGCTTCGGGCGGGACGATATCTTCGCCGGCTTTCAATATTCCGTAATTCACAATTATCTGAACCGGGTGATGGGCCAGCGCACGCCGGGCGAGCGGATTTTCTTCCAGGGCAAGCCGGCCTCGAACCCATCCCTGGCCTGGACCCTGGCCGCGGTCACCGGACGCGAGATCGTGGTGCCGCCCAATCCCGGCGCCATGGGAGCCTGGGGCATCGGCCTGTGTGCCACCAAGGAAATCGGCCAGGATGGGCTTAACGCCGCGCCGGCGCTCGATCTTGCCGGCATCCTGGAAGCGGAGATCACGGCACGCACGGAATTCCGCTGCCGCGACGCCAAATGCCAGACCCTGTGCCCCATCGAACGCACCACCATCAAGGTTGGCGAGCAGAGCCGCCAGGCGGTCTCGGGCGGCGCCTGTCCGAAGTTCGAGATCTCGACCGCCAGCCAGCCAAAATTGGCCAAGGACGCGCCCAACCCGTTCGAGCAGCGCCAAGCCCTGATCGATGGTTTCGTGATCGGCTGCGAAGGCGCGCCGGAGCTGGCCATACCCGAGCTGAGCGCCCTAGCCGGCCACATTCCCTGGCTCGCCACGTTCGCGTCCGAATTGGGCTTTTCAGTCAAACTACTGCGTTCCACGGGCAAATCCCTGGCGGCGGGCGAGCAGCTTTGCAACAGCTTCGACAGCTGCGGCCCGGTCAAGATCGCGCACGCGGTCTGTGATCTGAACGACGGCGTGCTGCTGTTTCCGAAGGTGTTCCGCATTTCCGATGTTCATGGGCGGGGCGGTCAAACCTGCATGACCGAACAGGCCATGCCGGACATGATCGAACAATCCCTGTTGGCCCACGGCAGAAGTGCCAAGGTGGTGCGCCCGCGCTTGTCCTTCGGCGACGGCTTGGACACACCTGAACTGGTTGCCGAAATGACCCGCATTGCCGGCCAGATAGGTGCTGATCCGGCCAAGATCGGCGCCGCTGTTACCGCCGCCGCCACCGCTCAGATCAGCTACGAGGAAAAGCTGATGGAGATTGGCCGGGAGGCGCTTGCTTACGCCAAGGCCAACGAGCTGCCGGCGGTCCTGCTGGTCGGGCACTTGCATGTGATCGCCGATCCGGCGATCAATGCCAATATTCCACACTTGGTACGCCGCAACGGCGCCATGGCCATTCCGGTGGACTGCTTCCAGATCAGTGAACAGACCCCGGCCATGTGGAAGGCCTATTGGGGCGATGACAACCGGGCCCTGCGCGCCGCCGCCAACGCCCGTGAAATGGGCGACATCTTCCCGATCTTCCTGGCCTCGTTCGGTTGCGGGCCGGCTTCGTTCACGGAACAGATTTTTCAATCCGTGATGGAAGGCTATCCCCACACCATACTGGAGAGCGACGGCCATGGCGGCGAAGCCGGCTTCGTTACCCGTATCCAGGCCTTCCTGCAATCGGTGCGCCAGTTCATCGCCGAGGACGATGTCAGCGCCCTGCCCGACAATCAGCGGGCCATATCGTACGTCGACCCAAAACGGCAAAAGGGCGGCTACATGGACCCCGACGTCCACTATGTCATCCTCTCCGCCGCCGATTACATGGGCCCCGCCTTCGCTTCAGCCTATCGCGCCTATGGTTTCGATGCGGACGCGGCGCCGGCGATCTCTGAAAGCAACGCGGCCTGCGGCAAGGCGGATTGTTCGGGCAAGGAATGCATGTCCTACCAATTGGTCTGGGGCGCATTCCGGGAATATCTTGAACAAAACCCGCCGCACCGGCAGACGGAACTGCTGCAACTTACCGGCCGGATGTGCCGGGCCGGGGTTTATGACGTCAAGGACCGGATCTCGATCGAGAGGATGGGCTTGGATAGCAATGTCAGCGTCGACGGTTTGAAATTCGGTTCCGAGCCAAGCATGGCGGTGTTGATTTGGCTGGGTCTGACGACGGTCGACATCCTGCGTCAACTCTATGTCTATCATCTGCCCGTACAGAGCCAGGAAGGACAGTCCCGTGCCTTGTTCGATCAGGCCTGCGAGAGAGCCATGGAGATTATCGAGGTTGCCATGGCCGATCCCCTGCAGGCGACTTCCGAACTGGAACGCAAAACCGGCCTGATCTGTGAATTGCTGCATGAAACGGCGCAACAATATGCCGAATTGGAAGCTGCGGGACAGGGCGGTGAAGCATTACGCCGGGTCTTTGTTTCCGGCGATGCCATAACCAAGGGCAGCGATGTTGCCAACGGTGGCCTGTTCCTGCGCATGAGCGAACAGGGTCTGCGTCTGGTGGTGGAGCCGGTCACGGATTTCTTCGAATATCTTGGCCGCCGGCATCCGCATTTGCTGTTTGGCCGCAAGGCGACACCGGAGATGGTCGCGCCCATGGTCAACCTGCAAGCGGACCTGCGCGAGCGTCTGTATGCCCAGGTGCTGGATCTGCACCCTTGGGTGCCAGCTCCGGCGGTCGAAGCTTCCGCCATCAAGGCCGAAGAGTTGATCGACCCCGCAACCTACGGGCCCACCGCGTTCGAGGTCGGCAGCGTACTGCGGCATTGGGACAGCGGGCTCTATGACGGCGTGGTCATGACCTCGTGCTGGGGCTGTGACAGCAGTCTGATTTCCGAGGGACTTTTGCGCTATCGCAAGGACATACCGTTTTTCTTTTTCTACGATGACGGCACACCTTTGGATGAGCGTAGGGTTCGCGGCTTCACTTACCGGCTGCATCGTGGCGCCGAGGCCAGCGCCGCCTAAGTTCAGAAATGCATAAGGGGATTCTTGAAGGCCAAATGGGGAAAGCGAAAAACAAGGGAGATTAAAGGTGAGAATAGCTGGCTGCGATCTGGGCAAGGCATCCGTGGGTTTCGTGACCGCCACCGTGGACGAAAACGGCAAGGTCGAAATAGAAGGCGCCGGCTATCAATTGCACGAAGGCGATCCCCTGGGCCTGTTCAAGAAATGGTACCGCGAAAACGATATCGCATCCTGTGCCGCCCTGGCCGCGACTGGCGTTTATGCCGACGAGCTGCGCGAACCCGCCCTGATCCTGCCGGAGGAATCCTGCCAGGAGGCCGCCCTTGAAATCAGCCCGGAACTGGACGGCGCCCTGAACCTGGTTTCTATCGGTGCCCGCGGTTACGGCACCCTTAGCCGCCGATTGGCCGATCCAGGCGCCACGGGCGGAAAATATCACTACCAATATCTGGAAAACGACAAGTGCTCGTCGGGCACCGGCGAGAATATTCAAAAGATCGCCGACCGTTTCGGCCTGGGCATTGAAGAAGCGGACAAGGCCGCCCAGGCCGCCGAGGACGGCATTCCCATCACCGCGCGCTGCTCCGTCTTCGCCAAGTCCGAGATGACCCACTTCGCCAATCAGGGCAAGGCGACGGGTGATCTGTTCAAGGGCTATTTCGGTTCCGTGGCGCGCAACACCCATTCCCTGCTGGCGCGCAACCGGGTCGAAGGCCCGGTCTATCTGATGGGCGGTCCGGCACGGATCGAAAGCTTCCGCCTGGCGTTCGAGGAAATGCTGGGCGAAGAGGTTATGGTGCCACCCATGGCCGAATGTTTCGAGGCCGTGGGCGCCGCCGCCATCGCCGCAGAGCAGGCGCGAAATGCCTCTCCCGCCCCCCTGCCCGACGATGCGGACGATTTGATCGCGGCCTCGCAAAGCAACTTCAAGGTCCAGGAACCTGCCAGCGGCTGGCAGGACCAGGTCACCATGATGACGGAACCGGACGTTCCGGACGGTGCCGCGGAAACACCAACTATTCTGGGGCTGGACCTGGGCTCCACCGGGGCCAAGGCGGTGCTAACTTCAATCGAGACCGGTGACATCGTCTTGGACGTCTACGACAGCACCCGCGGCAATCCGGTCGATGCCGCCCGCCGTCTGGTCAAAACCATCCTGGAGCGGGTCAAGGCTGACGTACGCGCCATAGGCGTCACCGGTTCGGGCCGGGAGGCGGTCGCGACCCTGCTGCGCGCGGTCTATCCCGACAGCGAGAATGTCATCGTACTGAACGAGATCGTCGCCCACGCCACGGGCGCGGCCCGTTGCGATGTGGACGGCGGGGCCGATCTTTCAGTGATCGAGATCGGCGGCCAGGACGCCAAGTACATCCGCGTCCAAGGTGGCCGGATCGTCGAAAGCGATATGAACAAGGCCTGTAGCGCAGGCACCGGATCATTCCTGGAGGAACAGGCGACGATCTACGATGTAGATGACATCCAGGATTTCATCGATCTCGCCTCCTCCGCCAAGCGGCCGCCGGACCTGGGCCAGATGTGCACGGTCTTCGTCGCCGATGCCGCCGCCCTGGCGATCAAGGAAGGTTTCGGGCGCGACGATATTTTCGCCGGTTTTCAGTATTCGGTGATCCACAACTACCTGAACCGCGTGATGGGACAGCGCACCCTGGGTAGCCGAGTCTTTTTCCAGGGCAAGCCGGCCTCGAACCCGTCGCTGGCCTGGACCCTGGCCGCCGTCACCGGACGCGAGATCGTCGTACCGCCCAATCCCGGCGCCATGGGCGCCTGGGGCATCGGCCTGTGCGCCAACAAGGAACTGGGCGCTGATGCCCTGAACGCCGCTCCGACGCTGGATCTGGCCGGCATCCTGCAGGCGGAAATCACCGCGCGCACGGAATTCCGTTGCCGCGACGCCAAATGCCAGACCCTGTGCCCCATCGAACGCACCACCATCAAGGTCGCCGGGCAAAGCCGCCAGGCGGTATCGGGCGGGGCCTGTCCGAAATTCGAGGTCTCGACCAAAAGCCAGCCCAAGCTGGCCAAGGAGGCCCCAAATCCGTTCGAACAGCGCGAAGCCCTGATCGACAGTTTCATTCCCGAACCGCATGACGGTCCCACCTTGGCCATTCCCGCCGTCAGTTCCGTGGGCCCACACGTCCCCTGGCTGGCTACGTTCGCCACCGAGTTGGGATTTTCGGTGCAATTGCTGCGCTCCAACAAGAACTCCCTGGCCGCCGGCGAGCAGCTTTGCAACAGCTTCGATAGCTGCGGCCCGGTCAAGATCGCCCATTCGGTCTGTGACACGGATGTGGACCTGATGCTGTTCCCCTCCATCTTCAACATCGCCGACACAAAGGGGCGCGGCGGCCAGACCTGTGTGGCGGAACAGACGATGCCGTCCATGGTCGAACAATTGCTGCGCGCACGGGGCAGAAAGACCAAATTGGTGCGGCCCCGGTTATCGTTCCGCGCCGGACTGGACGCGCCCGAATTGGTCACCGAGATGCAGCGCCTGGCCCATGAACTGGGCGTTGACCCTGGCGATATCGCGGGCGCCGTCGAGAAGGCGGCCCAGGCCCAGTTGGCGTTCGAGGACGGTCTGGAGCGGATCGGTTACGAGGCCCTGACCTATGCCGAACAGAACCAGTTGCCCGTGGTTTTGTTGCTGGGCCATTTGCATGTCATTTGCGACCCGGCCATCAACGCCAACATCCCGCATCTGCTGCGTAGCAATGGGGCCATGGCGATCCCGGCGGATTGTTTCGCGGTCGATGAAAAGACCCCGCCCATGAAGAAAATCTACTGGGGCGATGCCAACCGCGCCATGCGGGCGGCGGTCAATGCCCGCGACCTGGGCAATGTCTTTCCGGTGCTGCTGGCCTCGTTCGGTTGCGGGCCGGCTTCGTTCACGGAACAGGTCTTCCAGTCCTTGCTGGAGGGCTATCCCCACACCATTCTGGAAAGCGACGGCCACGGCGGCGAAGCTGGTTTCGTCACGCGCATTCAGGCCTTCCTGCAATCGGTGCGCCAGTATATCGCCGAGGGCGACACCCAGTCCCTGCCCGACAATACGCGGCGGATCGAATTCGTCAGCCCGCAGCGGCCAAGCGGCGACTCGTTCCTCAACCCGGATGTTCACTACGCCGCCATGAGCATGGCCGATACCGTCGCCGCCACTTTCCCCGCAACCTATCGCGGCTACGGCTACGACGTGGTTGCCGCCCCGCCCCATAGCGACGGCACCTGGCAGGCTGGCAAGGCGGACTGCTCGGGCAAGGAATGCATGAGCTATCAATTGATGTGGGGCGCTTTCCGCTCTCATCTGGAGGAGAACCCACCGGTCAAGGATACGGTCCTGCTGGCCTTTTCCGGACAGCTCTGCCGTACCGGCGCCTTCGGCATCAAGGACCAGATCTCTTTGGAGAAGATGGGCCTGGACAGCAATGTCAAAATGGAGGGCATGCCATTTGGCGGTGACCGCTCCATGTCGTTGCAGTTATGGGCCGGCCTTTCGGCGATCGAAATCCTGCGCCAGATGTATATCTATCATGTGCCGGTGGAGACACAGCCCGGCCAGGCGCGGGCCTTGTACGATGCGGGCATCGCCCGTGTTCATGCCATCCTTGATGCGCCCATGCTGGCGACCGACAGCGACGAGGCCAGGCCGGAGGTGGAGGCCCGCACGGTCGCCATTTCACGTGCCCTGCGCGAAAGCGGCCAGGCCTATGCGGACATGGACGCGCGCTGGCAGGGACGCCGGGATTTCCGCACCGTCTTTGTCGGCGGCGAAACCATGACCAAGGGCGACGACTTCGCCTCCGCCGGGCTATTCCTGCGTCTTAGCGAACAGGGGCTGCGGTTGGTCCTTGAACCACTCACGGATTTCTTTGAGTACGTTGCCCGCAGCCATCCGCACCTGCAATACGGCCGTGCCAAACCGTTGGCCGAGGCGCAGGAGATGACCGAGGAGCAATGCGAACTGCGCACCTGGCTGTACAGCGAAATGCAGGACCTGCACCCATGGCTGCCCATGCCGGATGTCAAGCATGCCCTGGAGCAGGCCGAAGCCTTGATCGACCCGGCCACCGTGGGCGGCTCACCCATGGAGATCGCCGCTGTCGTGCATGCCTGGGATACGGGCAACTATGACGGTGTCGTGGTGGCCAGTTGCTGGGGCTGCGACAACAGCCTGATTACCGAGGGGCTGCTACGCTACCGCAAGGATATTCCGTTTTTCTTCTTCTATGGCGACGGCACGCCATTGGATGAACGGCGGGTCCGCGGCTTCTCCTACCGCATGCACCGCGGCGTGGAGTCATCGGCGGCCTGACCGTATTAGCCAAAGGCCATGCGGGCGAAGTCGTCCAGACGGCTCTCGGTTTCGCTGATTTCACGCATGGGCACCATGTGGATGACATGCTCGACGCCGGCATCTTCAAGCCGTCGGCAGCGGTCCGCATCGGGCCGGCGGTTGGGCAGGGTGTAGATTTTCACCTCGTCCGGCGAGCGCCCGCGCTCGGCCAGGAAGCCATGTAGGGTGGCGATCCGTTCGCTTAGTATTTCGACATCAACCGACGCACCCAACCAGCCTTGCGCCAGGTCCGCCGTACGGCGCAGGGCTGCATCACCCTCGCCGCCAACGAATATGGGCGGATGGGGCGTCTGCACCGGTTTCGGATACATGATGGCGGGCGGCAGCTTATAAAGCTCGCCGTCGTAGCTCGACGTTTCCTCGGTCCACAGGGCTTTCATCACCGCGATATGTTCGTTGGCCCGTTGGCCACGCTTTTCCCAAGGCGCCTGCAGGGCATCGAATTCTTCCCGCAACCAGCCCAGTCCAATGCCGAAATTGACCCTGCCGCCGGAGAGAAAATCCAGATCCGCGACCTGCTTGGCGGTATAGACCGGGTTGCGCTGGGCAACCAGGCAGATGGATGTTCCCAGGCGCACATTCGAGGTATGCGCCGCCAGAAACGACAACGCGGTGAAAGGCTCCATCATGCCCTTGCCGAAACCGCCGATACGGCCATCGGGGGCATAGGGATATTTGGAGTCGTAGTCCTCGAACAGGACCACATGCTCCGGCACCCAGATGGCCTGAAAGCCGCGTTCCTCGATAGCGCGGGCCGTTTGCGCGATCAGTTCGGGTGGCGTCGATTCATTGAGGGCTGGAAATACACCGGCTTCCATGGCTGTCGTCCTCCAAAACTTTTTTCTTAGCGTGCGTCAAGTTCGGGCTGCACCCGGCTGCGGATCAAAGCTTCCCTGGCACTACGCAGGCGTTGTTTCACCTGGGTATAGGCCGCCCGGTCCAGGGTCTTGAGATAGTCCGCCCTGGCCGCGACCGCGTCCTCGAACGCGCCGGGCGGCACCGCCTCATCCAGATAGCCGACTTCGGCCGCCGTGGTGGGCGGATACAACTGCGCGCCCATGGTGGCGTTGTTCAGTTGCCGGTTATCCAGGCGGTCGCGGGCCAGTTCGATGCCGAACGTGGGCAGGCCGAGGCCAATGGAGGTTTCGTTCAAGCCGATCTTGAAATCACCCGAGACGCCGATACGGTAATCCGCCGTGCACAGCAACAAGGCACCCGCCGCCACCGCATGGCCGGTGCAGCCCATGATCAGGGGCTGTGGGTGCATATAGGCTTTCATCAACAGTTCGGCGCCGGACTCGACCATGGCCCGGACACCTTCCGCCGGGCCATTGATGACCTTCAGATCAAAGCCGGCGCAGAATAGCCCCGGCTTGCCCTTGATGACGGCAACCTCCGCCTCGTCCGCCGCCCGGTCCAACCCCTCCGAAAGGGCCGTCGTCATGCCGACGCCAAAAGCATTCGCCTTGCCATCGTTCATGGTCAGGGTGGCGACGCCGTCCTGCAATTCATAGTCAACAAATTCACTCATGGTCTCGTCCTTTTACTGGGTAAGAATTTACTGAGTAACGATGGTTGCGCCGCCCTTGGCAACCAGTTCCGCCTTGCCCGGCGACGGCGGCACCAGGACGCCGCGTTGACTGCCCGGCCGGGCCGCGTTGGCCGCCATCCAGCGTTCCAGATGCGCCAGGCCATCGGTCGGCACGCGGGCCCATTTATGGCTGCGCAGCCAGGACCAATTGGCGATATCGGCGATGGAATATTCACCGGCCAGCCATTCATTGTCCGCCAGGTGGCTATCGAGTACTTCGTACAGGCGGCGGGTTTCGTTGTGATAGCGGGTCCGTGCCGCCGGGACGTCTTCGGGGTAGTAACGTTCGAAGGATACCGCCTGGCCCTGCATGGGGCCGATGGCGGACATCTGAAACATCAGCCACTGCATTACCGCCATGCGGCCCTTGACGTCTTGCGGCATCAGGCGGCCTGTTTTTTCCGCCAGATAGATCAATATGGCGCCGGATTCAAAGATGGTCAGGTCATCGGCCTCCCGATCAACGATGACCGGGATACGGCTGTTGGGGTTCATGGCCTTGAACCAGTCCTCGAACTGCTGCTTCTCGCTCAGGTTCAGGACGTGGGTTTTGTACGGCAGCTCCAGCTCTTCCAGCGCGATGGCGACTTTCCAGCCATTCGGCGTGGGAGAGGTGTAGAGATCAATCATAGGCCAGCCCTTCAATACATTGAGTCATATCTTAAATCAGCGCTCCGACGATGGCCATGCACCTCCTTTGCCGTTAATCTCCACCGTTGTGTCCGTTTTCCTTGGGGGAGTTTTCCGCGTGATTCCGTTAATTGGCTATTCCGACCGACTGTCGGGCCGTCCCGGCGATACCATTGCATTCAAAGTCAGCTCCATCGCGCACGAACCGTTCACGGCGCAGCTGCTGCGTTCCATTTCCGCCGATCCCAATCCCATGGGACCGGGCATCATCGAACGGCCCGTGGCCTCGCCCCTGGACGGGCAAAGCTTCCCCTCCCGCCGGCAGCCGTTTTTTGCCGGCTCCTATGCCATTGCCGACAAGGATTTGCCGCCCACGAATGGCGGTTTCCGTCTCAGTGCCCTGATCTGGCCGACCCTGCCCCTAAAGGGCGCGCAGGCAATCCTGTCCTGTGGCGACATCAGCCTGATGATCGACGAGAGCGGTGCCCTGGCCGGCCAAGCCGGCGACCGCCGCGCCATCAGCAGCGAGCCGTTACATACCCGCGCCTGGTATCGGGTCAGCCTGACCTATGACAGCGGCAGCGATACCCTGACCGTCAGTCAGGAGCCGCTGAAACATGGCCACGAGGCCCACGGAACGGTGATCGCGCCGGGCCTGAGCCTCTCGGGCAGGCCGATCATCGCGGCAATGGAAAACGCCCCCGCCATCCGGCCCGGCGATGCCCCCCATGCGATTGGAGCGCATTTCAACGGCAAGATCGAGGCACCCGCCATCCATGGCAGCGGCGGCGATGTCTTGGCTGCCTGGGATTTCGCGCAGGGCATTTCGACCACCACGGTTCAGGACACCGGCCCCAACGGCCTGCATGCGCAACTGATCAACCTACCGGCCCGCGCCATGACGGGGGCGGCCTGGAACGGCGAGGATATGTGCTTCCGCTACCGCCCCGAACATTACGGCGCCATTCATTTTCATGACGACGATATTTATGATTTCGGCTGGGAGACCGATTTTAGCTTCACCATTCCAGACGACCTGCCATCGGGTGCCTATGTGGTGCGCATCAAATGCAACGGCCATGAAGAGGCCATGCCGTTCTTCGTCTGCCCGCCCCTGGGCAAACCAAGCGCCAAACTATGCGTCCTGGTGTCCACCTTCACCTATGTGATCTATGGCAACTATGCCCGCCCCGCCTATCATGAAAGCTGGCATGGCCGGGTCGCCGAATGGGACGCCTATCCGTGGAACCCCGCAGCCCACCCGGAATACGGCCTGTCCACATACAATTTTCACAGCGACGGCAGCGGCATTTGCCATGCTTCCCACAAACGGCCGTTGTTCAATGTGCGGCCCGGCTTCCTGACCACCGGCATCGGCGAGGATTCCGGCCTGCGCCATTTTCCCGCCGACGGCCATTTGTTGACCTGGCTGGATCAACAGGGCATCGACTACGACATCATCACGGACCAGGAATTGCACGACGACGGTTACGCCGCCATTGCGCCTTATCAAGTCTTTACCACCGGTAGCCATCCCGAATACCACACCGCCCAGACCCTGGATGCCATCGAGGCCTATCGCGACAATGGCGGCAATTTTATGTACCTGGGCGGCAACGGTTTCTATTGGCGCATCGCCCTGCATGAAAGCGCGGCCGGCGCGCTGGAAAGTCGCCGAGGCGAAGGCGGCATCCGCGCCTGGGCGGCGGAACCCGGCGAATACTTCAACGCCTTTGATGGCACCTATGGCGGGATGTGGCGGCGCAACGGACGGGCGCCGCAATCCATCGCCGGTTTGGGCTTCACGGCGCAAGGCAATTTCACCGGCTCCTACTATCGCCGTTTGCCGGCCTCGAAAGATCCGGAAGTGGCTTGGATCTTCGACGGCATCGAGGGCGATATCATCGGCGACTTTGGCCTATCAGGCGGCGGCGCGGCGGGCTTCGAATTGGACCGGGCCGACGTTCGTCTGGGCACGCCGGAGGATGCGGTGATCATCGCGCGCTCGGAAGAGCATGACGAAGAAACCATCATGGTGCCCGAGGAGATGCTGACCCACATCGTCAACCGGTCATTGCAGACCACGCGGGATCTGATCCACGCGGACATGCTGTATTACCAGACGCCGTCGGGCGGCCAGGTCTTTTCAACCGGCTCCATCACCTATTGCGGCTGCCTGCCCTGGAATAACGGCGACAACAATATCTCGAAACTGACCAGCAACGTCCTGCGGCGGTTTTTAGGAGATTAGGTTTTGGATGATCAGCAGCAGTTCCACGGCAGTTGCCACTGCGGCAACATCAAGATCACGCTCAACTGGCCGGACAACGCAGCGACAATTCCCGTTCGGGCCTGCGGCTGTGATCTATGCAGCAAGCATGGCGCGGTCTGGACCTCTCATCCCAAAGGCAGCTTTCAACTGCACATCGCGGACCCGGCCAGGGCGTCGCAATACCAGTTCGGCACCAAGACCGCTGAGTTTCACCTTTGCCTCACCTGCGGCGTCATCCCCGCCGCCACCTGCACCATGGATGGTACGCAATACGCCGTGTTGAACGTGAAGACGTTCAACGACGTTGAACCATCGCGGTTTGACACCTCGCCGACCGATTTCGAAGGCGAGAGCGTTGATGACCGCCTCGCCCGCCGCCAACACAATTGGACACCATCAGCCAGCGCGCCTCGTTGAAACAATCACGGCGGCGCAGAGGTGCATGGCGGAGAGCAGCAGAAAGCCGGTCAGATAGTCGCCCGTATCATCCCGTAACCACCCCACCGTTATGGCCGTAATGAAGGCGGCGCTCTGCATCATCGCCGCCATCCAGCCGTAAGAGATTGGGAAATTCGCCTTGCCCAGATCGTGATTGATCATCAACGGCGTCACCATGACGATGGCGCCGACCACCAGTCCCGCCAGGGCCACGCCGGCATATTGCAACCATACGCCGCCACCCAGGACAATCAACGCGATGCCAAGGCCCTGGGTCAGATAGCAGGCCAGGGCCAGGCGATGAACGGTCATGCGGATGCTCAGATAACCAACGATCAGGCGGCCGGCGACAGCCGCCGTAGCCGCGAGAGAGACGGCGAACGATGCATTGACCAATCCCAGTCCCGGCTCCAGCGCCGGCAGTAAATGCATGAACAATGTGACTTGCGCGCCCATGGCCAGGGTCGCCGCGATGGCAATGCGCCAAAAGGCCAGCTGGCTCATGAGCGTGCCGATCCGTGGCGTGTCCGCCGGCCTGGCTTCAGTCTCGCCCTCAGCACGCACCATGGTTGGGCCATCGACGAACAGCATGACCAGGGGCCAGACCAAAAGCACCATGGCAGCGGAAACCAGCGCCAGGGCGACATGATAACCATACCCTTGTGATAGCCAGGCCAGGACCGGCGGCATGACGGCGCCGCCCGCACTGGCCCCGGATAGGGCCACGCCCATGGCCAGACCCAGTCCCTTATCGAATTTCAGATTCAGGGACGCTGTAATCGCCGATGTCGAGCAGGCCGCGAAACCAGCTCCCGCCAATGCGAAAGGAAGCAGTATCAACCAGGCCGCCAGCTGCGCGGGTAGTACCGTCAGCAAGCCAATGGCATAGCTGCCCACGGCCATGGCCAGGATGCCAAGCAAAAATACCAGGCGCGGGCCCAACCGGTTCAGCGAACGCCCGACCACAATCCCCGTGGCACCGGTCATCAGGGCATGCACCGCCACCGTGCCCGCCAGCACCGAAGTAGGCCAGCCGTGCACCTTTTGCAGGGCACTGACGTAAAAGCCGAAGCTGTAAAACCCCAAGCCCCACGCGAATGTCGCTGCCACGAAGCAAGCAACGATCAAGGCAGTTTGACGAAAGGTCAAAGCACCCACGGATTTTACTCAAGCAAGGCTTAGGTGCTTCTCGTTACCCCGCCTCCATCACCTCGCGGATGCCGGCGATGATGCGTTTGCGGTCGGGGAAGACATGGTTCTCCATATCCGGGCTGTAGGGGATCGGTACCTGCAGGGCGCAGACCCGTTTCGGCGGCGCCTTCATGGCCTTGAAGGTCGCGGGATCTTCCGTCACCAGGGCGGCGATCTCGGCGGAGGCGCCGGCGGTGGGCCCGGCCTCGTCGGCGATTACCAGACGGCCGGTTTTCTGTACCGAGGCGCGCATCAGGTCGTTGTCCAGGGGAAACAAGGTACGCGGATCAATGACCTCGACCGAGACGCCTTCTTTCTCCATTTCTTCCGCCGCCGCCAGGGCCTCATGCACCAGCCAGGCCAGGGCGACGACGGTGACATCCTTGCCCTCGCGCTTCACATCGGCGACGCCAAGGGGAATGGTGTAATCCTCGTCGGGCACTTCGCCCTTGGAGCCCATCAGCCGCGTACTCTCGAAAGACAGCACCGGGTTGTTGTCCCGGATGGCTGATTTCAACAGACCCTTCATGTCATACGGCGTGGAGGGTAGGATCAGCTTCAGGCCAGCCAGGTTCATGAACATCGAATAGGGGCTTTGCGAGTGCTGCGCCGCCAGCGAGGTGCCGCCGCCCACGGAAGAGCGGAAGACCAGTGGAAAGGTCTGCTGGCCGCCGAACATATAATGGATTTTCGAGGCCTGGTTGACGATCTGGTCCATGGCGACAAAGCAAAAGGTCACCATGGACCAATTGACGATGGGACGCAGGCCGGAACCCGCGGCACCAATGGCGATGCCGGAAAAGGCATTCTCGGCGATCGGCGTCGCGCGGATGCGCTGCTCGCCGAATTCCTCCACCAGGGAGGGCGGCGCGTCAGTGGCCAGATGCAAGGTGGTGGGATCCCGGCGCATTTCCTCGACCAAGGCTTCCATGCCCGCGCGTGCGTAAGATATTTCCCGCATACTCATGATACTCTCCCTCAATCCGCGAACACATCGTCCAGCGCCGCTTCGGGCGCCGGAAACGGGCTGGCTTTTGCATAGGTGACCGAGGCTTCGATCTCGGCCATGATCTCGTCATCCATGGCCTTGAATTCCTCGTCGCTGAACTGGCCCTGCTGTTCTTTCAGGCGCTCCACCAGCATGGGGATCGGGTCCCGCGCCATCCAGGCGGCTTTCTCTTCCTCCGGGCGCCGGTCAACGGCACCGGGGCGTTCGGTGTGGGGGCGGTGGCGATAGGTCTTGCACTCGATCAAAGTGGGCCCATCGCCGGCCCTGGCCCGCGCCACGGCAACTTGGGCGGCTTCGTACACCGCCAGCACGTCGTTGCCGTCGACCACAACGCCGGGGATGCCATAGCCCTTGGCCCGGTCCGACATATTTTCCGCCGCATGGGTTTTCTTGGCGGCGGTATCGGCGGCCCAGGAATTATGCTCGCAAACATAAATCACCGGCAGCTTCCAACTGGCCGCGATGTTCAGGCTTTCATGGAACGAACCGGCGTTGGAGGCACCGTCGCCGAAGAAACAGACGGCGACCCCCTCATCGCCCTGCATCTGCGCCGCCAGGCCGGCGCCAGTGAGGATGGACAACCCGCCGCCGACGATACCGTTGGCGCCCAGCATGCCGATAGAGAAATCGGCGATATGCATGGAGCCGCCCTTGCCCTTGCAATAGCCGTCGACGCGGCCATACAGCTCCGCCATCATGCGGTTCAGATCGGCACCCTTGGCGATGCAATGGCCATGGCCGCGATGGTTGGAGATGATCTGGTCATCGGGCCGCAGGGCGGCGCAGATGCCGACGGCGGACGCTTCCTCGCCGATATAGCAATGCACGACGCCATAAATATCGCCGCCTTTATAGTCGTCCGAAGCGCGTTCCTCGAACCGGCGGATAGTCTGCATCTGGCGCAACATATCGCGCTGTAGCTCTGGTGAAGCTGACATCTGGGCTGTTCCTCGATCTTTGTTGTTCTGTGTTGGGACACAGTGTGCGTGGGTTAAGGGAATGGCGCAAGGGCTTGAGCCGAACTCAATCCGTTTTTGGGAACCACATGTTCAGGTATTCAACAAAGGCCGCCGGGCCGTCCAGGCCGTCGACCTCGATATGGTGCGACGTGGTGATCAGGCGTTTGCCTTCACCCTTGTCCACTACCTCCATCAAACCGATGCGGTCGCGCACGCGGATGCCGTCGCCGACCAGCACGGGCTGCAGTATTCTCGCCTTGTTCATGCCGTAGTTCAGGGAACGGGCACCGTCGGCAGGGTCGATGCCGCCGACCCGGACGAAATAGGTAATCAGACTGAGCAGATAGAAACCATGAATGATGGTACCGCCATAGGGGCTTTCCCGTTCCGCCCACTCAGGATCGCAGTGCCCCCTGGTCGGCCAGCGGGTAATCTCACCAAAAATATTGACCTGCATCTGATCAATATCAACCCAGTCCGTCAGGCCGATCTCCTGGCCGACATACTCATGCGCATTACTTAGCAGAATGTCTTTGTTTGCCATCTCGGGCGTTCCTCCTCCTAATTCAGGCTTTTTCGAATGCGGCCCCGTCAAAACTTTCGCGGGTGGCAATTTCCTCGACCGATTTGCGCCGCAATTTAGTCAGTTGTTTCACCGGCTTGCCCAGCGGCACCACGGCGGCAACGGCGAATTCGGCGGGAATATTCAACAGCGCCTGGACCTCCGCTTCCCGCGCCACGGCCAACGTAGTGATGGTGCCGCCATATCCGGCCTGACGCGCGCCCATCAGAACATTCCACACGAACGGATAAATCGAGGCGCCGGAAATCATGCCGATACGGTCGAGATCCTGATCCATGGAGGCGACGACGCGCAGGTCCACGACAAAGACCAGCACCACGGAAGCATCGCGGAAGGAGTTGACCAGCATCGGCGCCGCCGGCGTGGCCTCGATCTCCGCCGCCGTGGCTTTAGTCGGCGTCACCGCGTTCCAGGGGCTTTCCCCGATCTTGGATT
>CAYWYB010000077.1:0-17634 GCA_964462145.1 uncultured Rhodospirillaceae bacterium
AGGCCCCATCGCCATGCCCGACGGCAGCGTCATCCTGGTGGAGATCGAGCGTCAGACCCTGACCCGCGTTCTGCCCGACGGCACCCAGGAGATCATCGCCAAGACCGGTGGCGGCCCCAACGGCGCGGCCATGGGCCCGGACGGCAAATGCTACATCTGCAACAACGGTGGTTTCAACTGGGGTACGGACGACGGCATCCTGCACACCACGGGCGCCTCCGACGACTACGTTACCGGTTCCATCCAGCGGGTCGATCTGGATACCGGCGAGGTGGAAACCCTGTACACCGAATGCGATGGCAACCATCTTTGCGGCCCCAACGATATCGTCTTCGACAAGAACGGGAATTTCTGGTTCACGGATTTGGGCAAGGCCCGGCCGCGTGATCTGGACCGTGGCGCGGTTTACTACGCCAGATCAGACGGCAGCCTGATCGTCGAGGCGGTGCATCCCCTGTTCCAGCCCAATGGCATCGGCCTGTCACCGGACGATGGCAGGGTCTATGCCGCCGAGACCGATGCCGGGCGGCTGGTCGCCTGGGATATCGTCGGCGAGGGCGAGGTGGCGAAGAAACCCTGGCCCGCCGTGGGCTGGGGCGATCTGATCATGGCGCCTGAAGGCAATGTGCGCTTCGATTCCCTTGCCGTGGAGGCTAACGGCAACATCTGTGTCGCCACCCTGATGACGGGGGGCATCACCGTCGCCGCGCCATCAGGGGGCATCGTGGAATTCATCCCCATGCCCGACATCATGACCACCAACATCTGCTTTGGCGGCCCGGATCTGAAAACAGCCTTCATCACCCTGTCGGGCACCGGCAAACTGGTCGCCATGGACTGGCCGCGGCCGGGTCTGCCGCTACATTTCCTGAACAAGTAGGCTGATTACCCGGCCAGGGGCATGGTGTAGGTCGTCGCCGTTCCCACGACACAGTCTTCGCCGTCGGCATTTCGAATGATGGTTTCGAGCTGGCAGATCGGCTTGTCGGACCGAACGTCGAGCGCCGTGACCGTGGCCGTGATGGTCTCGCCGATGCCCACGGCCTTGACGAACTTCCAGTTGGTTTCAAGGAACACCGTGCCGGGGCCGGGCATATCCTCGGCCACGACCGCATTAAACAGCCCGGTGGTAACGCCGCCCTGCACGATCAATTTGCCGAACGGCGAGGCCTTGGCCAAGGCCTCGTCATAGTGGATCGGATTGCGGTCGCCGGTCATTTCGGTGAACATTTCAACGTCCCACATGCTCGTGGTGCGGCTTCGTTGTGCCGTGGCGCCCTGTTCCGGTTGCCCGGCGATGGTCTGCGTCCAAGGTGAATTTGTCGTGGTCATTGTCCCTACTCCTAAGCCGCCAATGGGTGATGCGTTGAAAAGCCCGCGACATGGTCGGCCTCCGCCTTCATGGCATCGCTCAGTTGGCCATGCAGGACCTTGATGTCGTCCAGATCCCAAGAAAAGGATGCGATGGTGTTGGTCACATCAAACAATGGTCTGGAGAGCGCATCCCGTTCGTCCTGATAGTGCGCGTATGCCCCCGGAGAGCCGCTGCAAACCGCTTGGGCCAACAGTTCCGCATCCCGGAAGGCATCGGTGATGCCGTGGGCGGTCAAGGGATCCTTGAAATATCCAGCATCCCCAACCAGGGCCCAACCAGGGCCGTATGACTGCCTAAAATAGCCGCAGCCGCCTGAAAAACCGCGCAAACGTCCAACCATCAGGGCTTTGTCGAGATCATCCCTCAAGGCAGTCGAATTAGCCTCCGCCATGCGGTAAAAGCCATTCTTCAGATCCCGGCGGAACGTATCGGCGAATTGATCATGGTGCACGCCGACGAAGACGCAATGCGCCCCGTTATTGGTGGGGATGACGCCGGCTGCCGTGCCGTTTTCGAAATACCAATGATAGCCGTCATCCGCCAGGCCCTCGAAATAGCCATAGACATAGCCGGAGCTTTCCGTGCCTTGGGCGTAGGTTTGCGCGCCGGCCCGCCGGGCGACGACGGATTGGCGGCCATCGGCGCCAATCACGACGCCGGCGCGGATGCTAACGGCCTCGCCGCCGGCATCCTTTAAGTGCACGCCGGTGACATGGCCATCCAGGCCGAATTGCAGATTGGTCAAGGTGACGCCGTGGCGCACATCGACGCCAGCGCCGCGCGCCGCGTCCACCAGCACCCGGTCCAGAACCGTGCGGCGCGGGGCACAGAGAAATTCGACGCCGTGTTCGGGCTTGATGCTGATATGCGCAACATCGTCGCCATAATGAAACGCCGTCTGCTTCACCGCCGGCGTTCCCGCCGCCATGACCTGGCCCAACACGCCCCAGCGCGCCAGCTGCAAAACACCGGCCCGCATCAGAGCATGGGTCGAGACCACGTCGGTGCCATATCGCTGCCGGTCAATCAGCAGGACGTTGGCGCCAGCACGGGCCAATAGCATCGCCGTTGCCGCGCCGGCGCAGCGCGCACCGACAATGACGGCATCATAGATAGGTTCGTAACCTTGCACATTAGACATGATATTCACTCCCCTATGCGGCCGCACGGTGCAGCCGTGAATACAGATGTTCGGCCAGGTCGCGGGCATCATCGCCCGCGCCGTCGATGAAGGATGATTTGCGCCGGCGCAGGAATGGCAGACCCATTACGTACATGCCGGGCGCATCGACCACGCCGCCGTCGTGGCGGATGCGGCCCTTGCGGTCGAACACTGGCACGTGCAGCCAGGAATAATCGGGACGGTAGCCCGTTGCCCAAAGAACCGTCTTGATGCCCGCGTCCGCCAACGTCATGTTCAGCGTCGGTTCGGCGCCTAATTCAGTCGGCGCGAAACGGTGCGCGGCCTCGAACTCCGCCGCCCTGCCATTTTCAATAACCCATTCATCGATGCTGTCGAGCAGGCGGTTCATCTTCAGATCAGCCAGGGCGCATTGATTTCCCAGGGCGCCTGAAAACTGCGCCTTTCCATCGGACAAAGCGGCCAGGCGTCCGACGATCCCGACGCCCATGTCACGCAAGGCGTTGAGGTCCAGGGTCATATGTTCCGGCGTGCCGACCAGTTGCAGGGACGGCAGCCGCCGGGCCCGCCTGATGTCATCGACTTCGTCATAACGCATATCCATCATGCCGATGGCCTCCATCCACCATTTGATGTCGCGGCCCCGGTAGAGGCGCGGCAGGCGGACGTGCTCGCCAACCGCCAGGGTAACCTGCCGGCCGGACGCCTGGATCTCCCTGGCCAGTTGCACGCCGGTCGCAGAGGCGCCGACGACCAGCACGCCGCCATCGGCCAGTTGACCAGGATTGCGGTATTGCATTGGCGTTATGGAGGCGATCAGGCCCGGCAAATTGGCCGCAACCCGTGGCACCGTCGCGATGTTGCAGGCGCCGCTGGCCAGAACCAGGGACTGGCACTGCCATTCGCCCCTGTCCGTGGTGACCACATAGCCGCCGTCATTGGCGCGAACGGAGATCACCTTGGTGTTGGTTTGCACCGGCGCGCCTGTGTTGGCGGCATAGTCCTGAAGGAACCGGATCACCTCCGCCATGTCCATATAGCCGTCCGGGTCGCTGCCATTATAGGCCTGGCCCGGAAGACGGCTCTGCCAGTTGGGCGTCAGGAGGCGCAGGGAATCCCAACGCTCCTTGGCCCAGGAGTTGGCGACCTCGCCCCGCTCGATCAACACATGGTCGACCGAGCGGTGGCTGAGATGCTTGGAGAAGGCGAGCCCGGATTGCCCGGCGCCGATGATGACGGTCGTGATGCGTTTCATGACACTCTCTCCTGTCGGATGGTCGACGTCAGGCGTTGACGGTGACGAAGACGTTTGTTGGGTTGGTGACGATATCGAAGACAGCGGAGCGCTTTTGCGACTGCGCCACCAATGCCTTGATCTCATCTTCGCTGGCCTCGGCGTCGACCTGAAAGTTCACCCGGATATTGCCGAAGCCGTTGCGAACGTCATCGTCGATACCCAGGATGCCCTGAAGATCCATGTCGCCTTCCAGGGTCGCCCTGACGGAATACAATTGGATGCCGCGATGTTGCGCCACGGCGGCAACACCGGCGGTGAGACAGCCCGCCAGGCCGGAAAGTACGACTTCCACCGGCGTCGGCGCGTTGTCCTCGGCCGCGAAGGCCTCAGGGTGGTCGGTCTCGACACAGAAGCTCTTGCCCCTGGATTGCTCCTCACCCAAACCAAAGAAGCCGGTGATGGTGGAGCGGCTATGAGTGCCGTTGACCCATTCGGAGCTGGTACGCCACTTGAATTGCGCGGCCTCGGGCGCTGCGTCCAGAGCCTCGCGGGCACCGATCAGCGCCTCGACGTTGACGCCATTGTTTACGGCGGTGTTCGTGCCGCCATTTACGCCATTGGTCACGGTGGTCTGTGCTGTTGCTTCGGTCATTGTTCTTTTCCCCATTTGTGCGGCTAGGCGGTGACTGCCAATTCAGTCTTGCGACTAGCGATGGGGAATAGATATGAAGCCACTGCATCAGAATCATTTCCGAGCGCAGGGAAAAAAGTTTCAATTGTTTCCGTAAGGTCGACGCAAAAGCGCGGCGGTCAAAGCGTGCGGGAAATGATCTCTTTCATGATTTCATTGCTGCCGGCATAGATCCGCTGCGGCCGGGCATCGGCCCAGGCCCGCGCGATAGGAAATTCCCACATATAGCCGTAACCGCCGAACAACTGCAGACACTCATCAATGGCCGCGCATTGCACCTCCGTCGTCCACAGCTTCGCCATGGCCGCCGTCTCCGCATCCAGTTTGCCCGCCAGCAGCAATTCGATACATCTATCGACAAAGGTGCGCGCCACCACGGCCTGGGTCTTTATCTCGGCCAGTTTGAACCTGCTGTTTTGAAAATTGATGATGGCCTGGCCAAAAGCTTCGCGCTCCTTGGCGTATTCCAATGTCCAGCCCAACACCGCTTCGAGATTGCTGACCGCGCTGATCGAGACCTGCAGGCGCTCCCAGGCCAACTCGCCCATCATATAGCCGAAGGCCTTGCCTTCCTCGCCCAGAATATTACTGGCCGGCACCCGGGCATCGTCAAAGAACAGCTCCGCCGTATCCTGTGCCTTCATGCCCGTCTTTTCCAGGATACGGCCTTTGCGGAAGCCCTCCGTTCCCGCATCCACGGTGATCAGGCTGATACCTTTCGTGCCCGCGTCCGGATCGGTCTTTGCCACCAGGACGACCACGTCGGACAAATAGCCGTTCGATATAAATGTTTTGGAACCATTGATGATCAGGTCATCACCGTCCCTGATGGCCGTCGTCTTGACCGCCTTCAGATCGCTGCCGGTGCCGGGCTCGCTCATGGCGATGGCGCCGATCAACTCGCCCGCCGCCATGCCGGGCAGATATTTGCGTTTCTGCGCTTCGCTGCCGTAGCGGCTGATATAGGGCGCGGTAATTTCCGAATGATTGCCAAAACCTGGGCCGGAGGCACCGATCCGGGCCAGTTCCTCCATCATGATGATGCTGTAGCGGCGGTCCGCGCCGCCGCCGCCATACTCCGCCGGCATGCTGGCGCACAACATGCCCAGCGCCCCCGCCTTTTTCCAAATCTCGCGGCTGACATGGCCGTCCTGTTCCCAAGCGGCATGTTCAGGCGCGATTTCCTCCTCGCAGAAGCGACGCACGGTCTGACGGAATATTTCGTGCTCTGCCTCGAAAATCGTACGGGGGATATCCGTCATGACTACTCCAACAACAAAGATGGCCGGGATCGCCAGCCTGACACGGACGGGGCCCATTTGCGACTTGAGTTTTGCCGCCAGGGATATAGTAAGCTATGCATCGACTTTTCATGCGAGGTAGAAAATATGGCGGGACCACTCGACGGCGTCCGGATACTTGATGTGACTTCAGTGGGTTACGGACCCTATGCCTGCCAGATTTTGGGCGATTATGGCGCCGATATCATCAAGGTCGAGGCGCAAGACGGCGATATTACCCGCGGCATTTACCCGTTCCGTAACGAGGGCATGGGGCATTTTTTCCTGATGGCGAACAGGAACAAACGCAGCATCGTTCTCGACCTGAAGGCGGAGCGGGGGCGGGAAGCCTTCCTGAAACTAGTCGAGAGCATGGACGTGTTGATCTGTTCGGTCCGTCCCGCCGCCATGGAC
The DNA here is from genome assembly GCA_964462145.1 of uncultured Rhodospirillaceae bacterium. Lineage (GTDB taxonomy): Bacteria > Pseudomonadota > Alphaproteobacteria. Next base: position 6,139 of record CAYWYB010000077.1, read on the forward strand.
CGCCTCGGGCTCGGCTATGAAGACTGCCGCGCGGTCAACCCGAACATCATCTATGTCGCCCTGGTGGGCTTCGGCCAGTCAGGCCCCTATGCCAAGCGGCCGGCCTATGACGACATCATACAAGGCGTCTCGGGCATGGCGGCGATGCAGGGCGGGCGCAGCGGCCCGCCGACCTTCGTCAATGCCTCCGTCTGCGACAAGATCTGCTCCCAGATCGGCGCGCATGCTACCCTGGCGGCACTGTTCAGCCGGCAGCAAAACGGCAAGGGCCAGTTGGTCGAGGTGCCGATGTTCGAGTCCATGGTCGGCTTTAACCTGATCGAGCATCACTCGGGCCAGGCATTCGAACCGTCATTAGGCCCGGCGGGTTACGAGCGTTCCATGGTCGAATATCGCCGGCCCTATGCCACGGCTGATGGCTATGTCTGTGCCCTGCCCTACAACACCAAACAATGGCAGGCGTTTTTCACCATGACGAAGCGGGAAGACATGCTGGAAGACCCGCGCGTCATCGACCCGAAAATCCGCAGCGAAAAAATCGGCGAGCTATACGAGATGGTCGCGGATCTGGTGAAGGATTGGAAGACCAAGGACTTGCTGGCTGCCCTGGAAGAGGCCGATATTCCCCACGGCGAGGCGGCCAGCCTGGACGACCTTGCGGATGATGAACACATGCAGGCGGTTGGATTTTTTCAGACCTTCGATCATCCCAGCGAAGGCCGCATCAGAATGACCTCGCCGCCCATGACGTTTTCCGAAACTCCCGCCGATATCCGCCGCCTGCCCGCGAACTTGGGCGAACATAGCGTGGAAATCCTACAGGAAGCTGGTTACACCGAGGCGCAGATTGCCGAGATGCTGGAAGAAGGCGTCAGCGTCGATGGCGGTGTCGGATAAAGCCTAGCGCGTCCAGCCTATTCCATGCCCAGAGCATGTTTGTAGGTATCGATTAGGGCTTCCATCTCCTGCTGATCGGCGGTGTCCATTTTCCGCAGTTTGACGATCTGGCGCATGATCTTGGGGTCGAAACCGACTGCCTTGGCCTCGGCGTAGACCTCCCGCACGTCTGATGCGAGGGCTGCTTTTTCCTCTTCCAGCCGCTCCACCCGCTCGATGAACTGCCGCAACCGATCCGCCGCGATACCACCCACTTCGACCATGCAAATATGCTCCCGATATCAAGTAAACTCATTTCGCCCACGGCGAATCTCTCGCCAGGAGGCCGGACCATAGCCGCCGCTCATGGGCCGTGCAATCAAACTATTCAGCAACCGCCGCATGGGGGTTTCGCGGGTCCTGGGTCCAGTTCAAATACGGCTTGCCATTGTCCACGGGGGCCATGGTGATGCAGCCCTCCACCGGGCAGACATGGGCGCAGAGGTTACAACCGACGCATTCGGCATCAATGGTCTGAAAGCGCCTGTCGGGCCCCTGTCCGCTCACCGATATAGCCTGATGTGCGGTATCCTCGCAGGCGATATGGCACAGGCCGCATTTGATGCAGCTGTCCTGATCGATCCGCGCCACCAGTTCGGCATTTATGTTCAGATCCTGCCAATCCACCAGATTGGCCAGGGCCGCGCCATGAAAATCCGCCAGGCGGTCATAACCCTTGGCATCCATCCAGTTGCCCAGGCCGTCGATCATATCGTCGATGATCTTAAAGCCATAATGCATCGCACCGGTGCAGACCTGGACGCCGTGTGAACCCAGGGCGATGAACTCGGCCCCGTCGCGCCAAGTCTCGATACCGCCGATGCCCGATATGGCCATGCCGGCGCATTCGGGATCACGCGCTATTTGCGCCACCAGATGCAGGGCTATGGGTTTCACCGCCGGCCCGCAATAGCCGCCGTGGCTGCCCTTGCCATCCACCGTCGGGGTGGGTGCCATGTTGTCCAGATCCACCGAGATGATGGAATTCACCGTATTGATCAACGAGACCGCATCCGCCCCACCGGCCTTGGCGGCCCGTGCCGGGGCCAGGATATTGGTCACGTTCGGCGTCAGCTTCACAAAGACCGGCATTCGGGTCATGGATTTGCACCAGCGGGTGACCATTTCCACATATTCGGGCACCTGACCGACGGCGGAACCCATGCCGCGTTCGGACATGCCGTGGGGGCAGCCGAAATTCAGCTCCACGCCGTCAGCGCCGGTATCTTCGACGGCGGCCAGAATCTTGCGCCACGGCGCCTCCTCGCACGGCACCATGAGCGAGACCAGCAGGGCCCGGTCCGGCCAATCGCGCTTGATCTGCTTGATCTCCCTCAGATTAACCTCCAGAGGCCGGTCGGTGATCAGCTCGATATTATTGAACCCCACCATGCGCTGACCATTGACGGCGACAGCGCCATAGCGCGAGGTGGTGTTGACTACCGGCGGGTCCTCTCCCAGGGTCTTCCACACCGCGCCGCCCCAGCCCGCCTTGAAGGCACGTTCCACGTTATAGGCCTTGTCCGTGGGCGGGGCCGAGGCCAGCCAGAACGGGTTCGGCGATTTGATGCCGGCGAAATCACAACGTAGATCGGCCATGGTCTAGCTCCCCCGATTTTCTTGCAGGAACGCATCAATGGCGCGGGCGGCAAGCTTGCCGTCCTGCACGGCTTGCACGGTCAGATCCTCGCCCGCCACACAGTCGCCGCCGGCCCAGACATCTGACAACGAGGTCCGGCCATCCGCATCAACCGCAATGCGCCCATCCGTTAATGCCAGGCCATCATCCGCCATGGGCAGATAGCTCTGGCCCACGGCCTTGAAAACCATGTCGCAGGGGATGGATGTTTCGGCATCTGTTTGGGCCGAGGCAAAAACCGCCGCACGCACGCTGCCGGCCTCGCCCTCAAGGCGTATCGGCCGCAGCCAATGTTTGATCCGCACGCCATTGATCTGGGCGAAAGCCTGTTCGTGATGGGTCGCACCCATCTGTTCCGGGCCGCGCCGATAGGCGATGGTGACATCCTCGGCGCCCAGGCGTTTGCTCTGCACCGCGATGTCGATGGCGGTGTTGCCGCCGCCGATCACCACGACCCTGGCACCCACGGGCAGGCCGGCCAGATCGTCCGCCTGCCGCAACTCGGCGATATAGTCGACCGCATTCTGTACCCCCGCCAGATCCGCCCCCGGCAGGCCCAGGCTACGAACACCGCCCTGGCCCAGCCCGAGGAAGACTGCGTCAAAATCCTGGCACAGCTGGCCGAGTTCGATCTTCTGGCCATAACGGATTTCGATGCCGCCGATCGCGGTGATGAATGCGACCTCGCGCTGGGCGAAGTCATCGGGCAGTTTGTAGGCGGCGATGCCAAATTCGTTCAGCCCGCCGGGTTTGTCCCTGGCTTCAAAGACAACAACCTCGTGCCCTTGCCGGGCCAGGCCATGGGCGCAGCTCAAACCCGCCGGCCCCGCACCCACCACCGCCACCTTGCGGCTGGTGTCCGGCGCGCGGAAAAAGGGGTGTGGCGCACCTGGATCCAGATGATCGGTGGCATGGCGCTGCAACAGGCCGATGGCAAGTGGCGGATCATTGCGCACACAGGCGCCCTGGCACAGGATCTCGGTCGGGCAGACACGGGCGCAGCTGCCGCCGAAAATATTCTCCTGCAGGATCGTCATGGCGGCGCCATCCACATTGCCCGTGGCAATGGCGCGGATAAAGCCGGGGATATCGATGCCAGTGGGGCAGGCATTGATGCAGGGCGCGTCGTAACAGAAATGGCAGCGGTTGGCTTCCGTCAGCGCCTCGGCGCCACTAAGGGGCCGATGCACGTCGGCGAAATTCTCGGCCAATTCCAATCCGCCGAGCCGTCCCGCCTGAATGTCCGCCATGCCGCTCCCCCATCAGCCCGTCGTCCTAAAGGGGAAAGTGTAGCGAAAAGAAACCGGTTTATGTCTATTTTTTCGCGCCGATCTTGGGCTCGGCGCCGGCTAGGAGACGGCGGATATTCTGATGATGACGAATGAAGACCAGCACCGTCATAAAGGCCGCCAGCTCCATGATCTGCCAATTACCCAGCCAATAGGCGTATCCAGGACCCGCCAGGGCCGCGGTCAGGGAGGCAACCGAAGAGTAGCGCAACAGAGCGGCCATCGTCAGCCAGGTCAAGCAGCACAGCAGACCAGCGGGCCAGTTGATCGCCAGCATCACGCCGATAAAAGTCGCCATGCCCTTGCCGCCCTTGAATTTCAGCCAGACCGGAAACAGATGGCCAAGGAAGGCGCCACCGCCCGCCAGCACCGCCGTATCCGGCCCATACATGGCGCCCAGCAATACCGCCGCCACACCTTTGCCGGCATCCAATAACAGCGTGAGCGCGGCCATGCCCTTGTTGCCGGTGCGCAATACATTGGTGGCGCCGATACTGCCAGAGCCGATATCGCGTACATCGCCATGGCCCGCCAGCCTGGTCAGCACCAAACCGAACGGAATGGAGCCCAGCAGATAGCCGAACATGGCGGCGGCCCAAAACGGCCAGATGTAGGAAAAATCACCCAATGGCGTCGGCATCATCTAATCCCCCTCAGGATCGGAGTATACCACCTTTCCATCCACTATGGTGCGCCAGGGCCGGCCCTGTACGGGGCGGTTATGATAAGGGGTGTTCTTGGCCTTGGAACGGAAGCTGTCCTCGTCGATACGCCATGGCTTGTCGGGATCGAAAATCAACAGATCAGCCGGCGCGCCCGGCGCCAACTTGCCGCCGCGCAGACCCAACAGCTCCGCCGGGCGGGCGGTCATCTTGGCCAGCAGGTCGGATAGCCCCAAGGCATTGTTGTGGTAGAGCTCCAACGCCAGGGGCAGCATGGTTTCCAGGCCGATAATGCCGGCCGCCGCCAATTCGAACGGCAGGCGTTTGGATTCCGCATCCTGTGGATCGTGGCAGGAACAGATCACATCGATGGTGCCGTCCGCCAGGCCCGCGACCACGGCCAGGCGGTCGTCTTCCGCCCGCAACGGCGGCGCGGTCTTGGCGAAGGTGCGGTATTGCCCGACAGCTATTTCGTTCATGGCAAAGCTGTGCACCGCCGCCGCCGCCGATACGGGCAGGCCCCGCGCCTTGCCCCGCGCCATGGCTTCGATCGCCTGGGCGGTGGACAGACAAGCCGCGTGATAGCGCCCTCCGGTCATTTCGACCAGGCGCAAATCCCGTTCCAGCATGATGGTTTCCGCCTGGGTCGGAATACCGGGCAGGCCTAGGCGCATGGCCACCTCGCCCGCGTTCATTACGCCGCTGCGGGCCAGGGCCGGTTCCTCGGGATAATGGCAGATCAACAAGCCAAAGGCGGAGGCATAGCTGAGCACCCGGCGCATCACCTGGGCATTGTCCACGGCGCGGTCCGCATCCGTGAAGGCCACCGCGTCAGCCTCGGCCAGCAAACCCAATTCCGCCATCTGTTCACCCTGCAAGCCCCGGGTAATAGCGGCCATGGGATGGATTCGGACGCAGGCCTTGTCCCTGGCCTGGCGCTTGACGTACTCGACCAGGGCCACGTCGTCGATCACCGGCTCGGTATTCGGCTGCACAATGATGCAGGTGACACCGCCGGCGGCGGCGGCTTCCGAGGCGGAAGCCAGGGTTTCCTTGTGTTCGGCGCCCGGCTCGCCCACGAAAACGCGCATGTCGATTAGGCCGGGGCAGAGCACGCGACCGGCGCAATCCACCACCTCCGCGCCGTCAGGCACACCTTCGTTGAACAGATCGGGGCCCAAATCGGCGATCCGGCCAGCCTCGGTCAACAGCGCGCCGGTGGCATCCAGACCACTGGCCGGGTCAATCAGGCGGGCATTAATATACGCTACCGTGCTCATGACGCGGCCTCTTCCGGGCCGACGGGCGGCTGGTTCGTGCTGCGCCGGGATAGTAGATCCAGCACCGCCATGCGTACCGCCACGCCCATTTCCACCTGCTCGCGGATCACGCTGCGGTTGATGTCGTCGGCCAGGTCGCTATCGATTTCCACGCCCCGGTTCATCGGCCCGGGATGCATGATCAAGGCTTCCGGCTTGGCCTTGGACAGCTTGCCCTGATCCAAGCCATAGAAGTGGTAATACTCCCTGGTCGAGGGCACATAGGCACCGTTCATGCGTTCGTTCTGCAGACGCAGCATCATCACGATATCGGCGTCCGCCAAACCCTCTTCCATATTGTGAAAGATCTCGACCCCCATGCGCTCCACCGCGCCGGGCAACAATGTGGGCGGGGCGATGGCACGGACATGGGCCCCCATGATGGAGAGCAGCATGATGTTCGAGCGCGCCACGCGGGAGTGCAGGATATCGCCGCAGATCGCCACGGTCAGGCCATGCAGATGGCCGAGGCGGCGGCGGATGGTCAGGGCGTCCAGCAAGGCCTGGGTGGGGTGTTCATGACTGCCGTCGCCGGCGTTGATGACGCTGCAATCCATCTTTTGGCTTAACAGGGCGACGGCGCCGGAATGCGGGTGACGCACCACCAGGGCATCTGGGTGCATGGCGTTCAGGGTCGCCGCCGTATCAATAAGAGTCTCGCCTTTTTTGATGGCCGAGGCCGTGGCCGACATATTTATGACATCGGCGCCAAGGCGCTTACCGGCCAGCTCGAACGAGGTTCTGGTACGGGTGGAGGTTTCAAAAAACAGATTGATCTGGGTTCGACCACCCAGGATCGAACGCTTTTTATCGACCTGGCGGTTTTGCGCCACGTATTGGTCGGACAGATCAAGGATCTCGGTGATATCGTCGGGGGACAGCCCCTCGATACCAAGGAGATGGCGGAAAGGCAGATCGTTCGAAGTTAATTCATTCATCAAAAGGCGATCTTATAGGATCGACGGCGCCAGGGTGCAATACTATCGCCGCGACGATAGTACAGATTTGGAGTGAGACCATGAGTACATCCAACCCAGGCCGCCTGGACCCAAAGGGCCGCGTCATCATGCTTTCCGGTGCCAATCGCGGCATTGGCGCCGCCATCGCCGAACGCCTGCGCCAGGACGGCTATAGCCTCAGCCTGGGCGCCCGCGCGCCCGAAAGCATGGCTGAACAGGCGGATGAGGGCTGCCTCTGCCACGCATTCGATGCGTTCGATCCCGAATCGCCCCAGGCCTGGGCCGATGCCACTTTTGCCAGGTTTGGCCGCATCGACGGCCTGATCAACAATGCCGGCATCTCCGAAGCATTCGGTTTCGGCAGCGGTGACGAGGCGAAACTGGACCGCATGCTGGAGGTTAACCTGAAGGCGCCCTATCGATTGATCAGGGCCACGCTGCCCCATTTGAAGGCAGCCGGTAGCGGGCGCATCATCAACGTCACCTCGCTGTCCGGCATCCGCTATAAAATGGGCTCGGCCGGTTATGCCATGTCCAAGTTCGCCGCCAACGGCTTGAACTCCGCCGCGCGGGCGCAGTTTTGGGATGACGGCATCCGGGTTACGGCGGTGGCGCCGGGCCCCGTGGATACGGACATCATCACCGACCTGGGCCCCCTGAAGCGGGAGGATATTACCACGCCGGAGACTGTCGCCGATGTGGTGGCCATGGTTCTGGCCCTGCCCAACAATGCCTCCGTCGCCACAGTGCCGATCAACTGCCTGTTCGATGCCCTGCCGTAAGAAAGCCATATAGAAGAGGACGAAATAATGTCAGCATCCAGCCCAGGCCGCCTGGACCCAAAGGGCCGCGTCATCATGGTTTCGGGCGCCAATCGCGGCATTGGCGCTGCCATTGCCGCACGCCTGCACCAGGACGGCTACTGCCTCAGCCTCGGCGCCCGAGCGCCCGATGACATCGCGATTGCAGCCGGCGACGATTGCCACCAGCAAGCCTTTGACGCCTTCGATCCCACCTCGCCACAAGCCTGGGCCGATGCCACCGTGGCCAAATTCGGCCGCATTGACGGCCTGATCAACAACGCCGGCATCGCGGCGGCATTCGGCTTCGAGGATGGCGACGAGGCGGATCTGGACCGCATGCTGGAGGTTAACCTGAAGGCGCCCTATCGTTTGATCCGCGCCGCCCTGCCCCATTTGAAGGCGGCGGGCAGCGGGCGCATTGTCACGGTTACCTCCCTGGCCGGCATGCGTTTCAAGCGCGGTTCGCCCGGTTATGCCATGTCGAAATTTGCCGCCATGGGCCTGAGTTCCGCCGCCCGGGCCCATTTCTGGGATGACGGCATCCGGGTTACGGCGGTGGCACCAGGCCCGGTCAACACAGACATGATGCCCCAGGGCTTCACGGCGGAGTCGGCGACCCAGCCCGAAACCATCGCCGATATTGTCGCCACCGTGATCGCCATGCCGAACAATGCCTCTGTCGCATCCGTGCCCATCAACGCCGTTTACGAGCCCCTACCATGACCACTGCCATGACCGCCGCCACGCCACGCTGGCCCCTTTGTTTTGCCGGCCTCTCGGCTGCCCTGGCGGTGTTTATCGCCGCTGGCGCGGCCCATGATCTGAAGGAATTTCTGGCGGCGGAGGATCTGGTCCGTATCCATACCGCCGTGCGCTACCAGATCTGGCATGCCCTGGCGCTGCTGGGCACGGCGGCTTTGGCGGCGGCAAAGCCGACGGCGTGGTTGCGTGTCGCCGCCATCGGCTTCGCCCTGGGCAGCATATTGTTCTGCGGCGGGCTGTATCTGATGTCGTTTACGGGCGTGGCCATTTTTGGCTGGCTGGCGCCCGCAGGTGGCCTGGCTTTCCTGACCGGCTGGCTGGCCCTGGCAGGCCATGGGTGGTGTTTAGGACGAACCTAGAATTTCAGGCGGTTAGTAACCATTACCGGTATTTACTCAAGGTATTTTCCCATCCGGCGCTTCTCTTGAAGGTCTTCAAGGCTGAATTGAACGAAACCACGAAGGATGCCCAATCCCTCGTCGGATAAAAAATGATCCGGAACGCGACTTCGTCAAAGCCAGGTGTCGAAAAATACAATTTCGATGTCAGATCAAGCTTCTGGTCGCGAATGACCCAATAGGCGACATTCCTATCCAGAACACCATAATCAACTCTCTCCGCCGCAACCATTCGCAAAAGGCTGGAAAATTCTTGAACGCGGGTGACGCGGATCTCCCCGCTTTTGATGGAGGTATCAAGCGACGGGTAGCCATATCCATTCATCAATGCCACGTTCTTACCCGCCAGGCCGGCGGCATTGGCGACGTCCGCTGGTTTCTTCCTGGACGACACTACGTTGTCGGATACCTGGATAATCCCATCAGTCCAGACAAGACCTTCATCGCTGCCCCGCCACTCCAATGCGCCCGCCACGGCATCGATCTCCCCATTTTTGACATGATATTCCAGGCGTTTCTTTGGCAGAACAATGATTTCAACGCGATAATTCATACTCGTGGCGACGGTCACGAAGACATCGCCCACAATGCCGTACAGGGAATCGCTCCGCTGCATTAGGTATGGCGGGTATCCGGCATCGGAAAGTCCAAGGCGGACGACCCGCTCTTGTGCGCTGCCTGAACCTGGCCAAATCAGCCCGGCAAGCAGTATGAACGCGGCAACGGCGAATCTGAGACCTTCAGCGTGAATATTACAAAGACGCATGGCCGAACCTTCTCGTTACAAGCACATAAGTCTAGATATGGGCCTTGATGCCGCACAGACAAAGCGCGCAGCTAATACCAATGAGCAGCAATAGAGACCTATATAGGTCTCTATTGCTGCTCATTGGTATAAACCCCCGCCACACTGCCCGTATTTATTGCCGTTGGGATGCTGCTGTCTAAAAGCAGCTAAAACGGGACCATTGCATGGAAAGGAAATGTTGGATCAGGCCGTCCATGAAGAACGACCAGACAGGGGTCAACGCTCCGGTTGTCCCCGCAACCAGGATCACGCCGAAAAAAGCGCCGCCGCCAATAATAGCGATGTTCGCGAGCCTGTTTTCCATGCCATTGTTATAGAGCAAACACGGCCCTTTATAAAGCTGGAAGGCAATGGCTCTGATCTCGATCCTGATGGCCGCCTACCATTCCGAAGCCACCATCCTGGCGGCCATAAATAGTGTGCGGGCACAAAGCCATGCGGAGTGGGAGTTGATCATTGCCGCCGACTGCGGCGGCGACTATCTCGCCCTGTGCCAGGCCAACGGCATCAACGATGCGCGCATTCGCATGGTGGGAACGCCGGCCATCGGCTCCGGTCCATCGGCGGCACGCAACGCCGCGATGGCCGCCGCCGCCGGCGATTACCTGACGATTCTGGACGGCGATGATATCTGGCTACCGGAAAAGCTGGCGGCCCTGCTGCCGCTGGCCATGGCGTCCGGCCTGGCCTGCGACAACACCTGTGCCGTACAGCCCGATGGCAGCGTCATCGCCACCGCCTACCCGATCGCCGATACGCCCCGGCGGATCGATGCCCTGGCAATGCTGAACAGCGGCATGCCGCATTTTCCTTTGTTCCGGCGGGACCTGGCGGGCGCTGGTTACCAGGATGATCTGCGCTTTGCCGAGGATGTGGTCTTCAACATGGAAATGATCGCCCGCGCTGCCGCCATGACCCTGCTGCCCCAACCCCTGTCCCATTATGTCCAGCGCCCGAACAGCGCCAGCAATGGCGCGGATGCCTGGCGCCGGGCCGAGGCCGCCTACGGGCAGATCCTGGCCCTGCTGGCACATGATCAGTTAGATATCCCGGCGGGTCAGGCCGCCGCCATCGCGGCTGCAATAGCCGCCAAGCGTGACCTGAACCGGGCCTATGGCAGGACGGTAGAGGCTGGCGGGCGGTTGAGTTTTCAAGCCTTTGCGGCGGCGTGGCGCCGGTCGCCGGAATAAAGCCGGGAAAAGCCTTCAATAGTGTTTGCAAAGACGGTTATTTCGTGAAATATGCGCCCTGGACCGGTAATAAAAACCGTTCTTAAGTTCTATTCGTCTGCAACCCACCGATTTTGGAAATCGTTTTCTCTGATCGGCGGCGGCAAACGACAAACAATCAGGGAGGATTGATGTAATGAACATTCTAAAAATGGGGCCCGGCAAAGCCGCGCTGTTGGCGACCGGAATGGCCGCCGCGGTGGGTTTCGCCGCACCCGCCAATGCCGCCGACGAGGTGGTGATGGCGGTTCCGACATTTCTGACCGGCGCCGGCGCGCCGGCATTTGGCGTCCCCGCCCGTAACGGCGCCGAAGTCATTATCGAGGCGATCAACAAGGGCACGCTGCCCGCGCCTTACGACAAAAGCGGCAAGGGCCTGGCCGGTCGTCAGATCAAGGCTGTGATTTATGACGAATCGGGGGGCGGCGTGAAGCAGGTCGCCGAGTTCCGCAACAAGGTTCAGAAGCAGGGCGTCGACCTGTTCGTCGGCTATATTTCTTCAGGCACTTGCGCCGCCATTACGCCGGTGGCCGAGGAACCGAAGATGCTGACCATCTTCCCGATCTGCGGCACACCACGGATTTTCGAGGAAATTGACAAGAACCCGAAATACGTCTTCCGCACCATGGGCCATGCGACGGCCGACGGCGTGGCCGAGGCGTTGTACGTCAAGGCCAATATGCCTGACGTCA
>CAYWYB010000078.1:0-17625 GCA_964462145.1 uncultured Rhodospirillaceae bacterium
AAACCAAGCCATTTGTCCTTCTCACGGCGCTCACCGTTCTAGCGGCCGGCGCCGCCATGTGGTCAACCGTGGAGCGGGGCCGTGCCACCGCCTCCAGCGCGCCGCCCGCCAGCCTGTTCCCAAACCTTGTGGATCAGGTCAACGATATCACCCGTATCAACATTCATACGCCAAAGCTGGCTTTTACCATTCGCCGCAAGGCAGGTGATAAATGGCAGGTGGAGGAACGTGACGGCTATCCGGTGCAATTCGCAACCATCAAACAGGCCGTGGTCGGGATCGCCCAAATGCGCCTGTTGGAAGCCAAGACCGCCAAGCCGGCACTGCATCACAAGCTGTTCCTGAAAGCGCCAAAGGACGGCGGGCGCGGCACCGCCATTACCCTGGGCGACGATGGCAACGAGACCGTCGCGGCCATCATTGTTGGCAAAACCAAGGTCGCCCCGACAGAGAATGACGACGGCATCTATTACGTCCGCCGCCAGCAAGACGCGCAGACTTACCTGGCATCGGGCCGGGTCGAGGTTTTGGAAAGCATCAACGGTTGGCTGGATAGCAGCATGCCCATGATCGCCCGCAAACGGGTGCGCGCCGCCACCACCATCCAGCCGGACGGCAGCAAGGTTGGCGTTTTTCGCACCGACCCGGATGCACGGGATTTCAAGATTGCCGATATCCCGCCCGGCAAGAAGTCAATGGGCGATACCATCGGCAACTCCCTGGGCTCGGCTCTGGGCTTCCTGAGTTTCGAGGATGTGCGCCGGGCCGACAAAATCGATTTTGCCAAAGCCCATCAGGCTGTGTTCAAGACCTTTGACGGCGTCACCCTGAAACTATTGGTATTAAAGCGCAAGGACGGCAACTGGCTGCACGTCACGGCTAGTTTCGATGCCGCCGACATCAAACTGGACGGACTGACGGAGAAGCAGAAAAAAACCATGAAGAGCGCGGACGAGGCCAAGGCGGAGGCCGCGGAAATAAATCAGCGCTACAGCCCCTGGGCCTACATTCTGCCGGAATACAAGGCCAAGGATTTCATGACCGCGGCCGACGATCTGATGATCGAAGACAAAGACAGCAGCAAAGAATAAGGACGATCCGTTATGAGCGAGGAAACACTCTCCTTCCAGACCGAGGTGGCGCAGCTTTTGCGCCTGATGGTCAATTCGGTTTATTCCGATAAGGAAGTCTTCCTGCGGGAACTGATTTCCAATGCCTCGGACGCCTGCGACAAGGCCCGCTATCTCTCCATCACCGAGCCGGACATCCTGGGCGACGACCCTGACTTCAAGGTCCAGATCAAGGTCGATAAGGAAGCCCGCACCCTGTCCCTGTCCGACAACGGCATCGGCATGGACCGGGACGGCCTGATTTCGGACCTGGGCACCATCGCGCGCTCGGGCACTTCCGCTTTCATGGAAAACATGAGCGGCGATCAGGCCGAGGATATGCAGATGATCGGCCAGTTCGGTGTCGGCTTCTATTCCGTCTTCATGATCGCGGATAAGGTCGAGGTGACTTCGTGCCGGGCCGGTGACGATGCCGCCTGGGTCTGGACCTCCGACGGACTGGGCGAGTTCACCATCAACGAAGCAGAGCGCGATGGCCGGGGCACCACCATTCTGATCCACCTGAAGGCGGACGAGGACGAGTGGCTGGACGAACACAAGCTGCAGGGCGTGGTGAAGAAATATTCCGACCACATCGCGCTGCCAATTTTGCTGACCATAGATGATGGCGAGGAAACCGCCGCAAACGAAGCCTCCGCCATCTGGAGCCGGCCGAAAAGCGAAATCACCGACGAGCAATATACCGAGTTTTATCACCACGTCGGCCACGCCATGGACGATCCATGGCTGAACATCCATTACAAGGCCGAGGGCAAGATCGAATATACCGGCCTGCTGTTCGTACCGACGCGGCGGCCGTTCGATCTGTTCGACCCCGCCCGCCGGCACGCGGTGAAGCTATACGTACGCCGGGTCTTCATCACGGACGAGGCGGAAGGTCTGATCCCCTCGTATCTGCGCTTTCTGCGCGGCATCGTCGACAGCGAGGATCTGCCCCTGAACATCTCCCGCGAGATGCTGCAGAACAGCCCGTTGATACGCCATATGAACCAGGCGGTGACCCGCCGCGTACTCACGGAACTGGGCAAGAGGGCCGAAAAGGAACCTGAAAAATACGCTGAATTCTGGGAAAATTTCGGCTCCGTACTGAAAGAAGGCCTGTACGAAGACCAGGAGCGCCAGGCCGATTTGCTGGAGCTGGTGCGTTTCCGCTCCACCGCCGGCGAGGATCTGGTCAGCCTGAAGGACTATGTCGCCCGCATGAAAGAGGGGCAGGAGGCGATTTACTACATTACCGGCGATGACCAGCAGACGCTGGAGACCAGCCCGCACCTGGAAGGCTTCCGTGCCCGTGGGGTCGAGGTCTTGCTGCTGTCCGACCCGGTCGATGATTTCTGGCTTTCGGCGGTGTTTGAATACGAAGGCCATGCCCTGACATCGGCCACCCGCGGCGCCACGGATCTATCCAATCTGGGTGAGGAACCGGCCAAGGATGATGAGGACGAGAGCGAGGCCGCCGGCGACAGTGAACTGGCCACATTGATCGCCCTGATCAAGCAGACCCTGGGCGAAACGGTGAAGGATGTGCGCACCACGGACCGCCTGACCGACAGCGCCGTTTGTCTGGTTGCCGATGACGGCGATATGGACATGCGCCTGGAGCGGATGTTGAAGGCGCACAACCAGCTGAACACGGATTCCGTGCGGATTCTGGAGATCAACCCCAAGCACGACCTGATCAAGAACATGGCCAGTGCCGCCACCAAGGGCGGCGCGGCGGACGATCTGGCCGATCTGGCATTTCTGTTACTGGATCAGGCCCGCATTATCGAGGGCGAGGCCCTGCCGGACGCAGCTGCGTTTTCGCGGCGCATGGCGACCGTCATGGCAAAGGCCGCGGGCTGACAGAGAGGCCGTAACGTGCCAAACTCCGCGACCTAACGGGTTGCCAAGAAGGCGCGGCTTTATCGTCATTCCCGCGAAAGCGGGAATCCATTTCCAGGACGACACTGGCTTTCGAATACGGCTGCCCTGACAGCAGATGCATGGATTCCCGCTTTCGCGGGAATGACGGCGGCAAACGGGAGACGTGTGATGGAAAAGCTGACGCAGAGTTATACCCACGGGGCCAATGCGGTGCCGCTGATTGGCGAGACCATCGGCGCGCATTTCGATAATGCCGCCGCCCGCTGGGCCGACCGGGAAGCACTGGTGGTGCGCCATCAGAACGTGCGTTGGACATTCGCCCAGCTGAAAGAAGCCGTGGATGCATTTGCCGCCGGCTTAGTGGCCTTGGGCCTGGAGCCAGGCGAGCGGATCGGCATCTGGTCGCAGAATACCGCCGAATGGGCGGTCAGCCAGTTCGCCACCGCCAAGGCCGGCCTGATTTTGGTCAACATCAATCCCGCCTATCGCCTGTCGGAGCTGGAATATGCCCTGAACAAGGTGCAGTGCAAGGCGCTGATTATTTCGCCCAGCTTCAAGACCTCGGACTATGTTGAAATGGTCCGTACCCTGGCGCCGGAAATCGACAATGCTGAATTGGGCCAGTTGCAGTCGGAAAAACTGCCCGACCTGCGCATCGTGATCCGCATGGGCGATGAGGTCACGCCGGGTATGTACAATTTCGCCGATATTGCCGTGTTGGGCGGCAGCAGTCATCGGGAACGGCTGGACGAACTGGCGGGGCAATTGCAGTTTGACGACCCGATCAATATTCAGTTCACCTCCGGCACCACTGGTTTTCCCAAGGGCGCCACGCTGACCCATCACAACATCCTCAACAACGGCTATTTCGTGGGCGAGGGCGTCAGCATGGTCGAAGGCGACCGGCTGGGTATACCGGTGCCTCTGTATCACTGTTTCGGCATGGTGATGGGCAATCTGGCCTGCATCACCCACGGCGCCACCATGGTCTATCCCGGCGAGGGCTTTGATCCCACGGAAGTGCTGGACGCGGTTCAGGAAGAGCGCTGCACCATTCTCTATGGCGTGCCGACCATGTTTATCGCCGCCCTGGATCATGCTGAGTTTGACAGCTACGACCTTTCGTCTCTGCGCAGCGGTATCATGGCCGGCTCCCCCTGCCCCATCGAGGTGATGAAGCAGGTGGTGGATAAAATGAACATGACCGAAGTCACCATCGCCTACGGCATGACGGAAACCTCGCCTGTCAGTTTCCAGACGGCGGTGGACGATGAATTGGAGCGCAAGGTGGGCACCGTGGGCCGCTCGCTGCCGCATGTGGAAAGCAAGATCGTCGATTCCGATGGCCGCATCGTGGCGCCGGGCGAGACTGGCGAGATCCTGACCCGAGGCTATAACGTCATGCTGGGCTATTGGGATGACGAGGAACGCACCGCCGAGTCCATTGACGCGGCGGGCTGGATGCATACGGGCGACCTGGGCACCATGGACGAATACGGCTATGGCAACGTGGTTGGCCGCATCAAGGACATGGTGATCCGGGGCGGCGAAAACGTCTACCCGCGCGAGATCGAGGAATATCTCTACCGCCACGACAAGATCCAGGATGTGCAGGTGATCGGCGTGCCCGACCAGAGATTCGGCGAAGAGCTATGCGCCTGGATCGTCCTGCGCGAGGGCGAAACGGCGGACGAAGACGAAATCAAGGAATTCTGCCGCGGCCAGATCGCCCATTACAAAGTACCGCGCTATATCAAGTTCGTTGACGAATTCCCCATGACCGTCACAGGCAAGGTGCAGAAATTCGTCATGCGCGACCAGATGATCGAAGAGCTGAACCTGGAAGTGGCGAAGACCGCCTAGAGCATGTTTCTTCGAAACATGCTCGGACTCTTAAGAAAAGAGCAATTGAATCAATCACCTAAGTCGCGAAAACGACTCCGATTAATTGAAAATTGCTCCAACCGCCGGCCCTTTAGCCATTAACCGTCTGAACTTCGCCGGTCTGGGCAGCATCCTTGGCCGCCGCCCGTTGCCGCCGTTCCTCGACCAATTCCATGATCACGCGGCTGACCCGCTCACCCGCCTTGCCATCGGAATTGTTGACCCAATGGTCCAGGGCCAGACAACTGGTTTCGGACAGTTCCGCGCCACGGGATTTCGCCGGCCGCGCAAGCGCCTTTTCCGCCAACATGGCGACCAGTTCATCCTCTGAATCGGCCCGTCCCGCCGCCTCGCCCAGATCGACCATGAAGGGCGACGCCAGAGGGGTCACCGCTTCATCAAAATGGGGCGAGACCACGTCCACATTGGCCGCCAGGGCCTCAAACAAAGAGCCGCTGTTGATAGTGCAGAGCACATCGGATCCGACGATCAGATCAAAGGAGTTGCCGCCGACCAAAACTTCCAGGTTCTCTGGCGGGCCAAAGTCCTCCCCCAAACCTTCGTTTAGGGAATCCACCGCCAACACATGGTTCTTGGACTTGATGATGACATGGATTTCGGGATTTTCCCGGGCGAGACGGATCATGGCGCGGATGCAATTGCGTGACAGGTTGGAAAAGTTGATCTTCTCCAACTCCGGGTCCAGAGCCTCAAAGCGGTCATCACCACGGCGGCCAAGAACCGGGCAACCGGTCCTGTCGTTGAAGGACATGAACAAAACCGTGGGCCGGCCATCAAGGGACTGATCCTGGCCGGCATGTTCGCGGCGGTATTGGTGAAATCGGTCCAGCCTCGGCGCGCCGGTTGCGACGATACGATCGGCGGGGGCGACGCCGGCATTGATTTCGATGCGCCGCTCGATCTCGTTATAGGTCGTGATCAGCCGGCCCTGGAACGGCATCTTCCGCTCCCGGTAAGTCTCCTCGTAAAACGGCTCCACACCCGGCGTTTTGATGCACTCCTTATGCATGGCCACGACGGGAATATCGAAATGACCCAAGGCGGCGGCGAATTCCTGTTCGGCATAGAAACTGAAATTGGCGGTCAAGGCGACGTCGAGTTCGAGGCGCGGCACCAAATGGCGGCAAACCCCAATCATGAAATTCCGGTAGGCCTGCTTTCGGGCCGTGATCGCGGCATCGTCCTGGCGGTAATTGTTATCGTCCACCAAGTCGCCGAAGAAGTAGTTGGCAATAACCTTCAAAGCCTTGCGGTGCAGGCGCAGAACCTTGAAGCGGCCGTCCATGGCGATGCTGTTTTGCACATCTTCCGCGAAGCCGCTTTTGGGCAGGGTAAGTGCGATGACTGGCTTTCCCGGTGCCTTGGCCTCAAAGACGGTTTGCACCTGCCAGGCCAGCAGCCAGGCGGCCAATCTGGGATAGTCATTGCGGGCAGCCAGGACCAACAGATATTTCGAGGTCATGACGCCGAACATGCCCGGCTTCGTCGCCATCCCAACGATGCGGCGGCGGACAATGTGAAAGCCTGAAATAAGGTTCATCTGTCGTTATTTCCCATGATCCGATAATGATCGTTTAGGCTTTTGCCCATGAGGATGCAAGGCCCTAAGCGATCGGCAGCTCAATTGTATCGAGGCGCGGCAAATTCAACGGATCGTCCCGTGTGGGATCTACCGTGCCTTCATCGATGGTCAGGCCTAACGCGCAACCATGCCGGCCCACAACCGCGCGGACGCCCATATCCGAGGCGCCGTAAGGATAACACATCACCCATTCTTCGGTCCGCGCACCAAGGCTGCTTAGAAACGCCAGGGTAGCTGCGACCTCTTGTTCCTGTTCCTCGGTGCTAAGCAGGTTCAGCCGGTAATGTTTCGCGCCATGGCCGCCGATGTACATGCCGCATTGGACCATCATGCGCAGTTGGTCTTCAGAGGCGTAAAGCTCGCCGGCAAAGGCCTTTTGATCGACCGATACAAAGGTCTGAAACAGCTCGTCGATAAGGATTTTTCTGCTGGCATCCGGCAGCGCCTGTTGCAGCACCTGCTTGATGAACCAAATTTCAGCCGTGTCATAGCGCACCGGCTTTCCATGTTGTTTCCAGTACACATCAAAGGGCTCGATGCCATCCTGGCCACTGCGCGCGTCAATGAACGACTTGATCTCCTTGATGATGACATTGGGATCGGTTTCCGCCGCACGAATAAAATGCGCCTTGTTGACGTCCAGCAATTCACCCTTCACGACCGCGTTGACGGCTGGAAAAAAGGCGCCATGCATCTTGCGCTCAAACAACAGCGGCAGGACATTGGTATAGTGATCCAAATAGCCGTCATCGAAGGTCAGCCAGACGGCGTTGTCCGGCAGGACCGTATCGCCCTTAAAGGCGGCAATGACCTGATCGGTGGCGACAACTTCATAATGACGCCCGAAATAGTCAATTTGCTGCCTGAATTCCGCAAGATCCCTGCCTTTGATAGCCGGATACCGGCTGTTTTGCAGATCCCGCACGAAATGATAGGTGACGATGGTAAGGGGCATCAGATCCCAATTTCTGCCATTGGTGAATCGCGCTTCAAAATAACCGAGGCAGCGGGATCGTGAAACCGTGGATTACACCATCTACACAGAAGCCTACATGGAATCGGAGACGGCGCCGAATGTGAGGGCGGCGGCGGGCTTGGATTTACCTTGCGACATGGCACCCTGGCGGAAGCCGCGGAAGGTGGTGTCTTTTTCGCGGTACAGATACTCGATCTGCGCCATCGCCTTGTCGCGGTTGCTGTTGAAGAAATTCTCGGCCAGCTGCTTGTTGGCATCTTCCAGGCAGGCATAGACCTCGTCATCGGTCAGTTCCGTGAAGTTGCAGCACAGAAGATCCGAATTCAGATGTTTTCGCTCGTAAAAATCGGCCGGGCCTTCCAATAACCCTTGATCGATCGCCATGTGGTAAAGCGGCGAGCCGGGATAGGGCGTCACCGGACGGATCGTGCGGCGCTGTGCCTGATCATCATATTTGATCAGAAAATCCACGGGCTTTTGCAGGGTTTCCTTGGTATCGCCAAGATTGCCGAACAGCATGTTCAGGCCGGGGCTGATGCCGGCCTCAAGCGTCCATTCCACGCCCTTGACCACCTGATCCGTGCGCAGGCCCTTTTTCATCAGCTTGAGAACATTGTCATCCATGGCCTCGATGCCATAGTTGATGAAGACACAGCCGGCCCGTTTCATGTGCGCCAACAGCTCGGGCGTGCAATAGTTCAGACGGCCGTTACAATCCCAGGTGACGGGCAGATTGGCCTTTTCGAAGGCGTTGCAGATCTCCTCCGTATGGGCAATGGACGTCATCATCAGATCGTCCATGAACGAAATGCGCGTGACGCCATATTCCTTGTAAAGGAACTCGATCTCCGCCAGCAAATCCTCGCCCGAACGGGCCCGGTAGCCAGGGTCCATGCGATAGCAGAAGGTACATTTGAAAGTACAGCCCCGTGCCGACATCATGGGCAGGGTGAACTCGGTATCCGGCTGGCCGGGCCGCTTCAACAGACGGTAATATTGCATAGGAAACAGGTGATAGGCGGGCCAGGGAATGCTGTCCAGATCCTCCACCACGCCGCGGCGGGGATTGATCACGCACTTGCCGCCATCGTTATAAGCGATGCCGGAAATCAGGCTCAGGGGCCGTTTGTTGGCGATGGCATCGAACAATTCGACCGCTGTTTCCTCGCCCTCGCCCATGACAATGCAGTCGGCGCCCGAAACCTGCATGAAGTATTCAGGCTCCGGCGTCGGGCCATAGCCGCCCAGAATATAGAAAGGCCGGTCCTTGGCATCGTTGATGGCTTTCGACAACCCGACAAGCCGTTGATATTGATAGTATCCAGCGATCAGAGAGATGCAGACCACGTCAAAATGGTTGGCATTCAGAAATTCCGTCAGGTGCTCATCCGGGTAATGATGCATATCCTGGCTATAGACTTCGACCTCATAGCCTTCTCGTTCCAGGATGGCCGCGATATAGCCGAGCCCCATGGGAAAATGGTGCATATAAGCGCCGTTATCATACACGACCAATAATACCCGCATCATCAGTTTCCCATCTCAAATCTTATGTTTCGAAGGTCTAATTTAAGCGCCCCCGCCTTTCATTCCAACAAGGCGCCCATGGGTTTGTTGCGACCCGAGCTTGTTGAGAATGATTCGCGACTACACCCCGCAACATAAGTCATTTAGGTATTCTGTCCAACGGATTATCTGCCTTGCGGCAAGCTTTCAGGGCGTTTGACAGCCCGGTGCAGGTCCCGGACAATAAATTGAGGACGCCCCGTGACGTGGGCTTTTGTAATCGAGGACAAAATCATGGGTAAATTGGACGGCAAAACAGCCATC
The DNA here is from genome assembly GCA_964462145.1 of uncultured Rhodospirillaceae bacterium. GTDB lineage: Bacteria > Pseudomonadota > Alphaproteobacteria. The sequence goes on from CAYWYB010000078.1 coordinate 9,290, forward strand.
GTGACCGGTGCCAGCCGGGGCATCGGCCAGGCCATCGCGGAACTGTTTGCTTCGGAAGGCGCTTCGGTGGCCTGTGCCGCACGCACCTTGAACGAGGGCGATCATAACCTGGAAGGCTCGTTGGGCCGTACGGTGGCGACGATCGAGGAAGCGGGCGGCCGCGCCAAGGCCTTCGCCGCCGATGTCTCCTCCGAAAGTGACTGTCTGGCCCTTGTCGAAGGCGCCCGCGATGCCTTCGGGCCCATCGATATTCTCGTCAATAACGCCGCGTTGAGCTATTTCATGCCGATCGGCGGCTTTGCCACCAATCACTGGGTGCGTTCGTTCGCGGTCAATGTGCATGCGCCCTTTATATTGGCCAAGGCGGTGCTGCCGGACATGAATGAAGGCAACCGCGGCGGCGCCATCGTCAATATCGGCTCCGGCGCGGCGATCGGCCCAGGCCGCGGGCCCTATGACAATCCCGCACCTCGGGGCAACACCATGTATGGCGCCACCAAGGCCGCGTTGGAGCGCTTTACCCAAGGGCTGGCGGAAGAAGTCGCGGCCCAGGGCAACATCGCCATATCCTGCGTTTCGCCATCGAAAGTCGTGCCGACGCCGGGAACCGTCTATCACCATCTGGTCGACGGTATGGATGATCCAAGGGGCGAGGCACCAGACTACATGGCCCGCGCCGCCTTGTTATTGGCCAGCGAAGAAGCGGCGAAGATCAATGGCCGGGTGACTTACAGCCAGCTGATCCTGGGCGAATTCGGCTGGATCGAAGACCCGGGCGGGCGCGGCATCGACAGCAAAGGCTCCGGCTATTCGGAGGTCTGAATTGACGCCCTTCCGGGCTATGCCTCCTCCGCCGGAGCAAGGTTGGGGATGCCTTCCATCAGGGACGCCGGCACCGTCTCGATCAACTCGTCAACGCTGAACATGCCATCTTCGGTGTGCTTGAAGATCGAGCGGGCTTCCTCGCCGAAATAGTAGGTGTGGATGCGGGATCGCTCGGCATGAAACAGCTGGCCGTTAACATCACGGGACTCCTCTGTGCAGAGATACCCCACCATGGGCGCGACATATTCAGGACCGGGCATGGCCATGCGGCTTTCGTACTGCGCCTGGGTCAGCAAACCGGCATCAAGGCGCCGCTTCCAGCCCGCGATAACCGCGTCGTTGACCGTCATCCGCGTTGCCGCCAGGGGGCAGAGGGCATTGGCGGTGATGCCGTAGCGGCCTGCCTCGCGCGCAATGGAGCGGGTCAAACCGATAATGCCGGCCTTGGCGGCGGCATAATTGCATTGCCCGACGGAACCCTTGAAGGCGTCGGAGGAGAAATTCACGATCCGGCCATAACGGGCCCCGCGCATCACCTTGACCGCGTGATGGCACATGTTCCAGTGGCCTTTGAGATGCACCAGAATGACCTGGTCAAAATCCTCCTCGGTCATGTTCCAGATCATCCGCTCGCGCAGCATGCCCGCCACGTTGACCAGGAAATCGATCTTGCCGTGACTGTCCACGCATTGCTGGACCATGCGCCCGGCGCTGGCGTAATCGGCAACCGAGTCATAGTTCGCTGTTGCCTTGCCGCCGGCCGCCATGATCTCGGCAACCACGGCATCCGCCGGTTTCTCATCCGTATCCTCGCCGCCGCGGCCAACGCCTGGGTCATTGACGATGACGTCCGCGCCTTCCCTGGCCAGCAACAGCGCCACATCACGTCCAATACCGCGCCCGGCGCCCGTCACGATGCCGGCTTTTCCCGATAAGTTCATCACAGTTCCTTTCAATTGGTTTTCTAGTAGCCTTTGTAGTCGCCCGGCCGCTTTTCCTTGAAGGCTTTAATGGCTTCAGGATGATCCTCGCCGGCCCGTGCGATGGCGATGTGGGAGCTGACCAGATCAAAGGCTGTCGCCATGTCGGTTTCCAGGCTTTGATTGACCGTGCGCTTGATCAGTCGGATCGACAGCGGCGGCATGGCCGCGATGCGTTTGGCCAGCTTTGTGGTTTCCGCCAGCAACTGATCATCCGGATAGACGTGATTGACCAGACCGATTTCCAGGGCCGCCGCCGCATCAATGAAATCCGCCGTCCATAACAGTTCCAACGCCCGCGCCTTGCCGACCAGGCGGGGCAGGAAATAGGCGCCGCCGCCGCCCGGCAGCAGGCCAATCTTGGCATAGGTCTCGGCAAATTTGGCGCTTTCCCCGGCGATCCGAATATCGCAGGCCAGAGCCAAATCCATGCCACCGCCAATCGCCGCGCCGTTTACGGCGGCCAGCAACGGTTTTTCAAAGCGCGCCGCGCGCTTGGGAAAGGCCTGGATCTCGCCCCAGATCCGGGTTTTCGTGATATGGGGCCGGCTGTCATGCGCCTCCCCCATGCCGCCGATATCGCCGCCTGAACAAAAGCCGCGGCCCGCACCCGTCAGGATCACGGCACGGACGTCATCCCGCGCATCGCATTCATCAAGTGCCGCGACCATGGCATGCAGCATTTCGCCGGTGAAGGCATTCAGCTTTTCGAGCCGGTTCATGGTCAACGTCGCGATGCCGTCCTCGACATCAAATAACAAATAGTCCGTCATTGTCTTTTCCTCTCTCAGGCCGCCGTCAGCTTCGACAGCACCGTATTCGCCTCTTCCACGATGGTCCGCACCACATCGCCCGCGACTGGCACCCCATCAATCAGGCCGCTGCTTTGCCCGGCGGGCAGGACGCCGTTTTCAACATCGCCCTCGATGCGGCCCCGTTGCGATGCCGGATGGCCCACATGCATGCCCTGCAACGGGTAGGGTTCTATCTCCGCCTTGCGGCCGGCCCAACTGTCGGTAAAGCCATTGCGGATCAGGCGGCAGGTCTTGCCGCTATGTGCCCGCGTCACGACGGTGCCGGCGGTATCCGTCTCGGTGATCTTTTGTTTGTAGTTTTCATGCGCCCGCGCCTCTTGCGTGGCGATGAACCGGGTGCCCATCCACACACCCTGGGCACCAAACGATAGAGCGGCAAGCAGACCGCGCCCATCCGCCAGCCCACCGCCGGCAAGGACCGGCACATCGACCGCGTCGACCACCGCCGGGATCAGCGCCGCCGTACCGATGGAGCCCACATGCCCGCCACCGTCCGAGCCCGAGGCTATGACCGCATCGACGCCGTCAGCAACCGCCTTTTCCGCATGGCGGACGGCGCCGACCACGGACATCACGGTAATACCCAATTCCTTTGCTTTGGGAACGGCATCCCGGGGACTGCCCAGACCAGAAATTAGAACCGGCACCCGCTCCTCAAATACCACATCGACCATGGCCATGACCTTGTCCGTGTAGCGCACCGCTTCGTCCACCTTCGAGGCAACGGTAGCAAACAGGATATCCACCGCGAACGGTTTATCGGTCTGGGCCCGGACGCTGCGGATTTCGGCGCGCAGTTCGTCCGCGTCCGTGGTTGAACCGGCGCCGATGCAGCCGAGGCCGCCGGCGGCGGACACGGCGGCGGCAAGATCGGCCCGGGCAACCCAGCCCATGCCGGCCTGAAACACCGGGTACTCGATATTCAAGAGATCGCAAATGGGGGTCCGTAGGGCAGACATCGCGAATTCCTCCAGCTAACAATTGTTGGCCGTAAGGGTACAAACCCTATGGCCGGGGCCGCAAGCGCGCTATCCTGAATATCCGGGTTCAATTGATTACGCCGCGCGGAGGACAGTTGTCATGGATTTTGGCTTTAGCGAGGAGAACGAACGGTTTCGGGCCGAAATAAGGGCATTCATTGCCGAGAATGTGTCGCCCGAAATCGTGCAGGAGATGAAAGACGGCGCGCGCGGTGCCGGCATCGGTCCCCTGACGAAGGAGCTTATCCTGAAAATTGGCGACCGCGGCTGGATCGGCATGAGCTGGCCCAAGGAATACGGCGGCCGCGATGCCGATATCATCGATCAATATATATTCGAGGAAGAGCTCGCCCGCGCCCGCGTGCCGCTCAATCTTGGCAATTTTATCGAACAGGCCCCCGCGATCATGAAGGCCGGCACGGAAGCCCAGAAGAAATATTTCCTGCCCCGTCTGGTCAGGGGCGAAGTGACCTTCGCCCTTGGCTATAGTGAACCCAGCGGCGGCACCGATCTGGCCTCTCTGAAAACACGGGCGGTGGAAGATGACGACGGCTACCTCATCAACGGCCAAAAGGTCTTCACCACCCGCGCCGAGTCGTCCTCGCATATTTACCTCATGGCCCGCACCGATCCGGATGCGCCGAAACACAAAGGCATTTCCATCTTTCTCGTCCCCATGGATACCCCCGGCATCACCGTGCGGCCCCTGTGGACCCTGCCGGGCGGACGCACCAACGAGGTCTTTCTCGAGGACGTGCGGGTGCCCAAGGACGCCATGCTGGGAGAGAAAAACGGCGGCTGGAATATCGGTGCCTCCGCCCTCAACCTGGGCCGGGCGGGTGCGCGGCGTTATTGCATCTATGTCTCACCGTTCGAGGATCTGCTGAAATATCTGCAAACCGACGATCTTGGCCGCGATATCGCCAAGGACCCGGTGACCCAGGACAAGATCGCCGAACTGTATTGCGAGGCCCAGGTCGCCAGGCTGTTCACCATGCGCAGCCTGTCCATGGTGCGGCGCGGCCAGAATCCGCCTTACGAAATCTCGTCGGAAAAAATCTGGGGCCCGGAATTTCAGGTGCGCACAACAGAGGCAGCAAGCCAAATCCTCGGTGCCTATCACCAGCTGTGGGATGGCGAAGGCGCGCCCGACGGCGGCAACTTTCCCCGCCAGTACGTCAACGCCATGGTCTCCACCTTCGGCCACGGCAGCACCCAGGTCATGCGCACTGCCATTGCCCGGCGCGGCCTTGATTTGCCCAGAGAGTAATTCGCAATGGACGTATTGCTGAACGAAGACGAAGAAATGATCCGGAACGGCGTACGGCGGTTCTTTGAATCTGAATGCGATATAGCGCGGGTGCGCGGAATCGAGGATGACGGGTCGCGGACCGACCCGGAATTGTGGCGGCAGCTGGCCGAGCTTGGCTGGCTGGGACTTGCCCTGCCGGCGGCCTATGGCGGCGGCGAGGCGCCTTTTACGCAGCTGACGCTGTTGTTCGAGGAAGCGGGCCGTGCCCTGGCCCCGGTGCCCCTGCATCCGCATATGGTCGCGGCACTGACATTGGCCGAGGCTGTGGCGCGGGGTGATTGCGGGGCATTGGCGGAATCCCTGATCAGCGATGCCTGTCTGGGCGAAAGCCTGCTGACCTGGGCCTGGGACGAGCGGCTGCCGAATATCGGACCGGAAGTGGTCACCCTAAACGCAGTCGCCGACGGCAACGGCTGGCGCCTCAACGGCACAAAGCAAATGGTCGAGGCCTTTGAAATCGCCGACTATTGCCTGGTGGCCGCGCGCACGGATAGCACGCAAACCGGCGGCGATGGCATCACCTTGCTGTTGGTGGAGCCCGGCGCGGCGGGAATATCGTCGACCACCCAGCGCACCCTTGGCGGCGATCATCAGTCCCAGATCCAATTCGACAACGTCTATGTTGACGGCGATGCCCTGGTTGGGCGGGTCGACGACGGCTGGGATCTTGCCCGGCCCATGCTGGAGCGGGCCATGGTACTGAACTGCGCCATGATCGTGGGCGCCACTCGCCAGGCCGCCGAACGGGCCTTTGATTACGCCAAGGAGCGCATCGCCTTTGGCCATCCCATTGGTTCGTTCCAAGCGATCCAGCATACCTGCGCCGATATGATCACTTGGGTCGACGGCGCCGAATTACTGACCCGGGAAGCCGCCTGGCATATCGCCCAAGGCATGGACGCGACCCTGGCGGCGGCGGCGGCAAAATCATTCACCAACGAACGCTGTCAGATGGTGCTGCGCGAGGCCAATCAGATCCACGGCGGCTATGCCCAGGTTTATGAATACGACCAGCAGCTCTGGTACCGCCGGGCAGCGGCCTGGAGCATGCGCCTGGGCACCTCGGCGGAACACCGCCGCACCGTGGCGCGGGCACTGGAAATGCCATAGGCAGAAATGAGGGGAGTGAAGGAATGATCAGGGGAAGCTGTCTGTGCGGAACGGTACACTGGGAAATTCATGGCCCGGTTGATCATATGAGCCATTGTCATTGCAGCATCTGCCGCAAGGCCCATGGCGCGCCGTTCGCCACCTATCTTTCAGTCCAGCTGGATGATTACCGCCTGGCCGTGGGCGTTGAAACCGTACGGCATTACGAATCCTCGCCTGGTTTCAGCCGATCCTTTTGCGCCACTTGCGGCTCGGTCGTGCCCATGGCCGTGGGCGACGGCAGGGTGGCGGTTCCCGCCGGCTGCCTTGACGACGATCCCGGCATCCGCCCCGGCATGCATATCTTTACCGCCTCCAAAGCGCCCTGGCACGCGATCACCGACACGCTGCCCCGCTACGACACCTATCCCAGCAATAGCGACCTGGCGGAGGTGGCGCCGCCGGCGGGAGGCAGCGCAACTTCGGGGATACTACATGGCTCATGCCTGTGCGGCGGCGTCGCCTTTGAAATCAACGAGCCATTCAAGGTGGTGCACAATTGCCATTGCAGCCGCTGCCGCAAGGCGCGGGCGGCGGCGCACACCACCAACGGCTTTGTCTCCATCGACGGCTTGCGGTTCTTGAGAGGCGAAGACCTGCTGATCAGATACAAAGTGCCGGAAGCAAATTCTTTTGCCCAGACTTTTTGCCGGGTCTGTGGCGCCGGCATGCCGAGTCTGCCGCGGGAAGCCGGCAACGTCGCCATACCTCTGGGTGCCCTGGACGATGATCCGGGCCGGGGCGCGGAGGATCACATATTCACCGGTTTCAAGGCGCCCTGGTACGAGATCACCGGCGATCTGCCCCAATTCGACGAGATGCCGCCCGCCCAGTAACCTGAGCCAGGCTCAATTGAAACTTACGCCGCGGCCCCACCTCTATGGTATTCTCAGCGCCATGACAGTACCTAACGTAACGCCTTCGACGGCACCTCACGGCAAGCCACGCTTGCCGTTCTTTTATGGCTGGGTGGTGATGGTGATCGCCTTTATCACCTTGGCCATCGGGGTGAACTCGCGCACCGCCTTTTCCTTGCTGTTCCCGCCTATTCTGGATGAGTTCGGTTGGAGCCGGGGCAGCCTTGCGGCGACCTTTTCCATCGGCTTCGTGGTCTCCGCCCTGATTACGCCGCTGATCGGCATGATGATGGACCGGGTCGGACCGCGCGTGGTCTTGCCCACCGGCGCGGTCCTGGTCAGCGTCGGGTTGATGGCCGCCACCTATGGCACCGAACCCTGGCACTTTTATCTGACCCTTGGCGTCCTGGTGGTCGGTGGTTCCATCTTCATGAGCTATATCGGCCATACGCTGTTCCTGCCGAACTGGTTTAACCGGCGCCGTGGCCTGGCCCTTGGCCTGGCCTTTGCCGGCGTCGGCATTGGCTCGGTCACCATATTGCCCTGGATGCAGCATACCATCAGTACCGTCGGCTGGCGGCAAAGCTGCTGGGTCCTGGCCTTTATCATTCTGGCCGTGGTCGTGCCCTTGAATGCGTTGTTCCAACGGCACAAGCCGGAAGATATGGGCCTGCTGCCGGACGGCGACGAAGCACCAAGTGCCACGGCGCAGGAAACCGGCGCGGTGGTTGACCGAACCATCGTTGACCGGGCCTGGTGCGAAACGGAATGGACCCTGCCGCTGGCCATTCGCACGGGGCGGTTTTGGTGGATGATGGCGTCCTTCATCGGCGCGCTGTACGTCTGGTACGCGGTGCAGGTGCACCAGACCCGCTATCTGATCGACGTCGGCATCTCGGCGGAGGAAGCCGCCCTGGCGCTTGGTCTGGTGGGCCTGGCCGGGGTCGTGGGTCAGATCATGGTCGGCCACCTTTCCGACCGCATGGGGCGGGAATGGGCCTATACCCTGGCGCTGCTGGGTTTTCTGGGCACCTATGGCTGCCTTTACGTGCTGCGGCAATGGCCTCAGGATTGGCTGATGTATGTGATGGTCGCCCTGCAGGGCTTCCTGGGCTATGGCACCTCGACCGTATTCGCGGCGACGCCCGCGGATCTGTTCGCGGGCAAGCAATACGGCCTGATCTTCGGCACCATGGCTACCGCCGCCTCCGCCGGCGCCGCGCTAGGTCCATGGTTGACCGGCCTTTCGTTTGACATTCAGGGCAACTATGACCGGGCCTTCGCCCTGGCCATGGTGGTCTGCCTGATCTCCATCGCCGCCATGTGGCTGGCCGGGCCGCGCAAGGTGCGCCTGGTACCGGGCCGGATACCCGCCGCGCCCAACGATTAGATCATTTTCGATATTCATCGAAGCGCCG
>CAYWYB010000079.1:0-5102 GCA_964462145.1 uncultured Rhodospirillaceae bacterium
ATTTCGCGCCGGATTATCTGCTGGTCTCTCTGGGCCTGGATACTCAGGAAAATGATCCCTTGGGCATTCTGTCCATCACCACCAATGGTTTCAGCCGCATGGGCGGCGCCATCGGCGCCCTGGGCCTGCCCAGCCTGATCGTACAGGAAGGCGGTTATCTGTGCGACGAAATGGCCGATAACCTGCTGGCCTTTCTAGGCGGCTTCGAAGCCAGCCGCTGAATTATACCAAGGAGCAGTAATAGCCTCGGTTCTGAATTTTCGGGACAGGCGCCGTCGCCAAAGCTTTCTGAGGCGCGCGCCAGTATTCATAAACAAATTATAGATAATAAAAATTAACTATACTTAAATTTATACCAAATCATGTCATATGTGATGAAACTCACTGCGATCGGGTAAAATTTTTGCGATCATTTATTGAAATTGGCAAGAATAGAAATTCTATTTTTGCTAACCACTAAACACAATAAGTATGAGCAATGATAAAATTAAACAAGAATCCAGGGCACGGGATTCTCGCTTATTTGTGGGCGGGCATCTGTATTATCATCACAAACTTCTCGCGGGACCAGCGCGGCGCGGCGGCGATTTATACCGCCTTTGCCGGGACATTGGCTCTTTCAAGCGGCGTTCTTGGCCTGGATATTGGCCGGGTCGTTGTGCTGCGTTCGCAAATGCAGAATGCCGCCGATGCCGCGGCGCTCTCGGCGGCGGCACAGTTGGACGGGCAGACCGGCGCCATTGCCCGGGCCACCGCGGCGGCCATCGACGCCATAACCAACCATACCAGTTTGTCGGAGACTGTCGGGGCTCTCTCGGTGCAAAGTATCGTTTTCTATAATGATATCGACCCCACGAAAATCACGACGACGTCCAGCAGCGAGGCAACCTATGCCGAAATCACCCTTGCGCCGCGCACCATATCAATATTTCTGGCGCCTGTGTTCGACGCGATTTCCAACGGCGGTATCGCGGAACAATTTACCTTGGAGGCCACGGCAATGGCCGGCATCGTTACCATCACCTGTGCCGCGCCGCCCTTTTTTGCCTGCAATCCGGCCGAAACCGGCGGCGCGGCCGATAACCTGCTGGATCCGGACAATGCCGGCCGGCAGTTATTGACCAAAATCGGCCCCGGCGGCAGCACTTTGGCGCCCGGGCAATTCGGACTGTTATGCCCCTCTTCGGGAAATTGCGGTGCCGCCAGCGTTGCCAACGCCTTGGCCGACGACCCTGGCCTTTGCTACACCTCCTCCGTTACGAAATCGCCTGGCGGACAGACCCAGCAGGCCCGTAACGGTATCAACGCGCGTATGGATGCGGGCAATCAGAATCCCAAAATGCCGGCCCAGAACGTGATGGATTATCCCCGCGATACCGACATGACGGGCAGCACCGTCCTGGGCAATGGCACTTGGGATCCGGTTAGTTATTGGACAACGAACCATCCCTCCGATACCCCGCCGGTGGATCTGGCCGATTACACCCGCTATCAGGTTTATCTTTACGAGTTGGGCGAAACCTTTTACCGCAACGAAAACAAAACCATCTACCCGACCAGCGGCATCACCATGCCATCGGGCTACGACGAAGTGATCTCGCCCAGCAACATCGTTCCTGCCTCCGGCGTGCCAACCGCCAGCGCCTCGTCCGACATCAAACGCCGGGTTGTTAAGGTTGCCGTGCTGGATTGCGCCGCATTGGGCGTGCAGGGCAGCGCGGACTACCAGACCTTTGGCCGCTATGTGGAGGTGATGTTGACCGAAGAGGTCGCCACCACTGGCGCGGACACCTACAGCGAAGTGATAGGCCCGTTATTGCAACAATATTCGGACGATGTGCATATCAATGTGCAGCTTATTGAATGAACAGCCAAGCGAGGGCTCGTAGCGCCGTGCCGAGACAAAGACCGGCAGGCGTGCTTAGTCGAGCTGTGACATCATTATGAGATCAGACACTTGTTGTCGCTTCTTGTTGTCCTCGATCAAGACTTTTCTTTGCGCATACAAAAGATCGCGCGTACTGACGATGCCGACCGGGACCCCGTCGTGAACGACCGGGACATGGCGGATCGAGCGCGCGCTCATTTGCTGCAAAATCTCCCCCACCCTGCTCGTTTCGACACAGGTGAAGACCCGCATCGTCATGATCTCCCCCGCCTTCTGGCTCAGCGCAAGGGCGCCGCGATGGGCGAGTTGTTTAACTATGTCGCGCTCGGAAATGATGCCCGCCAAGCTATTGTCTTGTTCCGTTACAAGCACTGTTCCAATGCCTTCATCTGCCAGCAGCTTGATGATTTCACCGACGGTCGCCTCCCGCGGGACCGTATGGACGGCGGCATCCTTTTTTTCCAGGATGTCTAGAATACGCATTGTACAACCCCTATTCCCCCGCGCTCGACAGCGTCATAGCCAGCCTCGTTGCCGACAAACGAAAACACCGCCACCCCCCAAAAAGCGCTAACAAAACTATCTACTGAAGGGGCGAAATCCAACCTATCTCGATAAGGCTTCATTATTCTTAACGAGGGCGGAGAAATCAGATGCGGCAAGGCTGGGTAAGGCCAATTTCACGCGAGCTTCGGCGCCTTGCGGAAGCAGTCCGTCCCGGAAGCGCCAAACCTAACCATTCCCAACAAATTGTCCGAGCGGCAGTGTAATGGTGACGGTCGTGCCCTGCTCCAGCGCCGTATCGATATCGAGGGTGCCGCCATGCATATCGACCATGGATTTCACAAGCGGCAGGCCCAGGCCGGTGCCCTCGTACTTACGGCCCAGCTCGGCGTCGACTTGGCCAAAGGGCTGCATGACAACGTCCAGCTTGGCCGGATCCATGCCAATGCCGTTGTCCCGCACTCGAATGACGCATCCCCTTTTCGCATCGGCATCGATCAACAGTTCCACGACACCCTCCTCGGGCGTAAATTTAATCGCATTAGAAAGTAGGTTGAAGACTATCTGTCTAATCATCCTGTCGTCGGCGGAAATCTTTGGTAAATTATCGCCGACGCTAACTTTCAGCTCGATACGATCTTTATTCGCCCTTTCGGAAAAGAAAGAAACGCAGGTTTTGGCAATTTTAGTCATGTCAATCGGGCCATACGAAGGCTTGAAGTGACCTGCCTCGATCTTTGACATGTCGAGCACATCGTTGATGACACGCAGTAAATGATTGCCCGAACTATTGATATCTCTGACATATTCAGAATATTGCGGCGTGCCAATGGGGCCATAAGTCTCGGCATTGATCATCTCTGAAAAACCGATGATTACATTCAATGGCGTTCGCAGCTCATGGCTCATGTTGGCCAGAAACACTGTTTTTGCCCGGTCCGCGGCGACCGCCTGATCTTTCGTTGCTTGCAGCCGTTCTTCGCGCTCGCGCAGCTGATTGACCATGACGTTGAACGCCGCCGAAAGGCTATGCAACTCCCGTGGGCTGCCGTGCGGCAAGGCTTCGACCTGGGTCCGCAGTTCGCCGGATGCCACGGCGACCGCGGCGTCATCAATTGTAACGATCGGTTTGGCGAGAAAGCGGGACAGCCACCAACTGAAGATGGCGGCAAGCAGCATGCCAATCAGAGTGATCAAGATTGCGGTTTTCTGGCCATCACTGGCCCGATTCTCAAGTTCCTCGATCGGCTGCGGCACCATCACGCCCCAACCCACACCTGGAACCGCTGTATGGCCCGCGATCATGTTCGCCTTCACGGCGGGCGAATAAAATTCTGACACGCCGGTTTCCCCGCGCATCATGGCGCCGACTACTGACAATCTGGAGGCATTCTTCGACGTTTCTTCCCATGTCGCGTTCGGATGGGCGACGACGACACCATTTGCATCGACGACCATGGAGTGGCCGCGTTCGCCAAAGCCGATCTGGCGTTGGATCTTGCGAATATAATCGGTCGTCAGGCTGCCGATCGCAATCCTCGAATGGTCCAGCGCCATGACGACAAAGAACAAGGGCGCTCCACGGTCTTGGATAATATTGGAAACAAAGATATCGCCGTTCGCCGGGCCAACCGCGCCGCGCAGCTGCGCAATAACCTCCGGGCTGGGATAGGGGGGCTTGCTGTCGTGGGGTGCCATTAAGGAGCGGATGACGGCGTTCGAGCCGTCGAGAATGCTGACATCACAAAAACTCAATGATTTTAGGAAACGGTGTGATGCCTCGCTTGGTTCGCTGTTGTCCGCGCCGAGGACGGCAAAGCGAAACCCTTCCTTTACGTCACCCACATAACGCTCGAACACGCCGCTCAGGTTTTTTGCAATGATCAGGTGCTTTTCGTTGACCGAGTCATACTCATCACGCAAGGCGGCATGCTGATCCCAGATTGAAAGCAGGACGACCGGTAGGGCGGAGATCAACACGAAACTGACGAAGAGGATAAATTGAAGATGCAAGCCCTTTGTCACGCCATCGCCACGCTTGAAAATTTTATCAAGGCGTGAACCGGCTAGTCCGCCCGCATGCGAGCCGGCGACCGTCGCATCGTCGGAGCCTTGTTGGAATGACATAACAACGACACCTTCCCCAATTTCTCCCAAGGATTATGGTAATTCATGTTATGAAATCGAACTACCATAAATGTTGTCGGAAAAACTGTTGCAGGAAGGGAACAAGTCAATACTGGTTGTGGGAATTTAGCGGAATTGCCTCATTCGAAGGCAATTCCACTCGGACCAGGGCGCGCCCTAATTTTCGGCGGGCCTAGTCCTGCGCTTTGATCATCCGGCCCATGATGCGCCGGCCGCCAAAGATATGCATGTGGAAATGCGGCACTTCCTGGTGCGCGTCCTCGCCATTGTTGGCGACAAGGCGATAGCCTGACTCCTCCACGTCGACGATCTTGGCGGTTTCCGCCACCGCCCGCATGAAGGCGCCCATTTCCTCCACCGTCGCGCCGGCATTGAATTCGGCCAGATTGGTGTAGGGGCCTTTCGGGATCACCAGAACATGCACGGGCATCTGCGGGTTGATATCGTGAAAGGCCAGGGCGTGCTCGTTCTCGTGCACTTTCTTGCAGGGAATCTCGCCGCGCAGGATGCGGGCGAAGATATTGTTCTGGTCATAGGCCATGGCGTGTCATTTACCCCGAAT
>CAYWYB010000079.1:5112-17614 GCA_964462145.1 uncultured Rhodospirillaceae bacterium
GAATTGATTTCAAATTATTTTTTTTCGAGCTTCTTTTGCTTCTTTTTCTTGATGTCCATTTCAATGCGGCGGCGGCGCAGCACCTCATAGACTTCATCCGGCTGTACGCCCTTGGCGGCCAATAGGACAAGCAGGTGATACAGCAGATCGGCGCTTTCCTCCAACAGCTCTTCCCGGCTTTCCGCCAGGGCGGCGACCACGACTTCGGTCGCTTCCTCGCCGACTTTTTGACAGATCTTGGGCACACCTTTGTGCAACAGCTTGGCGGTCCAGGAATCGGACGGATCGGCGCCGCGCCGTTGCTCTATGACCGTATAGAGCTGGTCGAGGATTTCACTGCCCCGTACCGGGTCCGCTGTTTCTTGCTCTGACATCATGGAAGCTTTCGTTGGATTGAAGTTAGATCTCAGTTAGGTCTTTGGGCGAGATAACAAACTGCAAATGTCCTGCCTGCTGGGATGCCGCCGCCCAGGGTTGATCAAATTCCAGGGCGACAAGGCCGGCGGGGGGGAAATCCAGCAGCAACTGACCTATCACATCACCACCGCCGGCGCCGCTATAAAACAACGCGGTTTCGTGCAGTCCTGGATTATGACCGATGATCATGACGCTTTCCGCCGTCTCTGGTAGCTCGCCGACCAGTTGCCGCAGAGCGGCTCCGGAACAAAGATAAAGCGCTTCGTCGAATTCCGCCTCGGGTGGATTGTCCAGTTCGGCCGCTACTAGGGCCCAGGTCTGCCGCGTTCGCTCGGCGGCGGAACAGAGGACCCGATCGAGCCGCGCCGGCAATCGCGCCAAATACCGCCCCACCAAGGTGGTGGCCTGCCGTCCCGCCGGATTCAACGCGCGCTCCCGATCCTGTTGCCCCGGGCCGCCGAAACCGGCGTTGCCATGGCGCAATAAGTACAGGGTCGGCATCTTACGAATTCGGTTGCGATTCCAGCCGCACGGGCAATCCCGCTGCCCGCATGGCCTGTTTCGCTTCCGTAATAGAATATTCGCCAAAATGGAAGATCGAGGCGGCCAGTACCGCATCCGCGTGGCCGCTTTCGATACCATCCACCATATGATCCAAGGTACCCACCCCGCCCGAGGCGATGACCGGCACGGAGATAGCATCGGCCACGGCGCGGGTCAGTTCCACGTCGAAGCCGGACTTGGTGCCGTCCCGGTCCATTGAGGTGAGCAGAATTTCTCCCGCGCCAAGCTCCACCATGCGCCGGGCCCAGCCGATCACCTCGATCCCCGTGGGGTTGCGCCCGCCGTGGGTGAAGACTTCAAAGCCGCCGTGGCCGTCGCGCTTGGCATCGATCGCGACGACGATGCATTGGTTGCCGAATTTCAGCGCAGCCTCGCCGACGAATTCAGGCCGGTTGACGGCGGCTGTGTTAATGGAAACCTTATCGGCGCCGGCCAGGAGTAGCTTGCGCACGTCTTCGACCACCCGGACGCCGCCGCCCACTGTCAATGGCATGAAGCAATGTTCCGCCGTGGCGCTGACCACGTCATAGATGATGTCCCGGTTGTCCGATGATGCGGTAATGTCCAGAAATGTCAACTCGTCGGCGCCAGCCTTGTCGTAAATTTTGGCCTGCTCCACCGGATCGCCCGCATCGACCAGATCGACGAAGTTGACGCCTTTGACCACCCGGCCATCCTTGACGTCGAGACAGGGAATAACCCGCTTGGTCAGCATGCCTAGGCCCCTTCGCCGGACAAAGCCGCTAGGGCAGCGGCGACATCAAAGGCGCCATCATAGAGCGCCCGGCCGACGATCACGCCTTCGATGCCTGTTGCGGCGGCGGCGCGCAGGGCATGTAGATCATCCAGGTTAGTCACACCGCCCGAGGCAATGACCGGCGTGGAGATGCCCGTCGCCAATGCAGATGTCGCGGCGACATTATGGCCCTGCATGGCGCCGTCGCGGTCAATGTCGGTGTAAATAATGGCGGCGGCGCCGGCACCTTCGAAATGGCGGGCCAGATCAATCAACGGCCTGTCCGATTGTTCGACCCAGCCTTCGACCGCGACGCGGCCGTCCCGGCCATCAATGCCGATGGCGACGCGGCCCGGATGGCGGCGGCATAGATCGGCCACCAGGTCCGGTTCGCGCAGCGCCAGGGTGCCGATGATGACGCGGCGGATGCCGGCTTCCAGCCAGGCCAATGCCGTTGCCTCGTCCCGGATGCCGCCGCCCAGTTGCACGGGGATGGTCAGGGCATCAAGGATCGCGGCCACCGCCTCGCCGTTGACGGGCCGGCCCTCAATGGCGCCGTTCAGGTCCACCAGATGCAGCCACTGGCAGCCCGCATCCTGAAACGATTTCGCCTGGGCGGCTGGGTCATTGTTAAAGACCGTCGCGGCATCCATTTCACCGCGCAGCAACCGCACGCAGTCGCCGTCTTTCAGGTCAATGGCGGGATACAAATTCATTTTACGCGTCTCATTAGGGTGACCATTCAAGGTGACCAGGAAAGGAAGTTGGCGATGAAGCGCAGGCCCACGGCCTGGCTTTTCTCCGGATGGAATTGCGTGCCGGCGATATTGTCCTTGCGAATGGCGGCTACAATGGGCGGGCCATAGTCTACCTCGGCCAGAATGCAGCCCTGTTCCGAGGGCACGAAGCCATAGGAATGAACGAAATAGACATGCGCGCCTGGATCAATCCCATCGAACAGCGTTGGCGGCGTTTCCTTGATGCGCAGGGCGTTCCAGCCCATGTGCGGCACCTTCATGCGGGGATCACCAGGCTCGATGGCGCTAACCTCGCCGCTGATCCAACCCAGGCCGGCATGCTCGCCATGTTCCAGGCCGCGGTCGGCCAGCAATTGCATACCGACGCAGATGCCCAGAAACGGCCGGCCGCTTTGGTGGACGAATTCCTGCAACGCCTCGACCATGCCGTCAACCGCGCCAAGACCAGCCCGGCAATCGGCAAAGGCGCCGACGCCTGGCAGCACCACCCGGTCGGCGGCGGCGACGACATCGGCCCTGGAAGTCACCACGACTTCGACCGCGCCGTCATGGTCCTCGCCGGCGCGTTCGAACGCCTTGGCGGCGGAGCGGAGATTGCCGGAGCCATAGTCGACAATTGCGATACGCATGGATGTTCTCAAACTCAATCAGACAGGATCAAAGGGCGTGGCGAACGGGGTCAGGGCGCTTGCGGGCAGAGGAACCGGCGCCGCCGTCGGCGCGGCATTGGGGTTTTGCCAACGGTGGTGAAAAAATATCTCCTCCGCCTGGCGCAAACTGCCGGCGGCAACCACAGTTACCAGTTCATAGCCCTTGGCGCTTAACCGCCAGCGGCGCCAATCGTTGGCCTGCGCGGCCACCAGCAATGACAGCACCGCCGAGAGCAACAGCACGGCGATCTCGTTCAGGCCGGCGCCATAAGCCACGGCGGACAAGCCGGCAGTCAGTCCCAGATAGGCCACAAGGCCCCAGAATTGCCCACGGTACAGCAGCCACAGAAACGGGACGAACAAGGCCGGCCAGCAAAAGCCTTCCTTGATCAGGACCACGTCCGGATCTTGCGCGCTATCACCGGCGGACCGATGCTGAACCGTATAGAGGCGCATCAATAGCCCTCTTTAAAGGCTGCCGCCCAGGACGCCCTTGGTCGAGGGCACGGCATCGGCCCGGCGGGGGTCGATTTCCACCGCCTGGCGCAGGCTGCGGGCCAGGGCCTTGAAACAGCTTTCGATCATGTGGTGATTGTTCTCGCCATACAGCACTTCCACATGCAGGGTGATGCCGGCGGCCTGGCTGATGGCCTGGAACCATTCACGGAACAGTTCCGTGTCCATATCGCCCAGTTTCGGACGATTGAAGGCAACCTTCCAAATCAAATAGGGCCGATCCGACAGATCCAGCGCCACCCGGGTCAAGGTCTCGTCCATGGGCACTATGGCGTTGCCATAGCGGACAATGCCCGTACGCTCGCCCAAGGCCTGGCGGATCGCCTCGCCAATGGCCAGGCCGGTGTCCTCGGTGGTGTGGTGGCCGTCAATGTGCAAATCGCCATTGGCCCGGACCGTCAGATCGATCAGGCTGTGGCGCGACAGCTGCTCCAGCATATGATCAAGAAAGCCCAATCCTGTCTGCACGTCATAGCTGCCCGTACCGTCCAGGTTCACCTCGACGGTGATCCGGGTTTCCTTGGTATTGCGTTCCACCTTGGCCTGGCGCATGGCCCTTGCTCCCACTATGCCGCCGGAAGTCATTTCCGGGGCGCTCTATATACAGCGCGGTATAACAGCACCGCGCGGCAATCGCCAGCCTGTGTTCGTTAACCTTGATTTTCTCACGCCTGGAATTCGTGAGCCTTGATTAGCTGCGGTTTTCGCCATACATGAAGGGCCTGACACAAAGGATAAAAAGCACGTGGATCATTCGAACGACAAAACCTGGTACGGCACGACGATTTTGTGCGTCCGCAAGGGTGATACGGTGGTCATGGCCGGCGATGGCCAGGTCAGTCTGGGCCAGACCGTGATCAAGGCCAATGCCCGCAAAGTGCGGCGCCTGGGCACGGGCGGCAAGATCGTCGCGGGCTTTGCCGGCGCCACGGCGGACGCCTTTACCTTGTTCGAGCGCCTGGAGGGTAAGCTGGAACAACATCCCGGCAATCTGACCCGGGCAGCCGTGGAAATGGCCAAGGACTGGCGCACCGACCGTTACCTGCGCCGTTTGGAGGCGATGATGGCAGTGGCGGATGTGGATACTTCGCTGGTCCTGACCGGCACCGGCGATGTGCTGGAGCCCGAGGACGGCCTGATCGGCATTGGCTCGGGCGGCTCCTACGCCCTGGCGGCGGCCCGCGCCTTGATCGACCGGAACGATATGGGGTCGGAGGACATTGCCCGCCGCGCCATGCAGATCGCCGCCGGCATCTGCGTCTACACCAATGAAAACGTTACCGTGGAATCCCTAAGTCCCGAAAGCGACACATGACAGAATTCAGCCCTCGGGAAATAGTTTCCGAACTCGACCGTTTTATCGTCGGCCAGAACGATGCCAAACGCGCCGTTGCCATTGCCCTGCGCAACCGCTGGCGGCGGATGCAGCTGGAAGGCAATATGCGCGAAGAGGTAATGCCGAAGAATATTCTGATGATCGGCCCTACCGGCGTCGGCAAGACCGAGATTGCCCGCCGTCTGGCGCGGCTGGCCGGCGCACCGTTCGTCAAGGTTGAAGCCACGAAGTTCACTGAAGTCGGCTATGTGGGCCGGGATGTGGAACAGATCGTCCGCGACCTGGTGGAAATCGCCCTGACCATGATGCGTGATAAACGCCGTGAAACCGTGCAGGCCAAGGCAGAGTTGGCGGCGGAAGAACGGGTGCTCGATGCTCTGGTGGGCGATACCGCCTCCGAGTCCACGCGCGATGCCTTTCGCAAGAAACTGCGCGAAGGCGAGCTGGCGGAAAAAGAGGTCGAACTTGACCTGGCCGATACCGGCGGCGGCGGCTTGCCCACGTTCGAGGTGCCGGGCATGCCCGGGGCCCAGATGGGCATGCTGAACCTGAACGATATGCTGGGCAAGGCCCTGGGTGGCGAACGCACCAAACGCCGGCGTCTGACGGTGGCGGAATCCTATGAGGTTTTGGTGGCGGAGGAATCCGATAAGCTGTTGGATGAAGAGGCCCTGGTCCGCGATGCCTTACAGGCGGTGGAGGAAAACGGCATCGTCTTCCTGGACGAGATTGACAAGGTCACCGCGCGCTCGGAACGCTCTGGCGGCGATGTCAGCCGCGAAGGCGTGCAGCGGGATCTGTTGCCCCTGTTGGAAGGCACCACCGTGTCCACCAAGTACGGCGCCATCAAGACCGACCATGTCCTGTTCATTGCTTCCGGCGCCTTCCATCTGGCCAAGCCGTCGGATCTGCTGCCCGAGTTACAGGGCCGCCTGCCGATTAGGGTCGAGCTGTCGGCCCTGGGCGCGGATGACTTCAAGCGCATCCTGCTGGAACCGGAAGCTTCGTTGATCAAGCAGTATGTCGCCCTGATGGATACCGAGGGCGTGACCCTGGAATTCGCCGATGACGCCATCGACGAAATCGCCGCCGTCGCGGCGGAGGTCAACCAGAACGTGGAGAATATCGGCGCCAGGCGCCTGCACACGATTTTGGAGCGCGTGCTGGACGAAATCAGCTTCACCGCCACGGACCGGCCCGGCGAAACCGTGACCATTGATGCCGCATACGTGCGCGACAATATGGGCGACTTGGCTAAAAACGCTGATCTGTCGAAGTTTATTCTGTAGCTGTTTCGCCCTGTGCCGCGAGGGGCAGGGCGACCGTGAACTGGCTGCCGACGCCTTCTTCGGATTCCAGGGATATACGTCCGTGATGGCGCTCGACGATACGCCGGACCAGGGTCAGATCAAGGCCCTGGCCTTCTGTTTCGCCCATCAGCACCCGGCGGTAAAACAGATCCCAAACATGTTGGCAATGCTCGGCGGCGAAACCCACCCCATTGTCGGAAATCTCATAGACCGCGCGGCCGTCTGTCATCTCGCCTGAGATCCGCACGGCGGGGGGACGGTCGGGATGGCGGTATTTAATCGCATTGCCGAGAAGGTTGGTGAAAACCACCTCCAGATGCGCCGCATCGCCCATGCAATCGGGCAGATCAGCAATTTCAATCGTACCGCCCGTAGCCCTTAGCTCGGTGTCCAGCTTTGCGGCGATTTTCGACAGCATGGCGTTTATGTCCAGGGGCTGAATGTCGAGGATGGCTCGATTGGCACGCGAGATATGGTGCAAGCCATTGACCAGCGGATACATCCGGTCAGTATTTTCGAGCATCGTCGTCAATGAGGCGGGGATCTGTCCGCCGAGCTGCGCGGCAATCGTTTCCAGTTCCTGGACTGATGGTTCGCCTGCCTTCAGGCGCTCCTCGACGTTGCGGACCAGTTTTTCGAACAAGGCGCTGAATTCCTGGAACTTGAGGATGGGCGCACGAAGGTCGTGGGAAACCACATAGATCAGGCTTTCCAGCTCATCGTTCTTTGTCCGCAGTTCCTCCGTCCGCGCGTCCACCATGACTTCCAGGCCTTGGTTGACCCGGCGCACCTCCGCCTCGGCCTGCTCCTGACGGACCCAGGCGCTGGCCAAACGCCAGCAGCCGATGAACAGGCCGGCAAGCAGAATGGCCGCCGCCGCCAATATGTTGACGCCGGTCTGCCACATGCTGCCGCGATAGGCCTCCCGCGGCAGCAACAGCACCGCCTTCCAGAAATAGTCGCGGCTTTCCAATTCGGATCTGCTGGGGGCAAAGGCTTCATGGGTACCGGATGAGGTCTTTTGCCCCTCAATCAATGGGACAGCGGTGGCGAAAGTCCAGAGGCCTTGCTCGTTCTCGAACTGCCCTTGATCGGCCGCAAGTATCCGTTGCCATGCCTCCGGATAGCGATGCGCCATGGATGCATCTGGCCGCTGGTGCATGAAACCCCATTCCAGATCATCAGACGGCCCCTTCAGCCAGAACCCCTGATTATTCAGCAGCCAGGCCCTGGCTTTATTCGCGCCCATGGTGCGGCCAAATTCGCCGAGCATTCTGTCGCCATAATAATTCAGCAGGACGATGCCGCTCTTCCGTCCCCGTCGGTCAAAAACAGGGGTGCCAATACGTATCGTTGGCTTGATCGGTGTCTCCACCCTGCCGCCTTCGATGTTTAGATCAAGCGGTGAGATAAAGAACTCGCCCCGGCTCAACTTAATCGTATCGGTAAAATAGTAGCGCTTGCCCTTATTCTGCAGTTTCTCTTTTGCGACGCTAGCCGGGTATCCGCCGTTGAAGTTCACCCGTTCACGTTCCTGGCCGGTCGCATCAAGCAAGCGGATTTGATCATAAATCCTCTTGGTTCGGGAAAAAGTCAGCCAGTCCGCGGCAAGATAGCCATCGGCCTCTACCCGTGAATTCGACAGCTCGTCCAACAATCGTCCCTGGGCCGCCAGATAGGCTGTATCCCTGGTTATTGTTTGCACCGCGCGGCTAATCGAGCTGACGCCCAGTTGCACGGACATGGTTTCTGAAGCGCGGATTTTTGTCAGGTCGGTGTCCAGTTCCGAACGAAACAGGATGATCGCCCCGCCAACACAGATAATGGCAATAGGCACAAACAGCCGCAGGAATCGGCCGATTACACCTTTGGATGCGCCATTTTCAGGAAGGGGCTGGTTCATTACTGCAATTATATAGCCTTGCGACCGTAAACGAACTATTAGGCCGGGTATTCAAGACCCCGGCGGGCCGCCATGTCACGGCCGATTTTTTCCATGTCCTCGGCACTAAGCCGTCGCCGGGCCAGGGGCAGAACAATATTATTTTCCCAGATAACGTGGCGCCGCTGGGTTTCCACGAAGCGGACGACGGAGGTTTCAAACAGCTCCCGTTCGGCCACCGGTCGGCCGGCCAGCAAATCGGCATGGCCGTCAATAAGCGGCGGCAGCAAGGCAAAGTCTTCCTCATGCTCCTGATGCAAGGTGGCCAGGATCTGTTTTGTCTCGTTGTCGCCCGGGCTCCGCCGCTCCAGACAGGGAAATAAATCCTCTTCCTCGTCGGCGATATGCGGCGGCAGCTCGTTTCGCAAATAGGCCTCGATGACCGTCATGTCGGCGATCAAGTCGTCGTTTGTCGGCGGTTGGGCATAGATGCCTTCGACGAGAAACCTGTCCATGGTGGCGATGATCTGGCGCATGCGGTAGTGATCGGCGAAAATATACTCGATAGGCTCGCGCAACAGATTCTCCGGAATCAGCTCCAGGACCAGAGGTTCCCGCTTGCGCGGCTTCTCGTTTTTTAAATTTCTAGCCAATCCGCCAACTCCTGCTTCGAATGTAAACCTATTCTTAAGTGCGAATTGCCGCCTTGACCCGCGTCAAAGATCCGGGCGGGGCGGGGGCTATTGCAGGTCGGGCCGCAAGCTTGATTGGGGCGCGGCTTTTAGGTGCTCCGCCGCTAGGGCGGCCAGGCCTTGATCGCCGCCAATGGTGCCGCAATAGCGGGCTGGACAGGCGGCCAGGGCAAAGGCCCGGTTCATGTCCTCGGCGCCATGACGGCCTTCGCCCGCAAATAGGCCGACGCCAAGCACTGGGCCGCCATTCCGTGCCAGAACCTCGTCCAAGTGCGGTGGTTGATCCAAAAACGCCACCTCGACGGCGGCAAATCCATGCTGGGCGGCGATGCGTTCCTGGTGTGCCCGCGCCGCCTGGGCCGAGGCCGGATCCTGTAGCGAGCCATGGGCAATCAATAGCAGCCGGCAATCCGCCGCTTTCCAGGACGCCGCCCTGGCCGCCCTTTCGCCCCGCCTGGCAATCAATTCGGCCAGTCCGGGGTTCAATCCCAAGGGGGGATACAAAAGCGGCCTTCGTGGGCCTGGAATATGGGCCATGGCCTCCATCAGGCGCTGACGGAAGGTTACGCCGTCACTCATCATGAATGGCAGCAGGCAGGGCAATTGTGCCCCTGGCCCGGTGTCGAGCTGGCTCAGAACATCGCTGAGCGCGGGCGTGCCGCGCAGCACAGCGGCTTTGACTTGGGCAAAGTCCTCTCGCGCCCCAAGATCGGCGGCCAGGGCGTGCAGCGTGGCATCACCGGCCGCCGTGCCCGTACCGTGGCCGACCACGATCAGCAGGCTGCCGTCCTCCCCATGCCGGTGCCTAATGGGAGGTGCCGGCGGACAAGGTGATCTTGTTGAAGACATTGTATTTACCGGACGGTTTGACCATCGGGATGCGCTTTACTTCCTCCAGGGTCTTGGCGTCATAGACCACCAGTGCCCCATCCATGTCCCAGATCGACACCAGAGCGTGGGAGCCGTCGCGGGTGAATTCCACATGGGCGGCGGTCTTGCCCGGCGCCGGCCGCAGGGTCTTGATGATCTCCAGGCTGCGCGTGTCGAAGACATGCATCAGATCCCGGTTCGGGCCAAAGAAGACGTCGACCCAGGCGTAGGGGCTGTTTTCATGGCCGCGCATGAAGAATCCCGGTCCCTTGGTCTCGATGCTTTTAATGACCTTCCATTCCTCCATGTCGATCACGGAGACTTGGCCGCCGCGCAGATGCGGCGTTGCCATCACCGGCCGGCCCTGCCATTCCCATGTGATGCCCGAGCCAAGATGCGGCAGGCCTGGCAGGCCGACGCTGCGGATTTCCTTGCCGACATTCAGGTTGACCACGATGCCGTGCTTGCCGTCTCGTGAGGAGCCGATCAGGTTGCGGTAGGGTGGATCAAAGAAAAAGTCGTCCAGGGGTTCCTTGATCAGAATCCGGCGCAGGGCGAACAGGCCCTTGTTGGCGTTCGTCAAAGTCTCCTCGCGGCCTTGCTCATTGCTGTGCGCCAGGCCGGTGACCACCGGCGGGGCATTGGGGTCGGTCGAGATTTCCCAGATTTCCGGCACATCCTTGAGGGCGGCGATGAAGGAATTGCGCGGGCGGGCCTGATAGACGGCGGACACCCGCGAGGTCTTCTTCTTGAAATAGTCCACCACCGGCAGCAGTTTCAACAGCGAGAGGTCGTGGGCATCCAGCAGCGCGATGGAGTGCGGCAGATAATTCGCCGCCGCCAGATACTTGCCGTCGGCGGAGATGGCGATGTTGCGCATATTTATGCCGGCGCGGACCTCGGCCACCAGGCGGAAATTATATAAATCGTACTTGGAAACCCAGCCATCGCGGGAACCGAAATAGACGAAGCGGCCTTTCGGCGAAAATTTCGGCCCGCCATGCAGGGCGAAGCGGGTTGGGAAACGATGCAGCCTTTCGAAGCTGTCGCCGTCCAGGATACTCGCGTGGTGATCGCCGGTTTCCACCACCACGAACAGGTTCAACGGATCAGCCTTGAAGACCGGTTTGTTCGGCAGGTTCAGGGCATCTTTCTCGACCACCCGGCTGGCCTGGATCTCGGCCTTGCCCCATACGGGCCGGGTACTCAGGGGGGTGTATATCAGCTTCACCAGGGCGGCGATTTCATCCGCTTGCAAAACCTCGTTGAAGCCGGGCATCTGGGTGGCGATGCGGCCCTTGGTGATGACCTTGACCGCCTTGGCTTGGCGTAGCCGGCGCAGGTTCTGCGGCAGCAGGGCCGGCCCGCTTTGTCCCAGGCGGTCGGCGCCATGACAGGCCGCACAATGTTCGGCGTACAACGCGCCCGCGTTGGCGGCGGCCTCTCCGGGCTTGGCCTGACTGGCCAGGGCCGGTGTCGAAGCGAGACCTAGCAGGACGGCTAAACTAAAGACCCAGCGCACGTTGACTCTCCCGCGTATAGGGCGTCACGGTCAGGCGTTCGCCGCCGTCCTCGATACCGATTTCCTGATCGTTCAGGTAACAGGCGGGGTCCTCGTCCCAGGCATCACCGGTTAGTTGCAGGGCGCGCACGCGGGTGTTGCCGGCGCAGATATCGAAATATTGGCAGGCCCCGCAACGGCCCTTGACCTGGCGAGGGCTCTGTTTCAAGCCGGCCATGATGGGATCGGATGTATCGACCCAGATCTCGGAGAATGGCCGTTCGCGTACATTGCCCAAATCGTAATGCCACCACATGGTATCGGGATGTACATTGCCCAAGTTATCGATATTGGCGACGTTGACGCCGGAGGAATTGCCGCCCCACAGGGCCAGCTTGGCCCGCATATGGGCCAGCAGTTCGGGCCGGTCGGGGAAGCGTTTTTGCAGCCAGAACAACAGATAAACCCCATCGGCATCGTTGTTGCCGGAGACGAATTCCGTATCCAGGCCGCGCTGAACATGGTCCCAGGCGGTGTCGAACATCAGGTCCATGGCGGCCCGGGTGTTGGCGTGCTGGGCATCGTCGGCCCGGTTGCGGTTGCCCCGCCCGGCGTAATTCAGATGCGAGAGATAGAATTTATCAATCTTCTCCGCCTCGACCAGGGACAGCATGTTGGGCAGTTCATGGGCATTGTCCATGGTCATGGTGAAGCGCAGGCCGACCTTGATGCCGGCCTCCAGACACAGCCGCACGCCGGCCAGCGAGGTATCATAGGCGCCCTCTTTACGGCGAAAGGCATCGTGAGTGGCACCAATACCGTCTAGGGAGACGCCCACGTAGTTGTAGTCGGCGTCCTTGATGGCCTCGATATTATCGCCGTTGATCAGGGTGCCGTTCGACGACAGGCCGACGTAGAACCCCATCTCCTTGGCCTTGGCCGAAATTTCAAAAATGTCCGGGCGCAACAGCGGCTCGCCGCCCGAGAGGATCAGCACCGGCACGCCAAAGCCGCGCAGGTCCGTCATCACGGTGAAAATTTCGTCCGTGCTCAGTTCACCCGCGAAGTCCGTATCGGCGGAGATCGAATAGCAATGTTTGCAGTTCAGATTGCAGCGCCGGATCAAATTCCAGATCACCACCGGTCCGGACGGCCCGCGCTTTGGCGCACCGGACGCCGGCAGCGGCGTGGGCGAATTGATTTCGCGCATATACTGGCTAATACGAAACATGATTGTGTCCCCAAATTTATTGCAGGCGGCCCGTCTCAC
>CAYWYB010000080.1:0-17396 GCA_964462145.1 uncultured Rhodospirillaceae bacterium
AGGGCCGGGACTACGACGAGCTGACCATATCCTTCAAGGCGCCGTCCTATGATCCGGGCCGGGTGCCCGATGGCCACGACCGTCTGCTCTTCACCGGCGAGCCCGCGCGCATCGCCGAGGACATCCGCGCCTACAAGACCATGGGCGTGCATGAAATGGTGTTCGATTTCCGCAGCCCCCCGGCGGCGGCGACCGTCGAGAAGATGGAGCACTTCATGAGCGAGGTGGTGCCCCAAGTTACGTAGTGGTGGGTTCGACCAATCACGCGTAAACTAATTTGAAATTTTTCCAACCAGATGAGGTGAGACCATGTCTGCTGATGCAAATCGCGTACTCTGCTGCGGTGAAAATCCGTTTATCCGTCTTTCCGAAAGCGATGGCGGCCCGGAAACAACGGTCGCCAGCTTTTGGCGCAATGTCATGTCTCCCGCCGGGCCGGGGCACGTGCTCTACCTTAAGAGCGAGCTGACCGGAAACAATTGGCGCATTTGGTCCGACAACATCGCCATGGCGCGCTGGCTGCAGAAGACCATACAGGGCGAGTTGAACCCGGAATTGGCCGATCTTGATATCCCGGTGGAAGAGGCCGCTTTCGAAAAAGACGGCGACCCCCATCGTTTCTACACGGAATATGTCACGTCCGAAGACACTGGCCTGGCGCTAACCTGGTACGACCTGGGCGATCCCTTGATGATCCACACCCAGCCCGGCACGGGCGCCGGCGAACGGCCCTATGGCGTCAACACGGTCCTGATCCCGGCGGCGGGAACGCGTCTGGTCATGGACGGCACACAAGCCGGCGGCCGCTCATGGAGCCGGGAACGCGACGGCCGGCCATTCTCCACCTCCGCCCTGGCCTTCTGCGAAAGCTGGACGGAAGCGCGTTAAAGGCAGTCTTACTCTGCCATGCGCAATACAAGAAACAAGACCTGACCTTCGCGCTTTGTGCGAAATTTAGACATTTTGTGTAGCGGGACAATTTCGGGAACTGCTCGGCTACATGCCCACCGCTGAGGTAAGAGCGAGCACCCAAAGACGCGGCTCTATCCGCCAACGAAATTAGTCGGGGAGTGGAATCTCATGATCGTCAAAAGTCGAAAAGACGTAATCGGCACCAAGGGAGACGCCCAGGGAAATAAATGGCATAGCTTGCGTCTACTTCATCAGGAAGATGGAATGGGTGTCACGCTGACTGATAGCATTCTCGAAGCGGGATTTGAGATGGATCTTTGGCAGAAAAATCACTTCGAAGCCTGCTATTGTCTGGAAGGTGAAGGAACCGTCGAGGAACTTGACGTTGGAACGGTCCATGAGATCAGGCCCGGAACTCTTTATGCTATGAACAATCACGACCGTCACCGCATTCGGGCCAAGACCCGCATGCGTGTGATTTGTACTTTCTTTCCGGCTCTTTCAGGCGATGAAAAGCACGACGCCGACGGCTCCTTGTGAGAATTGGTTTTCAATAACTTATCCTGAACTATTCCTTCACTGTCGGCGAATGCTCGAGATTGGGGTCCCGCAGACATACCCCCGCAGGGCACAGGCACTCGCAAAGTGCCACAAAAAAACAGTTCGAACATACTAATGGAACTTTCAGAATTTACCCGAACATGGACTGGGCGAAGCGTTCGCGGTTAACCAATCGCTCGGTGAACAGGGACTATCCGACCTTTGCGAGAATAATTCCGTAAGCAATTCTTAATTATACAAAATACATTATGGAAAGAAATTGCAGGAGAATGACATGAGCGCCATATTTTGGTTCCTCGTTGCAGCCGCCGCGATTGTTTACGGCTGGTATGTGACCCTGATCCGCCGCCGCAACCGGGCGCAGGAAGGATTATCGCTGGTCGACGTGCAGCTGAAGAAGCGGCACGACTTGCTGCCGAATGTGCTTCAACTCGCCGGCTCCTATCTAAGCCATGAAAAGCCGCTCTTGGAAAACATCGCGAAACTGCGCTCGCAGACTGAACAACCCTACGATGCGGCAGACCCCGATCAAGTGCGCGGCCATCTTGATGTCGCCGGCGCATTGGGTGGCATGCTGGGCCGGTTGATGGCGGTCGCGGAGAACTATCCCGAGCTCAAGGCCGACGCCGTGGTCATGCGGACCATGAGCACGCTGGAGGAGGTCGAGGGCAACATCGCTGCGGCGCGGAGAGTCTACAACGCGGCGGTTACCGCGCTCAATAACGCGGCGCAGATCTTCCCTGGCAACCTGATTGCCGCTAAGGCCGGGGTCGAACCGATGCCCTTCTTCGAAATCGAGGATCCATCCGACCGCAAACCGGTGGATGCCGGGCAGTACCTACCCAAGACAGCAACCAGGTCGACCGACACGGTCAGCTAACGGCCATGGGGTTTCTTGCACGGATCGGGATCGGTTTCGCCGGTGGTCTGGGCATAGGCTACGCCCTGGCGCCGGCCTTGGCCATCGTCTTCGGTCAACGCGATGGCGCGGTCGTCGGCGGCCTGGTAAACGTGCTCTCGGTTTTAGCGATGTTGGGGCTCGCCGCCGGCAGCGCCACCGCGAAACTGGCACTGGGCCGCAGCCTAAAAGTCGTGGGTGTCAGCTTCCTCGTCGCCGTCGCCCTTGCTTTCGTCATGCGCTACCCGGTGCCGATGAGCGAGAGCGCTGCGGCCCGGACGCAAGATTTCACCATCGGCATACTGGCGATCGGTGGCGCCATCGGAGGGCTGCTTTTCCTGGCCGGTTACATCCTGACCCACAATCCTGAACCGGGTCGGCCCGGCTTGCTGGCGCGGATTCTGCTGCCGAGGCTGTCCCGCCTAAGCGGCGGTATGATCGGCAGCCGGCGGATCGACGCCTACCGCCGGATGGCCGGCGGGCTCTCGGAAGGTGTCGACCGCTTCGACGAAAGCCTGCCCTACCTGCGCGGCTTCAACCACTATTACCGCGAAAAGATCCAACCCTGGCTGCGGCAACAGGAAACGAGCCGGAAAGATGCCTTGCGCCACCGTATCAAAGTCCTGGTGATCGGAATGCCGATCATGGGCGTGGCTACTCCGTTCGTTATCGCCTGGCTGGGAGACGAGATCGAGGGATTCTGGGAGAGTGTCGTTGCTTGCCTTGTGGGCTTGGCTTGGTTGCTTTTGTTCGCGGAGGCGTTCAGCCGAGGAGATGACCTGCAAAAGAAGGTCAAGGCGTTCATGATCGACCGTCTGAGCTCGTTTTTTCGATTAACCTATCTGCCCGAGAAGAAATCTCTCGATCTGACGCTTTTCGCAGATCTCGGCCTTGTTCCACAGCATGGCGGCGCGGAAATACTTGAAGGCTTCAGCGGTCAACGCGATGGCGTTTCCATGTTCATGGCCGAAGCGAACGTTTATGGCCATCGCGGCACCACCGCCGCCAGGCGCTACCGCAAGACACTTTTCCATGGCGCGGTATTGAATTTCTCCTGCCCAAAGCGCTTCGATGGCCGCACCGTCATCCTGCCTGACGGCGGCTGGATTGGTAACAAAGTCAAATCTGGCATTTCGGGCAAGAACTTCATCAGGCTGGAGAACCCGGAGTTCGAGAAGCACTTCGAAGTGCATTGCGACGATGAAGTCGAAGCACGCTATCTGCTGACGCCGGCTTTCATGGAGCGGGCAGTGCGGCTGGCCGAACTGCTGGGCTCCTCGGCCTACCTGCGTTTCGCCTTCGCGGACAACCGGTTGCTGGTAGCGGTGACCGGGTGGGATCTGTTCGAAACCGCTTCCCTGGCCCATGCCATGGATAATCCGATCCACGTGCAGACCTTTCTCAACGAAGTTGGCCTGGTGCTCGATATCGCGGAAACGCTGAAACTCGCCGGCGGAACCCGTGTCTAGATGTGACGTCCCAAGAGGTTGTTCATTCGATCCAGCTGGCCGGGGAAGATGTAGAACCCTGGCGGGATAACCGGATTCTCTCGGATGCCGGTGATCGCCTGAGAACGCTGCTTACGCACTTGGTGGCATCGGACACCGGCGCCGTAGCCGCCTCGTTCCTGATCGTGAATGTCATGGACAACCGGAATTGGCTGGCAGTTGGCGCATTTACGGCTCTGATGCAGAATTTCAGTGATCGCTTCTATTCGCAAGTTCGCTCAGAAGCAAATCCACTAAATAACCTTCCGCTCGCGCAGGGCGGTGATATCGGCTTCGCTGTAGCCGAGGCAGGAGAGGATCTCGTCGTTGTGTTCACCCAGCTTTGGCGCCACGCCCAGCTTGGCGGGCGTTTCCGAGAACTGCCACGGGGTGCCGTGCACCTTTAGGGTTTCGCCGATCTCGGGGTACTCGACCTCTTCGATATAGCCGTTCGCCAATACGTCTGGATCGTTCGAGGCTTCCAGCAGGGTATTCACCGGGGCCGAGACCACATCGGCGCCGCGCAACAGTCCCAGCCATTTATCGCGGCTGTCGGTGGCGAACAGTCCGGCCAGGGTGCCCAGGATCTTGTCCTTCTCCGCTTCCGAGACCAGGGCTAGGCCGAGGTCGTCCGCGCCACGTTCCTTTAGGGTGGGAAGGAAGTCCAAGGCTTCCATGGCGCGGAGCCAATCCGTGTGCGCCAATTGAAAGACCAACGGCTTGCCGTCCCGGTCATTGAAGGTCGCGGCGATCCCCGGACGCTCGCGGGTGCCGTTGATGCGCGCGCCAGTAATCGGGTTGGCATCCCGCCACATGGTGGTGGTCATGGTCCAGCCCATCAGGCGGACGATACCGCCAACCAGTGAGGTCTCCACCTTCTGGCCGATGCCGGTATTCTTGGCGTAATAGAGCGCCGCCAGAAGGCCGCCGAAGGTCAGGATGGCGCAGGATTCATCCGCCACCGAGACCACGCCCGTGCGCATGTTCTCTCCCGGCCCCGCATAGGCCTCGGCGATGCCGCCCAGGGCCTGGCCCACGGCATCGGTACCCGGCAAGGCCCCATGTGGCCCCGCCAAGCCGTAGCCGGAGATCGAGACATAGACCAGCGCGGGGTTGACCTTTTTCAGTTCCTCATAACCAAAGCCATTTTTCTCCGCCGCGCCGGGGCGGAAGTTCTGGCCAAAAATATCGGCGTCCCTGACCAGATCGTGGAGGATCTTACGGCCCTCGTCCGACTTCAGGTTCAAGGTCAGGCTTTTGACGCCGCGATTATTGGTCTCGAAGAACGAGCTGATTTCGCCCTTCATCTCGCCGGCCGTTCTGGAATTGTCACCAACGCTCGGCACCTCGATCTTGATGACCTCGGCGCCGAGATCGGCCATCAACATATAGGGCACGGTGCCCGCCTGCGCGGTCGAGCAGGTGACGGCTTTGACACCGGTGAGCGGTCCGGGTTGATCGGCCATGGCTGGGTTCCTTGTACAAGAGACATGTCGCCGCGAAGGCAGCGACAAAATACCTTGCTGACGCTCAGGCGCAACCCGGCAGACAGGTCATTTTATTCGGCGGCGACAGCTTGGCCGAAATAGCGGTGATACATGTCGTAGCAGTCCGTATCCAACGTCCGTTTTTTATAGAACGACAGGAAATGTGCCCAGAATTCAAACAAAATGTCCTTGCGCGCAATGTCAGCGGTATTGAGCTGATATTCCTCGATCACCGAACAGGCGTTGCGGAAAATATGGGCATCGCCCTGATACTTGCCGGCACAGTGCGCCAGCATGCGGATCAGATCGTCGCGGGCGCCTTCGGTCCGTGGATCATGCCGGCCATTCCAGGCCCGCACCAATGCCACGGCACGCGAGGGATCCTGGTCGGCAACGGCCACCTCCAATTCGGCGAGCAGATTCTCCGTGGCAATGCCTTCGGCCCAGCCGGCACGCCCATCAGGATCGGGCCGGGTCACGCCGGGCAGATCGGGATAGGCATCGATCTCGCGAATAATGTCGGTGACGAACCAGGCGGATAGGTAGATCGCCTTCGCTTGATGGGGGTTACGGAAATTGCGCAGCCAATAGTTCACCACATTGGCATAGTCGAAACTATGCATGGGCACCGTATAGGCGATGGGCGAACGGAGACGGGTGACCGAGTGCCGCGCATGGGCGATATTGACCACGTCAGCAATGTTTTGCGGCGCAGCGCCCTGTTTCAGAAAGGCGGTGATGGCATCGGCGACAGCCATGGGATCGCCAGCCATGATCAGCTCGATCAGTTGCTCCTGCTCCGCCTCGCTCAAGGGCGCGGTATTGTCCTCCATCAGCTCGAACTGAGCGCCCTTGAAATGCAGGTTGAGCAGAAAACAGGCGTGATCGTAAAGGGAATGGAAAATCGGCGCATTGCAGATGTCCGGCACGCCGAGATAGAAAAATGGCCGCGCCCGCTCCCAACCAACCCAATCAGCCAAATCGAACATGGCGCGGGCGCGGATCGGCTTGTGACCGATATGGCGCACCCGGCGGAATGAGTTGTATTCCTGTTGATCGATGATCGAGGCAAACAGCACCGCGTCCCGCAATCGGTGGCGCTGCTCCGGTTCGGCGGCCAGGCCTAGGAAGATCCGATAACTGGTCACCTTGTCGCCCTGGGTCAGGGCGTGAAACATGGCGTCGAAGCGTTCATCGACGGAGCCTTCGACCAATGGCTCCTGATCCTCGAAACGGCAATGCAACTCGTGGCCGATATCCTCTTCGGCGCATTGTTCCTGCTCGCGGGCGTAGTGGCCGGGGAAACCGCATTCCAGCTGCGACCAGATATCCAGGCCCTGGGGGATGTAATACATGCCCTGAACGATGCCGAGATCCTTTTCGACGTCCGAAAGCCAGGGCGAAAGATGCATGCCGGCCCGGATACCCAGCATGGTGTGGTCATAATTGACGTTGCGGAACTCGCCGCTGTCGAGAAGCTTCTCGTGTGCCGGAACGTGCAAATACGGCGCCGCCGTGCTCATGGCATGCAGGGCCAGGTCCTGGATCTTGTGGCCGTCGCGGGCGAGTTGACAAAAATTCTCCGTCGCCTCGTGGAACTTGCCATCAAGTATAAACGCGTCCATCTGCGCGAGAGATGTCGTGGCCATTGGCTTCCCCTCCTATTTTTTTATCTCACCCCCGCAAGACTAAACATTGTTTGCCGTAATACCAAATGGCTGCGTTTTCCCTTCAAGCACCTTCGCCCTTGTAATTGCCAGGAAACATGTTGCGCCGGGCATCCTCGTCCATTTCGATCTTGAAGGCGTGGCGTTCCTTCAACGCCTCGGCCTGAATGCCGGCGGGACGGGCCGAGATCTCGCTCACCAGGCGTTGCAGGTTGGGCAACGCAGGCAGGGCTTCATCGCCCAGCACCACCGGCAACAGGCGTGCCCAGCCCCAGACGGCCATGTCGACGATGGTATAGACATCGCCCAGCATATAAGGCCGCGCCGCCAAACGGGCATCCAGAATGCCATAGTGACGCAGCGCCTCGAAACGATAGCGGTTGATGGCATAGGGGAGTTTTTCCGGCGCATGGTGCTGAAAATGCACCGCCTGGCCGGAATAAGGCCCGATGCCCGAGGCGACGAACATCAGCCAGGACAAGAGCTCGCCCCGCGCGGCGGGCGTATCCTCGGGCAGGAATTGACCGGTCTTCTCGGCCAAATACAGCAGAATGCCATTGCTATCGAACACCGTGACATCGCCATCGACGATGACCGGCACCTTGGCATTGGGGTTCAGGGCCAGGAAATCCTCGGCATGTTGATCACCCTGCCGGGTATCGACAGGGATCGCCTCGTAGGCAATGCCGGCCTCTTCCAGAAACAAGGCGACCTTGACCGGGTTCGGCGCCCCGCTGTAATAGAACTTCAACATCTTCCCTCTCCCATGGTTTTCGATCCAGATCATGAGATAACATTATACCAAGCCGCGCCGATAGCCTGTTGATCCGCCATTGACCTGTCTATGGCTTCACACTTTATGAACCATCTTCAAATCATGTTTATCGACTTGGAGGCCATTGGCTATGACCCGTGAAGGACCGTTTCGAAACCTAGCCTTACTGATACAGAGGCAGTTCGTCAGTAATATGGGCAATACAGTGTAGTCCATGTCATCTTGGGTGGCTCAATTGTTATTTACAGCTAAATTGCAGTTCGCATAACATCTAAAAGAGGAGTGTTTTAATTATATTTCTCTCTTTATAATAGGGATCGCTAACACCATTGACAAATTTTCGACTTTGTCGGAGTCTAGTACCGATTCGAGGGGTGCGGCAGAAGGCATTCCCTGGCCCGCCCTCGAACAACGCTCTCTAATCCAAGGAGGGACTGGGGTTTTCCCCGGAGCGTAACTTAGGCTGACCGTCACGGCGGTCGGTGTTTAGGAACGTTAACTTGGATAGGAGTAGTGTCATGGTGACGCAGCTGCCGGCGAGCGACGAAACCAGCCCAAACGATACCGAGGAACCGGAGCGTTCCGCCCGCAAGGGTCAAAAGGGCTTTACGAGAGGGATTTCTGGCAATCCGAGGGGTAGGCCCCGCGGCAGCACCAACAAGGTGCAGTCTCTTAGCCAAGAACTGATCAACGATTACGCTCCAGAGATCATTACCAAGGCGCTTGAACTGGCCCTGGAATATAGCGACATCCGGGCCGTGAAGTTCTTGCTCGACAGGCTTGTTCCCCCGAAACGATCGCAACCCATTATCTTGGACCTGCCAAAGACGCGAACAGCAAAAGAATTGCTGGCTGCTTTCGGTACGGTCGAGAATAGCCTGCGGCGTGGAGAGATCACAGCAGAAGAATTGCGAATGGTGATGCTATTCCTCGACGCCAAGCGGCGCGTGATCGATGATGTTGACCTGTCCGAAAGGATCGCAAATCTCGAGGCGCGGCTGGAGGCCTCGTCATGAGCCACAAGCAAGCCCTGACGACACTGGAGAAGAAAATTGGGTCCAGCAAAGCGCCCAAACCCAAGAAGCCAGTCTCACCAAAGCGGTTCATTGAGAGCTCCAAGTATATGAATGCCAAGGGCATTCTTTACCCAGAAATCCGAAAGTCGCTTAATGAATTAATCTTGGGCGGCTTTTCGGAGGCCGTCTTGACGGGCGGAATTGGTTGCGGCAAGACCACCCTCGCACTCTATTGCATGGCCTATCAGCTTTACCTTCTGTCCTGCATGGAAGTGGTTGCGGCCTCCAAGCGGTTGAGGCGTATGCGCATGTCGTCTAGTCGTTGCTTCAAGGCGGCGGCAAAGGCGCGGTCGTCGAGATAGGCACGGGTAATTGCCCCCAACATCTCCTTGAGATCTGAGGCTCCTTCCAGAGTATCCAATAATGTTTCCTGATCAAGATCCGGATAGGCCGTCAATAAGCGGTCGCGAATCAGTTGGTGACGCAAAAGTTCAACGTGTAGGGGGGTGTTCATATTCAGCCTCCAGATTCCCGATAGTATGGATATTTTTTATATGCTTTATGATATTAATAATATCAATAATTATTTCAACTGTCAAGTACTGAGTTTCTTGTTTATGTTCTTGATATGTTTACGTCTCGACAGATGAAGGCTGCTCGGTCGCTTCTGGGTTGGAATCAGCCAAGGCTAGCGGCAAAATCGGGCGTATCGTTGCCGACAATTAGAAGAATGGAATTATCCGACGATCGCGTCGGCGGGCATGCTCGGAATGTTTATGCTGTGCTTGATGCTTTCGAGCGAGCGGGTATTGAGTTTCTCAATGGCGATGCACCTGGCGTGAGATTGAGAAATCTGCAATAGAAAGGCATGCCAACCACGAAATCAGTATTCATGGACAAGTCTAACAATTTGACCATATCTCCGCTGGTTCAACAGCAACAAAAAGATCCCATGAACAGGTTCTTAGAGGTATGGTCAGATGTCGGGGTGCGCCGCAAGCATGGCGCCAAGCTGCTCAACAATCTGGGATGGCGTCTGCCATCAAATTTCTGTAAATCGATACACCAAATATCCTCGATAATTTCATCAAAGGACGAGATAAATTGGTTTGATCTTATTGATCACAATACTAATAACAAGAACGAGCAATTGAAAATATCGGCAGCACTCATAATTGACGTTCGCCGAACAAAGGTTTTTTAGATATTGGCTACAACATCCTTCAAATTGGGCGGTTCGGCAACTTTTACCTTTGGCACCAAGGCGGAGACCTTGGCCCATATCGCGCCGCATCTGAGTAAATTCCTGGTGCCGAAGTCTCACCACTTCACAATCCAGCATTGGCGAGATGATCCCAACACCGTGTTGGCGGACTTGGCTCGGCATTTCCCGGAAAAAACTGTGATCGTGCGATCATCAGCACACGGCGAAGACGGCGCGGCGCACAGCATGGCGGGTCAGTTCGAGTCCGTCGCAAGCGTGCCAGCCGCCCAGCCAGAAGCGCTAGGGGCCGCGATTGCTCGGGTCATAGACTCCTATGATCGCGACGGCGGGGTACAAGAATCAACGGACCAGGTTCTTGTCCAAACGATGCTGACCGACGTGCTGATGAGCGGCGTACTGTTCACAAGGGACCTCAACACTGGCGCGCCCTATTACGTCATCAACTATGATGATGAAACCGGGCGCACGGATACGGTGACCTCAGGGGGAAGCTATTCCAACCGCACCTTGGTGGTTAATCGCGGCGCCCTGGATGCGGTGCAGTCGGAACGTTTTCAAGTGCTGCTTGCGGCTACGTCAGAGTTGGAGGGTGTCATTGCAGGGGAGGCCCTGGACATCGAATTCGCTATCGACAAATCGCTGACCGCGCATTTGCTCCAAGTTCGGCGCATGACCGCCCTACCCGTCGCCGGCGCAAAGCTGGACCGTCAGGTCGACGAGGCAGCGGGCCGGATTGAAACCTTTGTCCGTGATCGCTTCGCGCCCATGTCGGGCATCCATGGCCGGCGTTCCATTTTTGGCCAGATGCCTGATTGGAACCCGGCGGAGATGATTGGCCGGGCGCCCCGTCCCCTAGCCCTATCTCTCTATCGACACCTGATCACGGACCGGGCCTGGCGCCAGGCACGCAGCCAGATGGGCTATGATGAACCGCGCGGCATGCCTCTTCTGGTCTCGCTCGGCGGCCAGCCTTATATCGATGTGCGCTTGAGCTTCCACTCCCTACTGCCCGCCGGCCTTGAGGGGGCGATTGCCGAAAAGCTGTCCAATGCCTGGCTCGACCATCTGGCTGAAACGCCGCATCTGCATGACAAGATTGAATTCGACGTTGCCATCACCGCGTTGAGTTTTGATTTCAAGCAGCGTCTGGCCGCGCAATGCCCCAACGCCTTGACCGCAACGGAGGTTGCGGATTTCCGCAGCGCACTTGCATCCCTGACCGGAGCTCTGTTGCGAGGTGAGACAGCACCCATGGTCGGGGAATTAGCGAAGATCCAGCATCTTGCAAATCAGCGGCAAAGCTTGGCGCGCCAGGGCGCCATTGATTTGGCCGGGGTCGCAGCATTGTTGGAGGATTGCATCACCCTGGGAACCATTCCGTTCTCGATCCTGGCCCGCCATGCCTTTATTGCGCAATCCATGTTGCGCTCTCTCGTTACATGCGAGATTTTGAGCGAGGAAGAGGCCGATAATTTCATGACGTCGATCCGCACAGTTGCCGGCGAGATGGCCGATGACTGTCGAGACCTGGTCGCCAACCGTCTGCCGCGTGCGGATTTTCTGGAACGCTATGGTCATCTGCGCCCCGGCACCTACGACATTCTCTCGGCCCGTTATGATCAGCGAGATGACTTGTTTACCGGCGCCACCGCAGTGGCCGCGCCTGGAGGCCCGGCGACCTTCGAACCGACACCGAGGCAAATCGAACAGATCGACGCGCTCCTAGCGAAAGAGAATTTCGGTATAATGGCAACGCAATTGTTCGACTATATCCGCGAGGCCACGGCGGCGCGGGAATATGCCAAATTCGTCTTTACCCGTAATTTATCCGATGCCCTGGAAGGTGTTGCCGCCTGGGGTGACAGCATCGGGTTGAGCCGCGATGATCTTTCCTATCTTGATATTCACGATATCCTCGACACCTTGGTCGAGATAAACGAGAGCGATGTGGAGGCCCATTTGCGCCCCCGGGTTGTGGCCGGGCGACAGCGTCATGAAACCACCAAAGCGCTGCGCCTGCCGCAAATCCTGATCGATCCGTTGGATGTCCATGTGGTGCCGCTGCGTCTAAGCGAACCGAATTTTATTACCCACGACAGTATTACCGGACATAGAGTACGGGTTGGCGGCCACGACGCGGTGCCGGACGATATGGCAGGAGCCGTTGTCTTGATCGAAAATGCAGACCCGGGCTTCGACTGGATTTTCGCCTACGAAATCGGCGGTCTGGTGACAAAATACGGCGGCGCCAATTCGCACATGGCGATCCGTTGCGCCGAATTCGGCATTCCCGCCGCGATCGGCTGCGGCGAGCAGATCTTTGACCGCCTCTGCTCCGCCGGCGTTATAGAAATCAACTGCACGGAAAACCACGTGCGTCCGGCCGATGGCCTGCGTGATTAAAGAAGAGGCGAGAGGCGCGATGATTATTTGGCTGGTTGGCTTATCGGGTGCGGGAAAGACCACCATAGCCCGTGAATTGCATCGCCAATGGCAGGCCAAAGATCCGGCTACCGTGCTGATCGACGGCGACGAGATCCGGGAAATTTTCAAGCATGATCAAAACCCTGCCGCCTATGCCCCGGCAGGCCGACGGATCAATGGTGAGCGCATCGCCGCCATGAGCGCCTGGCTGGATGCGCAAAATATAAACGCGGTGGTCAGCATTCTGTGTATTTTCCCCGACCTCCTGGCCGCCAACAGAACGCGCTACAGCAGCTATTACGAAGTTTTCGTCGATGCCCCCATGGCGGCATTGGAGGCCCGCGACGGCAAAGGCCTTTATGCCGCCGCGCGAGCGGGGGAAATGGCGGATGTTGTGGGCGTACAAATTCCGTTCCCAACGCCCGAGCGGCCCGACCAGATCATCAACAATGACGGCCCCAGCCTGGACGCCCCAGCAGTCGCAGCAGATATTCTGAACAAAGCCGGAGTGCTCACGTGACAGATTACCCTTACGCCACCGGCGATTTGATCGAGGCACCCAATACCTATTTTTACAGCCAGTATGGCGGGCGCGCCTTTGTCGCAGCCTGGCGCAATGATCGAATGAAAATTCGGGCCGCATTGCCTGAGCCCTTAGCGCCGCAACCGGCCCAGCCGCTCCCCCCGGCAAAAGCAGCCTCGCGCAACAGTGTCGATCTGTTGGAGCTGGCCCTGAGCGGTGACACCACTCTGGCCGAAGCTTTCGCCAAGAAGTTCGAGATCCATAAGCGGGTGCATGACGGCTACGACGAAAAATTTCGCGCCCTGGATAAAACGGCAAGACGCTCTCTGCCTCTGTATTTGCGGGCGGCCGATTTATTCGCAGCCCTCTATGAAGACAGCGGTACGCTGCGCCACCTGAATGTCTACCTGAAATGCCTCGACACCCTCTGCAGCTTATCTAACGACCTTGACGCCAATCTCGCCGCCCGCCTAGCCTGGCACCTAGAGCAGGAAGCCGCCTTCATAGGCGACCTGATGACAACACGAAATATTGCCTCATGACCGGGGGCGTTCTGTTCCTCGCGGCCAATACACCGCGCAGCCAAGCCTATGCGCAGGCCTTCACAGCCCGTGGCATGAAGCTGGATCAGGTCATCCTGTTCGACCGCCCCGGCGCCGCCCAGCCCGGCAAGGCAGATCTGGCGCCCCCCCCCGATATTCCGACTGCCGTCCCCTTGCCTGACCCGCGCATTCCTTTGCTCCAATCCCTCAACAATCTGACAAACCAGGTGCGGCGGATTGAGGCGGAGAGCGTGAACGACCCCAACATCCTGGCAGCCGTCGAAAATGCCGACCCCGCCCTGGTGATTTATTCCGGCTATGGCGGGCAATTGGTCAGCCCCGAATTACTGTCTTTGGGCCCGCCGTTTCTGCATGCTCATTCCGGTTGGTTGCCCGAATATCGGGGTTCCACCACGGTCTACTACAGCCTGTTGGCGGGCGAAGGCTGCGGTGTCTCAGTGATCGGCATGGTGCCGGCCATTGACCAGGGCCCCATCATGGCCCGACGGCGGTACCCGGCGCCACCTGTGGGCGTCGACATTGATTATTTTTATGATTCCGCTATCCGGGCCGACCTGATGGCGGATGTGGTCGGCGCCTGGCAGCAAGACGGTCGTCCCGCCCCCATCGAAGCAGACGGTGAAGCAGCCGACTATTACGTGGTGCATCCCTTGTTAAAGCATCTCGCCCTCCTCAGCCTGGAAAGCGACCATGAGAATTAGCTATCGCAACCATGGCGGCGCCCTGGATTATTGGCAACGCCGCTGGGACGGGGTCGAGGTCGACAGCGGAGCGATCAACCTGGATCGCTATCCAGGCCTGTATGCCGAACGTGTTGTCCAAGCCCCCCGCCCTGACGGCCCCATTCTCGAAGCCGGATGTGGCGCCGGTCGCGTCCTGCGCTACTACCACGAACAAGGCACTCAAATCATCGGCCTGGACTTCATTTCAACTGTCCTGGCCGCGATTCGCCGCGAGGATCCCGCGATCCCGCTGGCAGCGGGCGATATTACAAAGCTGCCCTTTCCCGACGAAGCCTTTTCCGCCGTGCTGGCATTCGGTCTTTATCACGGTTTGGAGCATGGCCTCGAAGAGGCCATGGCCGATACCCGCCGCGTTTTAAAGCCTGGCGGTTTGCTTTGCGCCAGCATGCGCCTGGATAATTTTCAAAACCGCATGACGGACCGCATGGCAGACAAGGCAGCAGGGCCTTCGACCGGCGAGCAACGCTTCCACAAGCTCAACCTGAGCAGTAACGAGTTCAAGGATCTGGTCAGCAACGCCGGCTTCCGGGTCGAGACCGTAGATTACGTGGAGAATATGTCATTCCTGTACAAATACCCCGCCCTGCGCCACGCCAGCCAGCGTGTATTTCAGGAAAGCGCAGCCAGAGGCGCGGGGTATCGCTTCAACGCAGCAGGCAGCATCTTTCAGCGCACCGCCATGGCAATGGCGCCGGCGCAAATGGCAAATTTGGTGGTGATTGCGGCACGGGCAACCTGAACGCATTATTCAGGTAGCCAGGAGCGTGGCTTTGTTCTTCGAGCCTTTGGGCCGGCCTTTTGGATTGCCGCTCATTCCAGACCGAAATCCTTTGTGACCCTTGATCGCTGCAGGTTCATCATTCTTCATGTTACAAATCCGTTCGAATCTAGCCGCAATTATATTGACGCCGATATTCATACGCCCGTCCCGATGCGATTTTGTTGGCATCGCACATGACCCTGAAGTTATTCCGCGACTTCAAGGCCACGTGAGGCTCGCCACAACCTCTCAGCTGACTGAAGGGGATTGAGCCGATGCTTTTTCCACCAATCGGCTTCGTTGCCGGCTTCGTGAAGTAATCTGTGATGGGTAAAACAGAGCGGGACAGCCCATTCATCGCCGACCTTCATGCCCATGGCGCGGGGCTGGGCGAAACGGATGTGATGTGCGTGGCAGGGCTTTCTGTCGCAAACTAGGCATGGCTGAGAGGCGATGAATTTGAGATGTAATTTGTCACGAACGCGCCGAGGAGTGTTGATGGGTATGACGGTGTCGTCGGCGGTCGTATCGTCGGAGAGTTCGCCAGGTTCCTCATTGGCAAGATCCTCCGGCGGCGTTGGCGTTTCCTCGTCGTCGGCCATCGTCTGCAGGCGGGCAGAGTAGATGCTGGCCAACACATCCGAGAAATGTTGCCCGCCGTCGGTCTGCAAGGTGGGGATCGCCTTGCGCAGATCTTCGATGGTTGCGACGTTGTCTTCCCAGAACAGCTGCAGCTGGTCATGGTCAGATAGGTTTTCTAGATTGAGTCGAACGGCGCTACAAAAGGCGACCGGGTCGTCGTGGTATTCTGTCAGGGTGCCGCCTTCAGAAATGATCACCCAAACAACATCGCCTTTTTTGATGCTGGCAGCGCGATTTTTTGGCGTTCTTCGGACATAGCGTTGTTCCTTGTCGTATAACGCGAGCCCGAATGAGTTGCCGAAGGTCAAAAGCGCGCGTTTTGTGGCATCAGTCTCCGCTTCCTTGAGGGCGTTTTCGTGGGCTTCACCCATATTATTCGCTTCACAATGGCCCGCGCCCGTACCCTCTCGTATGATCAAGTGATCACCTGCTCGGACTCCCAACATCTCCTTCAAGTCCGATGCTCCTTCCAGGGTATCCAGCAATGTTTCCTGATCGAGGCCCGGGTAGGCCGCCAATAGGCGGTCGCGAATCAGTTGGTGGCGTACGAGTTCAATGTGAAGTGGCGTTGACATCGGCATCTCCATCAATCTAAAAGTCTATTTTATGGATCTAAAAGTTCCATAAAATATTAAACGTGTCAAGCGCCGAATTGTACGACTATGTTCTTGTTATGTTTACAGCACGTCAAATCAAAGCTGCACGGTCACTCTTAGGCTGGAACCAACCGAAGCTCGCTGAAGCATCGGGCGTGTCCCTACAAACAATAAAGAGAATGGAATTGTACGCAGGTCGCGTTGGCGGGCACGCTCGAAATGTTTATGCTGTGCACGATGCTTTTGAACGCGCGGGTATCGAGTTTCTCAATGGTGATGCACCAGGGGTGCGGTTAAGGAAATCAGAGTAGGGTTCCGTGTGATTCGAGCAGTTCTGAACAATGCCAAATTTTTTAAACAATTCTTGCCGGGTCGTGACCAGCCTGATTTAGGTGGTCCAGTCTTTATGAGAGAGTTTGGCCGGTTTTCTCGCCCTGTGGCGACGATCGGAGCGTAGCGTAGATCGACGTGACAGGGCGAGGCAAGATTGTTTCTGGTGCGGGCGGCCTGTAATTGAGCGAGCTGTGAGGACGGACTGTATTGTAGTGATGTCGCCATTGCTCGACGAGGACCTTGGCCTCCTCCAGGGTGTAGAATATTTCCATGTTCAGTAATTCATCGCGTAGTTTCCCATTGAAGCTTTCATTGTAGCCATTCTCCCAAGGACTGCCCGGGGTGATGAACAGGGTTTTTACGTCCACCCGAGTAAGCCAATCACGGACGGCATTGGCGGTGAACTCGGAACCATTGTCGGAGCGAATATGATCCGGCGGTCCATGGATCGTGAAGAGCTCGGTCAAACAGGCCAACACATCATCGCTCTTCAGACTGCGGGCGACAGGGATCGCCAGGCAACGTCGCGTGAACTCGTCGATCACCGTCAACATCGTGAACGTCTTGCCGTCATGGGTCCGGTCCTGAACAAAATCATAAGACCAGACATGATTGGGCCAACAGGGCCTGAGGCGAATGCAAGAGCCCTCGTTAAGCCATAACCGGACCCGTTTTGGTTGCTTCGGTGGCACTCTCAGCCCCTCACGCCGCCAGATCCGTTCCACCCGACCAACCCCGATCTGCCAATCTTGCATAACAAGCAGAGCCCAGATCCGGCGATAGC
>CAYWYB010000081.1:0-17250 GCA_964462145.1 uncultured Rhodospirillaceae bacterium
CTGAACCGCCCGCTCCCCCTCCCGGCCACCCAATGAGCATAATTCCGTGGGTGGCCGGGAGGGGGAGCTGGCGGCTTGGCGTTTCCGTTAGCGCCTCAAAGCACCCGGGCGGCGAATTCCATGCCCAATTCCAGGCCGTCCTGGGCGATGGTGTGACCGGCGCCGGGGCTGACGTGGCCGGCCACATCAAAACCCGCCGCGCCCAGTGCGCTGACCGCCTCGTGCAGGTGGGCCACGGGCAGCATCTCGTCCAGATCGCCGTGGATCAGCTGGATTGGCGGTTTCGATATGGCTTCATCCGCCAATAGCTCCGGTCCGGCAAGAATGCCGGAATAGCCCAGAATGCCGGCGACTTGGCGAGGCCGGCGCAGGGCCACATGCAGGCTCATCATGGTGCCCTGGCTAAAGCCAATCAGCAGCAATTCATCCTCGGTCAGACCGTGGCGCTGCAATTCCTGGTCGATGAAATTGTCCAGAATGGGCGCGGCGCTTTGCACGCCGGTCAGGCGGCTGCCCGGATCGAACTGGCTGATGGGGAACCATTGATAGCCGAAGGCCGACATCTCGCACTGTTCCGGCCCGTTCGGCGCGACAAAGGCGGCGTGGGGCAGGACGCGGGCAAAATAGGGCGCCAGGCCGATCAGGTCATTGCCGTCGGCGCCATAACCATGCACCAGGATGACCAGTTGACGCGCCCCATCGCCCTCTGCCGGCGCTTGGCGCGGACCGTCGATTTCCGTCACTGTCATGTCTGCTTCAGCTCCCCCTATGAACCTACTGCGTTGATGAAAATTCCGCCCCGACCCAGTCGCGGAAGGCCGCCACCTTAGCCTTTTGCAAGGCCTTGGGCGGGCAAACCAGATAAAAAGCATAGCGCGACTGGATCGCCATGGGGAAGGGCCGGGTCAAGCGGCCCTCCCGCAGATCCGAGGCCACCAAGCTGCCCTGCGCCAGGGTCACGCCCTGGCCGTCTATGGCGGCCTGGATCAAGGCGCAGGAATCCTTGAAACGCGGACCTTCGGGCGGGGCCGACAGCGTAACGCCGGCCAGATCGAACCAGTCATCCCAGCCCTCGGTAACTTCGCCATGCAACAGCGGCGCCCTTAGCAGATCCACCGGCTGGCGCAGATCCTCGCGCTCCAGAAATTGCGGCCCGCAAACCGGAAATACTTCTTCCTCCGCCAAGCGTTGCACATGCATGTCCTGCCAATCACCGGCGCCGTAACGGACGGCGACGTCAATGCCATCACGCTCGAAATCCGTATGCTCGTAGGACGTCAGAATACGCAAATCCAGGCCTTCGTTGGCCTGTTGAAAGCGTTGCAGACGCGGGGCCAGCCATTTTACCGCGAACGAAGGAACGGTGCTGACCACCAAAGTATCCCGCCTCGGTTTGCGGGAGAGACGCCGGGTTTCCTTGGCGATCAATTCCAGGGCCCGTC
The DNA here is from genome assembly GCA_964462145.1 of uncultured Rhodospirillaceae bacterium. Taxonomy (GTDB): domain Bacteria; phylum Pseudomonadota; class Alphaproteobacteria. The sequence continues at coordinate 1,443 of CAYWYB010000081.1, forward strand.
GTACCACCTGGGCGTAGCTCTGTCCTTCCTGGGTCAACTGGATACGCCGCCCCTTGCGCCGGAACAGTTGCAGGTTAAGGCGGCCTTCGAGCAGTTGGATTTGCCGGCTGACCGCGCTTTGCGTCAGGCCAAGTTCCTCCGCCGCGCGGGTGAAGTTGCCGATGCGGGCGCAGGCCTCGAAAACCCGCAGGGAGTTCAGCGGTGGCAAATCTTGCATCAATTCATTATGAGTTTTTTGCATAAGCGTGCAAGCATGTTTTCATTTCCAAGCGCCGCTGCGCCCGACTACCTTGCAAGTCAACGAATTGAATGCCCGCAAATTCTGGGAGCAATGGCGATGAGTTTGGCGAAATCGGGTTCGGCGAAGGCCGTGTTGCCACGTGTGGATCTGCCCCTGCCGATTATCTTGATCCTGTTAACCGTGATCATGGGGCTTGGTGGCGGGCTGGGTGCGGAAAAGGTCTTGCTGACATTTCGGGCCGGATTTGGCAGGGCCTTGGGCGATTTTGCCCTGATCCTGCTGCCGTCATTCATAATCGCGGCCAATATGACCTTGCGTCCCCTGCCCACCATTGGTGGTTGGGTTCGGCTGATCTCTCCCTTTTCCTCCGCCGGCATGATCTGCCATGTCACCGCCTATGCGGCCCTGGCGCCGATTGCGGGCAAGCACCGCCTGTCCATGGCCATGGCGGCCTATGCCGGTTTCATGCTGCTGGTGCCCGCCGGGCCCTTGATCGTTGGCGCCGCGTTGGGAGTTGATGACCCCGGGCTGGTGCTGGTGGGGCTGCTGTTGTTGCCCCCCGTCTGGCTGGCCGGCGAGATCTGGCTGCGCCTGTTCCCGGCAACCGGCGTGGCCGCGCCCAGCGAACATGAAGGGCCGGCTGAATTGGGCGAATGGCGCGCCTTTGCGCCTTTTGGCGTCCTGGCGGTTTTGCTGGTGTTGGGCTGGACCTTGGATCTTGCCGCCTGGCCGGTGCTCGATTTCGTGACCCAGCCCAAGGGGGCGCTGTTGTCAGCGGCCATCTGGTCCTATTTCGATACCCCGGCTGAACACCGCCGCGAGGGCGTCGAAGCCGCCATGCGGCGAACTTCCGGTCTGTTGATCGTGGTGGGCGCGGCCAGTGCCATGGGCGCCATGGCGACCACGGTGTTTCCCATCGATGGTCTGCTAAGCGATGCATCCGGCCATGTGGCCGCACTGATCGGTTTGTTCGTCATCGCGGCGATGATGAAGCTGCTGCAAGGTTCCTCCATGGCCACATTTGTTGCCGTGGCGCCCTTGGTTTTGCCTATTGTCGAGCATATGGAGATTTCACCCATTGCCGCCGTTTACGCCATCTGCCTGGGCACCTTTGTGGCTATTCTGCCCAACGATAGTTTTTACTGGATCGTGCGTGGCGATGCCCTGGAACAGCAGGGCGATGGCGCCGCGATCCGGCGTCTGGCCGGCGCCTCGGTCTGTCAGGCGCTGACCGGGTTGGCGCTGTTGTTGCTGTTGCTGCAATTCGGCCTGGTTTAGGAACTTATTTCCCTGCTGGATCATCAATTTGATGATTTACTTGGCGGATCCTGTTTCGAGATTTAATGCAGCGCGGCCAGACGCTGGAATTTGCTTATTTGAAATCAGCGGCAACGCCGTTCATGACGACACGCCAAAAGCCTGGGCGTGCTTCGATGCAGGCAGCCTGAGATAGTGGCGGGCAAACGGAAAACCCGAAGCGGGGTTGATCCAAGAGGAAACCGTGTCAAGATCGTGAATTGAGGACATAGGTCGATTGAGAATCTCAAAGCAGTGTCTTTGACCGGGATCAGTTGAAATATGGAGGCTGACTTGGAAATGCCTTGTCCAATGTATCGGCGGGTCATCGACGTCGAGAAAGGTTGGGCTTTCGGAACGCTTCGAAGAGGCGTGATACGGCATTCCTTCGTTATTTTTTTGCTGTTGCTTGCGGGCGCCGTGAATATTCCTGGCGCGGTCGCGGATGAACCGGTCCCGCTGGTCGCGGCAATTATCCCTGGATCGATAGAACCCGATTTGAAATTAGGCGCCATGGGGCTGAATGCGGATCTGGTCCGTGCCGCGTTCAAGAAAGCCGGCCTGGAGACAAGCATAGACCTGCTACCCTGGAGGCGGGCCAAAATGATTGCCGAAGTGGGCCGGGCGGCAGCCTTGTTTACTTGTTCATATCGATCGGAGCGCGAGCAGTATTTTTTGTATTCTTCGAGAATTCGGACCATTCGCAAGGGGATATATACCCTTGTCCAGAACAGCGATGCCGAACTTCGATCACTCTCGGACATCGGAAACAAATCGGTGGGCGTTACAGCCGGCTACAATCTGCAGGACGAATTGGACGACGCGGGAATTGCCTATAACAAGGCGTCGAACGACAGCGAGCTGGTTTCCATGCTTTTTACAGGACGGTCGCATTACATCTATGCCGCAGAGGATATCGTCTCGCAAATCCTGGGCCGGCTAAATCGTAGGGCGCAGGTTCGTTTTTTTCATCTCAACTCGGATGATCTTTTCGTCTGTTTTAGTCGAAAATGGCCTGGTGTTGCCGGCATCGCCAAAAGCTTCGAGCTGGGACTGAAGGGCATTCGCGCCGACGGCACTTTTGATCAAATTTTCAAACGTTACCGCTAGCCCTGCTTTCAGAGCCAGCATCGTGAATTGCGCTATGCCGTTCGCTAATATTTCCTCTACTTTTAGCGGCGGCGTCCTCTTCGGGTTTATCCGCCATAAGGACGTGGTCTGATAGCGTTGACAGTTATGTCCGTATCATCAAACAATGCGCCTCTGAATTATGGGGTATGCAGTAGATGCTTTCGATCGAGGACAATGCGCTTTTAACCGGAACCGGCGCGGACACGCCCATGGGGCAGTATTTTCGTCGCTTCTGGCAGCCCGTGGCCTTGGCCGAGGAATTACCCGAACCTGACGGTGCGCCGCTGCGGGTCAACATCATGGGCGAAAGCCTGGTCGCCTTCCGCGATACCGAGGGCCGGATTGGCTTGCTCGATGGCCGCTGTCCGCATCGGGGCGCCGAGCTGTTTTTTGGCCATAACGAGGAATGCGGCCTGCGCTGCGTCTATCACGGCTGGAAATTCGATGTCACCGGCAAAGCGGTCGATCTGCCGAACATTCCCGTCGGTGCCCGCCATCACGATACGGTCGCGGTCAAATCCTATCCGACGCGGGAGCAGGGCGGCATTGTCTGGGCCTATCTGGGCCCCAGCGCGGAATTCTTGCCAGACGGCAAATTGCCGGAATTGCCGCAACTGGAATTCGCCCAGGTTGGCGCGGCGCACCGCTATGTCACCAAGCAGTATGTGGATTGCAACTGGGCCCAGGTCATGGAGGGTGATCTGGATACCTCGCATTTTTCCTTTCTGCATATGCCCGCACCCAGCGTTGCCTCGAACGAGAACCCGGATGCGCCTGCCGATGCCCGCCGCCTGCGCTGGATTCGCAATGACCCCATGCCGCAGTTTTCCATTCTGGAGCACGATTTGGGCTTTGTCGTAGGCGGGATGCGGGCGGGGGACGAAGGGGAGAACTATTGGCGCATAACGCAGTTCACCTTGCCCGCTCACGGCACCGGGCCTTCAACGTTTCCCGGCGAGACCTATTTCGGCTTCACCTTGGTGCCGATCTCGGATCAAAGCTGCTGGATGTATTGCTATGGCTGGAACCCGGAACGGGCCATCGAGGGCGAGGAGCGGGCGAAGCTGGAACAGGGCCACGGCATCATCGCCACCACGGGGGCCGATTATGTGCCCCTGCGCAACCGCGGCAACGACTACATGATCGACCGGGAAGAGCAGCGCAACGTCAGCTACACCGGCGTCAAGGGCCTGGCGGAGCAGGATTTGATGATCCAGGAAAGCCAGGGCCGCATCGTCGACCGCAGCCGGGAGACTTTGACGGCTACCGATGCCGCGGTTGTCCGTTTTCGCCGCACCTTGCTGGACGGCGCCAAGGCCCTGGCCGCTTCAGGTAAGGAGCCCGCCGCGCCCTGGCAGGCGGCGGCCTATCGGGTGCGTCCCGGCAGCTGGATCGCGGCGGCGGGCAGCTCTTTCGAAGACGTCATGCTGGAACGTTTCGATGATCCGCTCGGACGTGTGAAATAGTATTGCGAAAATAGTGGAGGAAGCCATGAACGCCGACAATAAGAAGGGCAGAGGAGGCGGCGCGCCTGGACGTATCGTCAGCCGCAGAGAGGGCGACGTTTTCATCATGGGTATCGACCGGCCAGAGAAATTCAATGGCTTCAGCCCTAATATGTTTGATGAACTGGCGGCGGCCTATCAGGCCTACGAGGACGACGACGGCGCCCGTTGTGCGCTGCTTTATGGCGAAGGCAAACACTTCGCCGCCGGTGCCGACCTCAACCTGGTGGATCTGGACTTCAATATTTTTCCCGACGGCGTGGTCAACCCCTGCAACATGGGCGCGATCCGGCGGACCAAGCCGTTGGTCGTCGCCGTTCAAGGCGTTTGTTTTACTATCGGGGTGGAATTAATGCTGGCCGCCGATATCGTCGTGGCGGCATCGGACACCCGCTTTGGCCAGATTGAGGTCGCCAGGGGTGTGCTGCCCTTTGCCGGCGGCACCTTTCAGATGGTCGAGCGGGCCGGCTGGGGCAACGCCATGCGTTACCTTTTGACCGGCGAGGAGTTCGATGCGGAGACCGCCTACCGCATGGGATTTGTGCAAGAAGTGGTTGCGCCTGGCGAACAGTTCGCCAAGGCCATGGCCATCGCCGAACGCATCGCCGCGCAGGCTCCTTTGGCTGTGCAGGCGACCATGGCATCGGCCCGCACGGCGATGCTGGAAGGAATCCCGGCAGCGGTGGCGGAATTGCCGGCAACCGTGACCCGGTTGCGTGCCACGGAAGATTTCGCCGAGGGCATGCTGTCTTTCAAGGAAAAGCGGGATGGCCGTTTCTCGGGCCGCTAGCCTGTTCTCTGCTGATTTCCCGGTTAAAGCCGTCATGCGGGACAGGCCAGCGCAATGTATTATAAATGTGACATATGTTACTTGCGAGTTATATGGAGGGTGCATATCTAATTAACCAAGCGCGTCGATTGGTTTGATTTTTTTGGAGAGGCCGAGCAAGCAGTTTAATTCACGTGGTGCCAGTTCACGGACGGGGGAACGAAAAGCTATGAGTGAATTGAGAATCCGCCATCATAACGGGCATGATAACGGCCTGTTCGTCAAACTTAGGCGCGCATCCGCCATCCTGTCCGGGCGCTGGCGGGCGGCAACCGATGGACGCTGGCGCAGCGGTGTAACAGCCATCGAGACGGCTTTGATCATGCCCGTCTTCCTGCTGATCAGCTTTGGCATCATCGAGGTTTCCCTGCTGCATGTTGCGGCCAGCACCATCGAGGGACAGGTATCGGCGGCATCGCGGCAAATCCGAACTGGCAATGTGCAAAGTTCCGCTGATCCGATCGGCGAATTCAGACAGATATTATGTGGCGGCACGACGTTTATTGACTGCAATAATCTGATCATTGATGTGCGCAAATTCGACTCTTTCAGCGACATCACCTATCCCAGCTATTTCAACGAAGATGGCGACCCGGAAAGCAACACCTTCGATCCGGGCGGTGCCGGCGATACCGTGTTGGTGCGGGTGGCCTATAAATGGAATATTTTGACGCCGTTTCTGACCGCCTACCTTGGTGACGGCGGCGGTAGCACGAAACTGCTGCATTCGGCGGCGGTATTCCGCACCGAACCATATGATGGGCCAATAAATTGATCGCCCTGCTGAAAGCCTTTGCCCGTTGCCGCCGTGGTATCGCGGCGATGGAGTTCGCGTTGGTGGCGCCGGTTGGCATCGTGTTGTTGATGGGGATATCGGAATTCGGCACCGCCATGCTGATTGACCGGAAAATTACCAGGGCAGCCCATATTGGCGCCGATCTGGTGGCGCAGGAAACGGCAATGGACGATAGCAAGGTTTCCGACCTGTTCACGGCCATGGAAGCCATCTTGGAGCCGTTTCCGACCGACGCGTATATACGGGTGACTTCCGTTTGGCTGAACCCCGATACCAATGCGACCGAGGTCGATTGGAGCGAAGCGCGCAACGGTGCGGTGGATAGCGGCGACTATAATTTGCCGCAAGGACTGATTGTGCAGGATGGCGATAGCGTCGTCGTCACCCACATCGTCTATAGCTACAGCCCCCTGTATGACGACTTCATCCTTGGCGACATCACCCTTGAGGACAAATCCTACCTGAAGCCGCGCCGGGCAACCAAGGTGGCTGGACCATGAGCCAGTGCATATTGGACAGCAATAGACGAAGCGCCGGGGTGTTCTTGCTCCACGGCGATAGGATCGCGCCATGACATGGAGGATGAAAAGGCCCGAGACGGCGTTGTGCCGCACACCCGAATGCTTGGCCAGGCCATGGCGGTGGCTGGCGGCTGCGGTGTCGGATTTCGCCGTTGACCGGCGGGGCGTCGTCGCGATTTTCTTCGTGCTGGCCTTGATCCCAATAGTGGCTGCCGGCGGTGCCGCGGTGGATCTCTCCCGCGCTTACATTGTCAAACAACGTCTGGGCATCGCCCTGGATGCCGCCGCCTTGGCCGTGGGGTCGGCCCGCGGGCTGAGCGATGAAGATCTCAATGACCTGATGCTTTCATATTTCAACGCCAATTACCCGGTTGATGAAATTGGCGTTACCGCGACGCCCGTGCTGACTATCGAGGACAGTGAAATAACCCTGACCGCGACGGCCGATATAGATACGACCTTGATGCGGATTGCCCAGATCGACAGCATAACGGTGGCGGCGAGTACAACGATTATCCGCGAGACCAAGGGATTGGATGTGGTTTTAGTGTTGGATAACACGGGCTCGATGTCTGGCTCCAAACTCACTTCCTTGAAAGACGCTTCGGAAACTTTCGTCGGTATCCTGTTCGGCGACGAGACCGAACCCGAATTGCTGAAAGTCGGCGTCGTGCCCTTTACCGGCAGCGTCAACGTGGGCACCGACAGCACCTTCCGCGATACCTACACGACGGTCAATCCGGCTGATGCGAACTATGATCCTGATCAGTGGCGCGGCTGTGTCGAGGCGCGCGCCTATCCCTATGATACCACCGATGACAGTCAACTTGATCCGGGCGCGGGGGGCGGCAAATGGGAACGCTATTTATGGCCGAACCACTACTATCGAAACCGCTGGAGCCGGCTGAACAACAGTCAATCGAACTATCCCTATTATGGGCCCAATAAACAATGCCCTGTAGAGCTGCTGCCCCTGACGAATGTTAAACAAAACATCCTGGACAAGATCGACGATATGATCGCCAACGGTGTCACCCACGTCAATCTGGGCGCTGTTTGGGGCTGGCGCGTGCTATCTCCGGGCGGGCCTTACACCAATGGCGCGGCCTATGATGATGAAGAATTCAACAAGGCAATCGTGATCATGACCGATGGCGCGAATTACATATCGTCGAGCAGCGGCAATTATTCCGGCTACGGCTTCTTGTCCGAAGGCAACTTGGGTACCACCAGCCGTTCGGCGGCCGAGGATGAACTGGACGACCGTTTGTCGGAGGTCTGCACCAACATCAAGGCTACGGGTATCTTGGTCTACACGATTACTTTTCAGGTCAGTTCAAGCACGATCCGAAATCTCATGCGGAGTTGCGCCACGGACAGTAACAAGTACTTCAGCTCACCATCCGGGGCGGAACTGGAGCGCGCGTTCCGGGCCATTGGAGCCGAATTGAGCAATCTTCGGATCGGAAGATAGGGAAAGGTTCAGCCAGCCCTTCGCTGTAACAGCGTGGTCGCCGCATAGCCGAAGACCAGGCCCCAGAACGGCGCGCCGACATTCAGGATGGCAACGCCCGACAGGGTGATAAGAAAGCTGACCAGGGCTCCCAATGCGTGCGGCCCGCCAAAGGCCGTGGTGAAGGCCCCCTGCAGCACGCCCAGCATGGCCAGGCCGCCCAGCATGTTGATGAAGACCGCCGGCAGCACCAGGCCCAGGCCGGTGGTGAAGGGTGAAAACAGCCCGAAGCCAATAGCGAACAGACCGAACAGCACCCCCGCCATATAGCGCCGCTCCTTGGCGCCGGAGGTGTTCAGAATAGCATTCGCCGGGCCGGTGACGCAGGTTGGTACCGAACCAAAAATGCCGAACAACAGACTACCCAGGCCGCAGGTCACGGTCAGGCTGTTTTCCGGCGGCTCGAAACCGGCCTGGCGCAAGATCACGAAACCTTGGGCGTTTTGCGCCGCGATCACCGTCACCGCCAGGGGTATGACCAATTCACCTAAGGCTCGCAGTGTGAATACGGGGGTGTAGACAATCGGCTCGGCGATGGCCAGGGGCGGCATCTCGACGCCCGCCATTTGGCCAGAGAAAATTATTACGCAGGTGCCGGCGGCCAGGGCGCAGAGCACCGGCGGCAGCACCCGGCCCAGGCTGGGGATCGCCGTGGGAATGGCAAAGGCGGCGACCATGACAATGGCCATCATCATGGCCTCGTCAAAGGCCTTAATGATGTTCAGGCCAAAGGGCAGGAAGACACCGGCCACCATGGCCATGACGATGGGCATGGGGATCGCCGCCATGATCTTGCGCACCAGGCCGGTGACGCCCAGGAATGCCAGCAGCACGCCACAGACCAGATAGGCGCCGATCACCTCGGCAAAGGTCAGATGCGGCAATGCGCCGCCGACCAGCACGGCGCCGGGGATGGTCCACATGATGGCGATGGGTTGGCGGAACAGATAGGAATACGCCATGGTCAGCAGGCCGCCAAAGCCAAAGGCGGCGAAGACCCAGGAACTGAGATCACCAGGCTCCAAACCACCCTGGCGGCCCACCGCCAGAATGATCACCACCGGGCCCGAGATGGCGAACAGCCAGGCCACCAGGGCGTTGACCAGATTGTGCCGGTCAACGCCCGCAAGGCATTCCTTCAGCCCCGGCAAGGGGCGCGGCGGCGGCTCCAGAATAGCCATGGCTGCCGGTATGGTTTTGCTTATTCAGCGACGATGGGGTTCGACAAAACGCCGATGCCTTCGATCTCGATCTCGCAAACATCGCCGACCTTCATCCAGACATTCGGCGTCCGCGCCGAGCCAACGCCCGGCGGGGTGCCCATGATGATGACGTCGCCCACTTCCAAGGTCATCACTTCCGAAAGTACTTCAATGACCCTGGGGACATCAAAGATATGCTGTTTGGTCGTCGAATCCTGCAGGGTCTCGCCGTTCAGGCGGCACTGGATACGCAGATCGCCGACGCCGTTGGGCAGTTCGTCGGGCGTTACCAGTTCCGGGCCGAAGCCGCCCGAGGCATCGAAATTCTTGCCCAGGGTCCATTGCGGCGCCTTGAATTGATAGCTGCGGATGGAGCCATCGTTGAAGCAGGAATATCCGGCCACGTGATCCAGGGCATTGGCCTCGGATATATGGCGCCCGGCCTTGCCGATTACCACAGCCAACTCTGCCTCGTAGTCGTAGTCCGAGGCCGCCTTGGGCAGGATCATGGGCGTGTCATGGGCCGCCAGCGAGGTGGCCGAGCGCATGAAGATAATGGGATAGTCGGGGATCGGCATGTTGGTTTCGATGGCGTGGTCGCGGTAGTTCAGGCCGCAGCAGGGGATCTTCGGCGGGTTCGGCACGGGCGGAAGGTAGCTTACCCCGGCGGCGGGGATCAGGGCTTCATCGCCGGCCGCCTGAGCCGCCTTGTCGGCCTGGTCAAGGGCGCCCGCCGTCAGCAGGCCGATCATGTCCCGCGGCAAATCCGGCGCCGCCTTGGACAGATCAACATAATTGTCGCCCCGGCGGACTGCCAGGGTGGGGGTGCCGTTGTGATTAATGGTTGCGATGCGCATGGTCTCGATCCGTCCTCTTGATACGGTTGCCTGTTCTGAAAATATTGGCCGGCAACTTACGCTGTTGCCGGCAATTCCGCAAACCTATCATGCCGCTAGACAGAGCCCGGTCCGTTGGTTCTAATGGCGCTTCAATTCAGATCATACAGGAGGGGATGCCATGCATGTAGGCGCCTTGATTTTTGCGACGGATTACACCATCCGCATGGACGAACTAGCCGTGGCCATGGAAGAGCGGGGCTTTGAATCCCTGTTCCTGCCCGAACATACTCATATCCCGGCTTCGCGTATTTCGCCCTGGCCCGGCGGCGCCGATCTGCCCAGTGACTATTGGCATACCCACGATCCCTTCGTGGCCCTGGCCTATGCCGGCGCGGTGACCAAGAACCTGAAACTGGGCACGGGCATCTGCCTGTTGGCCCAGCGCGAGGCCATCGTCACCGCCAAGAACGTGGCCAGCCTGGACATGATGTCCAACGGGCGCTTTATCTTCGGCATCGGCGGCGGCTGGAATGTGGAAGAGATGAACGACCACGGCGTCGAATACAAAACCCGTTTTGCCCAAATCAAGGATCAGGTCCTGGCCATGAAGGCGCTGTGGACCGAGGAAGATGCCGCCTATCATGGCGAGTTCGTCAATTTCGATGCTTCCTGGGCGCATCCGAAACCGGTGCAGACGCCGCACCCGCCGGTGATCATGGGCGGCGAGACGGATTATACCCTGCGCCGGGTGGTGGATTATTGCGACGGCTGGCTGCCACGCGCCCGCCACGGCTTTGATGCGGCCGAGAACATGGCGCGGTTGAAAAAAATCGCCGATGAAGCCGGGCGCGATGCCTCCGAGATCTCGGTCAGCGTATTCGGCGCCCCTGGTGATGCCGGCGAACTGGCCAGCTATGCCGAGGCCGGCGTGACCCGGGCCATCCTGGGTCTGCCGTCGGCGCCGCGCGATGAGGTCCTGCGTCTGCTGGACGATTACGCACCTTTAGTAACCAAGTAGAGGAGAATGACGATGGCTTTATATGAAATGCGCACCTATCAGGTCTATGTGGGCCAGATGGGCGAGGCGGTGAAGGTCTACAAGGAATTCGGCTGGCCGGCGATCGAGGCGGGCGGCTTCGATTCCAAGCTGGTGGGCTATTTCACCTCCGATACCGGGGGGCTGCATCAACTTATCCATTTGTGGCGGTTCGATGACGATGCGGACCGGCGTGATTTTTGGGCCCGGCTGTTCGCGGACGATGACTTCATGCACTTTGCCGGCAAGATACGGCCTCTAGTCAGCACACAAAACGTGCAATTGCTGAACGAAGCGCCCTGGGGCCCGCATCCCTGATCGTCGAAGGGTATATTTGTATGAGGAGCGTAGGCGATGTCGCGCGAGATTTTTGACTTAACGGGCCGGGTGGCTCTGGTGACCGGTTCGTCCATGGGCCTGGGCCGGGCCACGGCGCAGGTCCTGGCCGAACACGGCGCCCATGTGGTGATTTCCAGCCGCAAGCAGGATGCCTGCGATGCGGTGGCTGCCGAGTTCCGCGAACTGGGCCTGAGTGCGGAGGGCAAGGCCTGCAATATCGGTCATGACGATGACATCGACGCCATGTTCGATCATCTGCGCGAAAAGCACGGTCGACTGGATATCTTGGTCAACAATGCCGTGCTCAGCCCCTGGCGGACCATTCTGGATACCGACCCCGGCCTGTTGCGCAAGGCGTTGGACGTCAACATCGGCGGCTATTGGCAGATGTCCGTGGCGGCGGTGAAGCTGATGGCGGAAAACGATGGCGGCAGCATTATCAATATCTCGTCGACGGCGGCGCGGCATTCGACGGTGAATCTGGCGCTGTATTCCACCTTCAAGGCATCCCTGGACGGCATGACGCGTTCTTTCGCCCTGGAATTCGGCGAACGCGGCGTCCGCGTCAACACCATTCTTCCTGGCCTGTTCGATACCACCTTGGCGGATGCCTTCACGCCGGAGCAGAAACAAGCGGCGATCAGCCAGACGCCCGTGGGCCGTCTGGGCGATCCCAGGGAAATCGGTTACGCGGTGCTGTATCTGGGTTCCGATGCCAGCGGTTATGTAACCGGTACCTCGCTTGTAATCGATGGCGGGCGGACGGTTTCCGTCGGTTAGGGCCTGACACAATATGGAAATACTGGAATGCGCCGGCTTTATTCTGGTTGATGGCGATCGGTTTCTGGTCGAGAGACGCCGGCTGGACAAACCGCTGGATCCCGGTGCCGTTGCCATTCCCGGCGGACATCTGGAGCCTGGCGAGAGCCCGCTTGCAGCCCTGCATCGCGAATTGGCGGAGGAACTGGCCGTGACGGCGGTCCAGGCCGATTATGTCTGCACTCTGCTGCACCGCTCGGAGGAATTTCGCAAATTGCATTACTATGCGGTGCCGGCGTGGTCAGGCGAGATCGAAAATCACGAGGCCGAGGCTCTTCTATGGCTGCGCTTCGATGAAGTCGATCAGTTGGATCTACCCGTCGACCATGTTGCCATCGCCGAATATCGACGGATCTATCATCCGACCTAGCTGGCGCGTTTCCGAGATATTCTGGCCGGTTGCAATATACAAGACCTGCCCCAGTGTCTCGCGCAACAGTCCCAAGTCGTAGGTACGATATTCAAGTTTATCGGCACCAGGGCGGCGCAGATCGATTTCTCCACCGAGAGTATCGTCGCGATGTTAGACGAAGCCAGGCGCTACGCTGGCCCTGATGCGTCGGTTTAGGCGCACATTGTTTGGTTTTTGGCTTATTATTGAAACATTGGAGGATGGCGGCGGGACCGCTCTGGGAGATGGGGAATGAAAACGTATCAAGGTTCACGCACCATAGACGGCATCAGTGTTACCGTTGATGGGCAGCCGTTGGACGCTCGTTATGACTTGCAGCGCTTTACCGACAGCGGTTTCGAATGGACATACGAAGGCAAGGAACCCGCGCAGCTGGCATTGGCGTTATTGGCCGATCATTTGGGCGATGACGATCGGGCGTTGGCACTGGTCCAAGCTTTCATGAGCCTGATCGTAGCCAATCTCGACAATGACTGGCAGCTGAATTCCACTGACATCGACAAGGCGCTGGAGGTAATGGGGGAACAATGACAGACGAGGAAATTCTAGCCATTGCGCCAAAGGTTTTGTCGCAACGGCAACGCGAATCCTATTTCGAAAATGGTTATCTGCTGCTGGACGGCATCGTGCCCGAGGATTGGCTACAACGGCTGCGCGCGGCAACCGATGGCAAGATCGAGGAAAGCCGCGGCATTAAGCAATCGGATGCCAAATGGGACTTGGAGGCCGGGCATAGCGCCGAGGCGCCGAGACTGCGCCGCCTTTCATCACCCAATGATCATCATCCGGACTATTGGGCCTTTGCCTCGCAGTCGGTGATTGTCGATGCGGTGGCCGATCTGATCGGGCCGGACATCAAGTTTCATCATTCGAAACTCAACTTCAAATGGTCCAAGGGTGGCGAAGAAGTGAAATGGCATCAGGACATCCAGTTCTGGCCCCATACCAACTATTCCCCCTGCACGGTAGGCACTTACCTTTATGATTGCGATGATGCGCAAGGGCCGCTTGGCGTTGTTCCGGGCAGCCACGCTGGTCCCCTGTATGATCAATACGGTGAAGACGGCACCTGGTTGGGCTGCCTGAGCCCCGCCGACGAGGCCAAGGCGAAGGTTGAAAACGCGGTCTATCTGCCAGGACCGGCGGGCTCAGTGACCATTCACAATTGCCGCACCATTCATGGTTCCAGGCCGAACACGGCGGATGCCGGGCGGCCTTTGCTATTGAACGTTTATGCGGCGGCGGATGCTTTCAGCTACACCTTCAATCCGATCCGCTCAAAATACGACCAGCACATGGTGCGGGGAGAAAAGGCGAAATGGGCCCGCCACGATCCCAGGCCCTGCCTGGTGCCCCCTGATTGGTCGGGCGGCTATGGCTCTATATTCACTGCGCAGCAGGAAGAGGATGGCGCTTGAGATTGCATCAAATTTGTGATGTACGATTGATATATCAACGCTATACTGTTGATGATGGCTAGGGGTGGCCATTTATTGCATGGGGAGACTTTCAAGATGATGACGGAAAGACAAGCGAACTTTCGCCGTGAATATAGATCGCGCATCGCCGGCTGGTACAACGGCTATGCTCATGTGGCGGTGATCTATGCCATTGGTCTGGCAGCCATGTATGTCTACGTTGCCAACATCCAGAATGTGCAGTGGTGGGAATGGCTGGTCATTCCGGTCGTTGGCCTTGCCTGCAATATGTTCGAATGGTTCCTGCATATGCACATCATGCACCGGCCCAAGAACGTGCGTGGGCTAAGGGCGATATATCAACGGCACACCTTGAACCACCATCAGTTCTTCACCGACCAGGAAATGCGCTTCCGGGATAACCAGGATTGGCGCGTGACGTTCTTTCCACCCTATGCCCTGGTCGTCTTCATTCTGATGTCCGCTGTTGGCGCCGCCATCGTCTCTGTCGTGCTGACCACCAACGCCGCCTGGCTGCTGATGGCATCGACCACGGGGATGTATCTAATCTACGAATTCATGCACTTTTGTTGCCATGTGGATGAAAATGCCTTTGTCAGATTATGCCCGTTCGTGAACACCATCCGCCGCCACCACACGGCGCATCACAATGACCGCCTGATGATGGAGGTCAATATGAACCTGACATTCCCAATTGCCGATTGGCTGTTGGGAACCTCGGATCTCAACCGCGGACCGATCGGCCATATTTTCAACGGCTATAGCACCAAGCATTTGAAATCGGATCTAAAAGGAAAACCCTTAAGCCCCATTGAAGCGGCCGCGGGACCAATCCCAATAGAAACCTGAAGTTCAGGGTGCTGCCCGAAAGTTCTCACACTATAGAAATATTATCGAGGCGAGATAACAATGCCGACGATTTTTACCTTTGGCGGCAGAATGGTGGACCGAAACGTTACCGTTGCAGACTTGATCGATGGCAAGGGCAAGCAGCAGTTCACTGAAACGACTGTCTACAACGCCGAAGAAGCGGCCGCGGGCGCTGAAGCCGGCATTGATGTATTGCGAGCCTGGGACCCAATGGTCGAGGAGGTGGTGTCCGCCGCGCCGACGACGTTCATCACAGCCGGCATCGCGTTCGATGCCTATGAAACCCCGGATCAGATTTTGGCGGCAGCCATTCGCGCCGTCAGCGCCGGCGCCGACGCCGTCTATACGCCGCGCGGGTTGGGTGTGGTGGAAATGCTGGCACGCGAAGGCATCCCGGTGCAGGGACACGTTGGCTTGGTGCCGCGAAAATCGACGTGGGTCGGCGGGCTGCGCGCCATCGGCAAGACCTGCGAGGAAGCGCTGCGTGTGCTCCAGGATTTAAAGGATCTGGAGAACGCCGGCGCCTATGCTGCCGAGGTGGAGCTGGTGCCGCCGGAAACTCTTGAGCTGATTAATCCCAAGACCTCGATCGTGACTTATTCCATCGGCTGCGGCGGTGCCGGCGACGTAATCTTCCTGTTCATGGAGGATATTTGCGGCGACATGGAGAACCCGCCACGTCACGCCAAAGCCTATGGCGACCTCAGGGGACTACGGCAAAAGATACGGGAAGAGCGATTGATGGCTCTGAAGGCCTTCAAGAGTGATGTGGATGCTGGCACGTTTCCCGGGCCCGGCAAATCCGCCGCCATGCCGGAGGACGAAAAATGGGCATTCCAAGAGGCGTTGGAACGTTTTTGACCCAAAGCGGAAGTCAGCAGCCAAATTCTAGCAAGTCATCGTCCAAATGATGTGTCCCGGATGCCATTCCTATTGAGCATCGTCAGCCTTGCCCAGCGCTGACCTGTGGTAGGCCAGATATTTGTGTTGCTTGGCAATATGGTCCGCCAGATACATGGC
>CAYWYB010000082.1:0-1235 GCA_964462145.1 uncultured Rhodospirillaceae bacterium
TCAGCAGCAACATCGCCGATGTCAACCAGGCCGCCACCGACACCGGCGAGGCCGCAAGCCAGGTCCTGGCTGCCTCCGGCGAATTGTCCCAACAAGCCGAAACGCTCTCCGCCACCGTCGAAAAATTCCTCGCCGACGTCCGGGCGGCATAGACCACGGGGCCTCCGTAGCCGTTCGGCAGGGTTCTCACGCACCGCATCGTTTTGTCTGAATTTGTAAAGAAATAGTCCCTGCCCCATGAAAAAGCTTAGCGTAGGTAAAAAATGGGGCCTTGTAATCCTATTGCCGGTCATCGGGTTGCTGCTGTTTTCAGGGCTGCTCAGCCTCGAACGATACCGCCAGATGACCGACATGGCGCACGTGCGCATGCTCTCCGAATTCGCCCCCACGGTAAGCGCCCTGGTTCATGAGTTGCAAAAGGAGCGTGGAGAGTCCTCCGGTTACATCGGCAGCAAGGGCGTAAGCTTTTTCCTGAGCTTACCGACGCAAAAACGAATTACCGATGACCGGCGAACCGCTTTTGAAGTGGCGTATCGATCATTTCAATTATCCGCGACGGACGCAGGACTGGCGGCACGGGCCGAAGCGGCGCTGGCCCAGTTGAAGCAACTGCGACAGATGCGGGCTCAGGTAAAGGATCTGCAGGTCACAGCCCGGGCAATGAGGCTCTACTACACCGATACCATAGCAAGATTGTTGGATGTGGTCGCCCAGATGCTGCGCAACAGTAGCAATGACCAAGTCAGCAAGTCGATCAGCGGCTATCTTGCCTATCTGCAAGCCAAGGAGCGCGCGGGCCTGGAACGGGCGGTAGGAGCAACCGGTTTTGGCACTGGAGAATTCGATGCGAGCCTTCGGGTAAATTTTGTTGAATTGATAGCGTCACAACGCAACTTTCTGAGCGTTTTCCGCATGTTTGCCAATCCCGCCCAATGGAAGCTTCATACGACCACCGTATCGAGCGACATTACAGAGGAACTTGAAAGGTTGCGTCGGATCGCCATCGCCGCGCCCCGGACGGAGAATTCAGCCGCGGATATAATTGACGTCAATAGCGCCTATTGGTTTGCCTTGGCGACAAAGAGGATCGATCTGATGAAAGTGGTTGAGGATCGGATCTCCAGCGACCTGAGAGAGGTGGCCGCCGGGCTAGAGGCGTCCGCGCGGATTAGCATGATCACGTTCGCCATGTTTACCCTTGCTTTGATCGGTATTTGCTGCTGCCTGATGTTTAT
>CAYWYB010000082.1:1245-17032 GCA_964462145.1 uncultured Rhodospirillaceae bacterium
GTGACGCGGGATATTCTGAATGCGGTTGGCAATATCACCCGTACCATGCTGGCATTGGCGGATGGCGATGAAACAGTCGAAATTTCCGGTCTCGAGCGGGAAGACGAAATCCAGCAACTGGCCTGTGCCCTGCAAATATTCAAGCAAAACGCCATTGAGCGAAGAAAGGCCGAGCAGGCGCTTGTTCACGCCATTGAGAGGGCGGAAACCGCGAACCGGGCCAAAAGCAATTTTCTCGCCAATATGAGCCATGAACTGCGCACGCCGTTGAATGCCATCATCGGATTTTCGGAATTCATGCTCTATACCGGCAATGGCGGCTCTTCCGGCACGGGCCAGCACGATAAAAATCATGAATATATTGAGAGTATTCATCATGCCGGCCGTCACCTGCTTGATCTGATTAGCACTATTCTGGACATCGCAAAAATTGAAGACAGCGATGAAACAATCTTCGAAGGCGTCATCGAGGTGCGCTCGGCGATGGATCACGCCGTGGGCCAAGTCCGCGCCGCGGCGGAAGCCAAGAACATTACCCTTTCCTTAGACGCGCCGGCCAACCAGCCAGCGCTGCTGGGCGACGAAAAGCGGATACTACAAATCTTCACCCATATTTTGGACAATGCAGTCAAATTCACGCCTGATGACGGCACGGTGACCTTTTCCGCCGCGATGGCTCAAGATCACAGCTTTGTTTTTGAAATCAAGGACAACGGCATAGGCATTGACAGCGCCGATATTCCTCGCACTTTCGAGCCGTTCGAACAGCTTGATAATACCTCGACAAGGGCACAAGAGGGGGCGGGCCTGGGCCTTTCCATCTGCAAACTGTTGATGCAGCTTCATCAGGGTAGTATTGCGATTGAAAGCGACGTAGACCGCTCGACCAGCGTAACCTTGCGCTTTCCACCGGCACGAACCTTCATGCAGATTACCTCGGCCGCTTAAGGGAATCGTCCGGCAACGGTATTTCGCCCCTTATTTAGGCGACTGAAATTGGTTATGATCGGACCATGGCATTTCTGTTACGTCATATCGCCCGCTATGCGGCGCGCAAGATCGCCTCGGACCCGGTGGCCCGTGACCAGGCGGCCCGCGCGGCGCGCGGTGTCGCCAAGGAAGCCAAACAGATCGCCACCGACGAAGATCCGGCCAAGGCGGCTGGTCGGGCCATGCGCCGGGCGCTCAATAAATTGCAGGGCGACTAGTCCCTCGCCCCATCGGCCGCATTTTTTAGGCACGGCGCTTTCCCAGCGCGCCTGATCAGTGTATGAGACGTTTAATTCGCAGCTACAGCCAACAACAAGGATCCGGCCCATGATCCCGCGCTATTCGCGCCCCGAGATGGCGGCCATTTGGTCGCCCGAGAGTAAGTTTCAAATCTGGTTCGAGATCGAGGCGCATGCCTGCGATGCCCAGGCCAAACTGGGCGTGATCCCGGAAGAAGCCGCGAAAGAGGTCTGGGAAAAGGGCGCCTTTGAAGTCGCCCGCATTGATGAGATCGAGCGCGAAACCCACCATGATGTTATCGCCTTTCTGACAAACCTGGCCGAATACGTGGGCCCCTCGGCCCGTTTCGTGCACCAGGGCATGACATCATCGGATGTGCTGGATAGCTGTTTCAGCGTCCAATTGGTGCGCGCCACGGATATTCTGCTCGACGATATGGAGCGTCTGCTGGCCGCATTGCACCGCCGGGCCCATGAACATAAGAACGATATTTGCATTGGCCGCAGCCATGGCATCCATGCCGAACCCACCACGTTCGGTTTGAAACTGGCGCAAGCCTATGCCGAGTTTGACCGCTGCCGTACCCGCCTGCGCCAGGCCCGAGAAGAGGTGGCGACCTGCGCCATTTCGGGTGCCGTGGGCACCTTCGCCAATATTGACCCAAGGGTCGAGGAACATGTGGCCGCGGCCATGGGCTTGCAGATCGAACCGGTATCAACCCAGGTCATTCCCCGTGACCGCCATGCCATGTATTTCTCGGTACTGGCGGTAATCGCCTCATCCATCGAACGGCTGGCCACGGAAATCCGCCACCTGCAGCGTTCCGAAGTGCTCGAAGCTGAAGAATTCTTCGCCGAAGGGCAAAAAGGTTCCTCCGCCATGCCGCACAAACGCAACCCGATCCTGACCGAAAACCTGACCGGTCTGGCCCGTCTGGTACGCATGTCGGCCGTCCCGGCCCTGGAAAATGTCGCCCTGTGGCACGAGCGGGATATCTCCCACTCCTCGGTCGAGCGGGGCATCGCGCCCGATAGCACCGTAACCCTGGATTTTGCCCTGAACCGCCTGACCGGGGTGATCGAAAAGCTAACGGTCTATCCCGAGAACATGACCGCAAATCTGGACCGACTGGGCGGCCTGATCTTTTCCCAGCGCGTCCTGCTGGCCCTGACCCAGGCCGGGGTCAGCCGCGAGAACGCCTACAGCTACGTGCAGCGCAACGCGATGCCGGTGTGGCGGGGAGAGGGTAACTTCCTGGATCTGCTGAAAGCCGACGGCGAGGTCATGGCCGCCATATCAGCCGCCGAATTGGAAGCCATGTTCGACCTGGGCTATCACACCAAACACGTAGACACGATATTCGCGCGGGTCTTCGCGGACCACAGCTCCGAAATTGATTAGGACCGGTTAGAGGTCCTATTCGGCGGTAACCTGATCGCGCGCGGTTTCCAGCAGGTCCTGCATCTGCTGGCGGACCTCTGCCTCGGTCAAACTCAGGCCCTTGCTCTGGACATCGGCCCAGACCTTTTCAAACACGTCCTCGTCGCCCGGCCTTTCGAAATCCGAGGCAATGACCGCTTTGGCATAGGCCTCAGCATCGGCGCCGTCCAGGCCGAGTTGTCCGGCCATCCATTGACCCAGTAACTTGTTGCGCCGCGCGCCGATCTTGAACAGGGTTTCCTGATCATGGGCGTATTTCGCCTCGAAAGATTTTTCACGTTTGTCAAAGGTCGTCATGGCTACGCGGCTCCCGCACTTAATAGGTCAGTTATCGTTGTTCAAATGTTGCTCCACCCATACCCGTCCGAAGACAATGAAGCAACTTCATATCTGGGTATTTGCAACGGCAATTGCCATACTCTCATCGGCAAATCGAGAAATCTAAGCGGTATTGGTCTCACCCAGGGTATCCATGGCTTGCTGGCGCAGGTCCACCTTACGCACCTTGCCGGTCGGCGTCATGGGTAATTCGGGAATAAACAGAATGTGCCGGGGAATTTTGAACGAGGCAATCTTACCCCGGCAATGAGCCAGGATATCTTCCTCGCTTGGATTTTGCCCGGGCCTGGGCGCGATGAAGGCGACAGCGATCTCCGTCAGGCGCTCGTCCGGCTGGCCAACCACGGCCGCCTCCAATACGTCCGGATGCTCTTGCAAATAGGCCTCGACCTCCATCGGGTCGACATTTTCGCCACCGATCTTCAACATGTCCTTGTAGCGGCCCAGGAACCGCAGATAGCCATCCGCCCGCAGATAACCCATATCGCCCGTGAGAAACCAGCCATCGGCATTATAGGATTTCGCCGTTTCTTCGGGCTTTTTGTAGTAACAGGTCATGATGTTGTAGGACTTCAGAACGATCTCGCCCGGCGTATCATGGGGTTGCTCGCGGCCCGTTTCGGGATCGATGACGCGGAAGTCGAAACCGGGGCAAGGATGGCCGGAAGTTTCACACATCTGCTCCGCCGTTGAATCCAGAAACGACAGACAAGCATTGCCGCCGATTTCGGTCATGCCATAGGCAGAGATAGGTATCATCGGCGCCAGCACTTCCAACGCCTGCTGCATGATCGGCACGGCGCTATAGGTGCCGGCGCCGAACACGCCTGTACGCAAAGAGGAAAGATCCCGCGGCTTTCGCAGCTGTTCCTCAATCAAGCCCTTAACATGAGCTTCAAAGCCCGAAAGCTGGGTCACGCCCTCGGTCTCGACCGTATCCAGGCAGGCCGCCGCATCGAAGGTCTCGCTCAGGATCTGACGGTTGCCCGTGGCCATGGACAGCATGGGCCCGTCGAGATAACCGAAGACATGAAACAGGGGTAGGTAATTGTAGATTACATCCGCTTCCGTGGTGCCCAGATGATGCACCCGATCGACCTGGTTGCGCAGGAAGCCATGACTGCGCACCACACCCTTGGGAAAACCCGTGGTGCCGGAGGTGTACATGATGAACGCCGGGTCCTCCACCTGCACCGCCGCCGCGCGCCTTTGCAATTCGGCATCGAGTTCGGACCTCTCCGCACCGGTCACCGTCTGCCAATGGCTGGTACCGTGCGGCGCATCCGTATCCGGATCTGCGGTCTTGATGATGATCCGTTCCAGATAGGGGAAGTCTTTCGATTTGATGGCGCCGTCGGCGCCCCGCGTGTCATCGGGCACCATTTCCCGCACCATTTGCCAATAGTCGATGGGTCCGGAGGTGTCATGGGTGATCAAGGTGCTGCATTCCGCCTGACCAATGATATAGGCCGCATCGGTGGTTCGGAATCGCGTATTGATGGGCACCTGGGTGGCGCCGATGCGCGCGATGGCAAAGATTAGGTGTATCCACTCGGGGCAATTGTTCAGCCAGACGCCAACCCGCTCGCCGGGCTTGACGCCGGCGGCGATCAGGCCACGCGCCAGCACGTCCACCTTCGCCGCCAGCTCGCTAAAGCTTTCCCGCTCGTCCTTGAACGCCAGCGCTTCGCGATGGCCCCAGCGATCCGCTGCTAGCGCGGGCAGATCGGCCAGGGTGGTGGAGGGATTCCAAGGCGTCGGCAACATGCTATTATTTTGGGACAGGACCAGTGCCTCCTCGCACAATCGCTTGTCCGGCTAGGATACGCGATCCTACCCCACGGTCAATTTACTTGCCTCGCACCGGGCCGCACCGGTAGCTATGCGCAATGATTCAGGAAAATCGAATGGACGCACCGCCACGCTTGAATGCTTTGGCCACGGCGGTGCCGGATCAAATATTGCAACAATCGGACGCTCTGCCAGCGGCGGCGCGGCTGTTTTCAAAGCAGGCCGCCGAGATAAGCCCGCAACGCCTGGCCCGGATTTTCGGCAACACCGCAATCGAAACCCGCAATACCTGCCAGCCGTTGGATTGGTACCTCGCCCCGCACGATTTTTCCGAACGCAATGGGCTGTATCTTCGCCATGGCGTTGCTTTGCTACAACAGGCGGCGGAACAGGCGATTGCGGAGGCCGACCTGGCACCCGGCGATATCGATATGATCGTCACTGTGTCCTCCACCGGCATCGCGACACCCAGCCTTGATGCCTTGCTGGTACAGCGCATGCCGTTCCGCGATGACGTGCAACGGCTGCCCATCTTCGGCCTGGGCTGTGCCGGCGGCGTCCAGGGCCTTGCCAGGGCCGCCGCCCTGGCCCGCGGCCAGGCCGGATCGAAGGTACTGCTGTTGGTGGTGGAGCTGTGCAGCCTGACCCTGCGCCATGGCGACCGCAGCAAGAGCAATATTATCGCTACCGCGCTGTTTGGCGATGGCGCGGCGGCGGCCGTTATATCGACCAACGATGCTGGCCCCGCGATCACGGCCTGGGGCGAGCATACCTGGCCCGATACCCTGGACGTCATGGGCTGGGATGCCGGCAATGACGGCCTGCGGGTGATTTTTTCACGTGATATCCCGACCATTATCGAACAGGATTTCCAGGCTGCCCTAGAGGCCTTTCTTGGGCAGCAGGATCTGAGTTGTGAACAGATCGACCATTTCGTGGCCCACCCCGGCGGCGCCAAGGTGCTGGATGCCCTGGAAGCCGTATTCGGCCTTCCCCATGGCGGCCTTGGGGCATCGCGGGAGGTCATGCGCCGCCATGGCAATATGTCCGCCGTGACCGTGCTGTTCGTATTGCGGGAGATACATCAGGCCGGCTTGCAGGCCCAACAAAAGCTGTTGCTGAGCAGCATGGGCCCCGGCTTCACCGCCGCATTTACCCTGCTGGAAACCGATTGACCATCGCCTGGATCATCCTGGCTCTGGTCGCCGCCCAGCGCCTGGGTGAGCTGGCCTACAGCCGCCGCAATGAGGCGCGCCTGCGGGCCGCGGGCGGTGTCGAGGTCGGCGCGGGACATTATCCGTTCTTCTTTTTGATCCATGGCGGCTGGCTGGCTGCCCTGGCCCTATGGATTGGCCCGGATACCGCCGTCAATTGGTGGTGGCTGGCTGTCTTCGCAGTGCTGCAAATGGGCCGCATCTGGGTGCTGGCCAGCCTGGGGCGCTATTGGTGCACCCGCATCATTACCCTGGCGGAGGCGCCGTTGATCAACACCGGTCCGTACCGTTGGCTGCGCCATCCCAACTATCTGGTGGTGGCGGGAGAAATCGCCGTGCTGCCCCTGGCGTTCTCCGCCCATGGCATCGCCATCACGTTTTCGATTCTCAACGCCCTGCTGCTGGCTCATCGCATCCGCATCGAGAACGCCGCTTTGCGGGCGCGGCGTTGATTATTTGACGGACGAGAAAGCGGTCGGGGCCAGGAATTGACTGGACAGAGAGGCGACGATTTGGCCATTGGCCTCGGTTTCGGCGCGCTTGCTCAACCATTCCGGATCGGCGGCAAAGATGCCCATTTTTTCTTCGCGCTCGGCCAATGAGTCCCAGGCCAGAAAATAGGTCAGGTCCTGGTTCGATTCACCGATCATGGTGGTCCAAAAACCAGCCTGGCGAATACCGAGGCGCTCCCAAATCGGCAACGTGATGGTTTCAAAACGCTTCAACAGATCCGGCAAACGGCCCGGCACACAGTGGTAAATCCGCAATTCATAGATCATGGCGCCCTCTTTCTCAAAATTTTGAATATTGATATTCCGCTACCTTTCTAGCCGCTTGCTGTCTAAATAGGAACTGTATGGAGTTGGAGTGAGAAAGCATGAGTAACGATCACATTGGCGGCGGCTGCCTGAAAGGCGTGCGCATCCTGGACTTGTCCCAGTTCGAGGCGGGACCGGCCTGCACCGAGGCCATGGCCTGGCTGGGCGCCGAAGTGGTGAAGGTGGAAAACCCCGAGGGTGGTGATCCCGGCCGCACGTCCTTTCCGGAACCTCCCGGCAAGGATTCCTGGTATTTCCTGTTGTTCAATGCCTCCAAAAAATCGATCACGGTCAATTTGAAAGATCCAGCGGGCGTAGCGCTGATCAAGGACTTGGCCCGCCAGGCCGATGTCATGGTGGAGAACTTTGCCCCCGGCGTTATCGAACGCCTGGGCCTGGACTACGAAGCCATTCGAGAGGTCAATCCCTCCATCATCTATGCCCAGATCAAGGGCTTTGGCGAAGGCAGCCCCTATGAGAACAACCTGGCCTTCGACATGATCGCCCAGGCTTGCGGCGGCCTCATGAGCATCACCGGCGAACCGGACCAACCACCCGTCAAACCCGGCACCACCATTGGCGATACGGGCACGGGCATGTTGCTGGCCATTTCGATCCTGGGCGCCCTCTACAAACGCAAAGAGACTGGCGAGGGGCAACGCCTGCAATTGGCCATGCAGGATGCCATGCTGCATTACATCCGCTTTGCCTTCGCGTCCCAGGCGTCCTTTAACCAGGCCGCGCCAAGAACAGGCGCCAAATTGCTGTCGGGCGCCAATTCGCCCTGCGGCATTTATCCCTGCATGCCTGGCGGACCCAACGACTATGTCTATATCGTTGCTCTTGGCGCCAGTCCCATTTATTGGCATCGGTTGTTGGCGTTGATCGGGCGCGAGGACCTGATCGGTGATCCCGACTTCGAAACCGGCGAAGCACGCTTGGAGCGTGAAGAGGAAGTCGATGCGATGATTTCCGAATGGACCCGCCAGTACGACAAGCACGAGGCCATGCGCCTGGTTGGCGCCGCCGGTATTCCCGCCGGCGCGGTTCTGGATACGGATGAATTGCAGAACGATCAAAGCTTCGCGGACCGGGGCATCATGCAGACCATGGCCCACCCAACCAACGGCGATTTTAAGATGCCGGCCTGGCCGGTGCGCCATAACGGCGCCGCGCCCGAATTGACGGCGGCGCCATTATTGGGCGCCAACGCCGAGGACGTTCTTGGCAGTTGGTTGGAAATGGACGAGGCCGCCGTGGCCAAACTGCGCGATGATGGGGTGATTTAGGCGCAGCGACGGTTACGCTACGGCAAGATTATGAGGCTACGGATCTACGTCAGATCACAAGGGATTGGCTCGCGACACCTTAATTGCATTCACCCGCGGCCGATAATCGCCTGCGATCCACCGACATTGTTATCGGTGCCGGGCGTTTATGCGGTCATGGGTTTTCCGAATTTCGGCCGGCCATATGCTTTTGATGTAGGACAAAACGGCAATTATCTCGTTGTCTGACAAAATATCTTTGTAACCCGTCATATCGCTTTCATAGTCGCCCCCCGCCATGGTCGCCGGTCCGTCTTTCGTTAAGGTGATGAGCACGGCATCTGCATGGTGCCACGTATGGCCGGAGGCGTCGTGAGGCGGCGCCGGCAAACGGCCATTGGACTGGCGCTCTTGCCAGTTCGGTTGCCCTTCAAGCTTGGCCCCATGGCATTCCGCGCAATGTTTGGCGTAAAGCTGTCCGCCTAGTGCCGTGGTAATCGGGTCATTTGGCCGCAAAATGTCGGCATATGCCTCGTTGACGCTCATTGCCAAAAACAATGCAAGACCAAACAGGGTTGCGGCTGTCTTGTCATATGTCATTATCAAGTCACTCTTTCCACCATTGCCGATGATCGATTTTTTCTCCAATCGCTGACGCGAATCCGAATGAAACGAGGCAGCGACCATTGCCGCTGCCTCGCCCATGCATTTGGTTAGAACATCAGTCGCGCTCCTATAACAAAGCGCCAACCCTCAAAGTCTTCACCCTCGTCTTCCGCAAAATCTTTGGTTTGTCCGAACCTTCGTTCGTAGACCAAGCCCAGATAGGGTGAGACAGACCGATCGATGAGGTCATAGCTGAGGCGCACACCGGCTTCGATATCGCTGAGGCCAGAACCGACGCCAATTTCGCGGTCATCCGAGAATGCGACATTGATGTCCACTGAAGGGGTCAGGATCAGATAGTTCGTCAGCAGCAGTTCGTACTCCACATCAAGCCTTGCCGATGCATCGCCGGTTTCACTGACAAACAGGTCCGCATCGATCTCAAACCATTGCGGAGCCAGGCCCGTTAGTCCAAGAACCCCATACCAACGGTCTGTCCCCTTGGGCGTATCCAGGCGCACACCGCCCTTTACGTCAAAGAACGTCGATAGGGGAATTTGCAGAACCAAATGGTTCTCCAACGTCTCGAAATCATCCTTATCAAGGTCGTATTCACCCTCGCCCAGCCAGCGTAGCTTTAATTCATCGACGCCGACAAAGGCATCGCCATTCCAGGCCAGAAGATCTTCATCTTCATCGCCGGAACGATATTCAAACTCCTCCAACTGGGCACCATATAGCATCGCAGCCTTTTCCTGAGCCCAGGCCTGATTGGCCAAACTCAGGGACACGAGCACACCTATCCAGGCAAACGCATTAAATCGCTTTTTCATGATTGATACTCCTTACTGCGCCATTGACTGCGATACTGCGGGGTCGTCGGCATCGGCGGTTTTAGGCCCGCCTTCGACGACGATCCGGCGGAACATGCCCGATGCGGCGTGATAGGAGAGATGGCAATGAAAGGCCCATTGTCCCTCCGCATCGACCTCGGTTTCCGTATAGACAATGGTGCCGGGGGCAACGCTGATCGTATGCTTGATGGGGTTCCATTTGCCGGCACCGGTATCCAGGATGCTCCACATGCCATGCAAATGCATGGGATGGCTCATCATGGTCTCGTTGACGAACTTAAAACGGACCCGCTCGCCATAGCGCAGGCGGATTTCCTCATCAGCCTGATACTTTTTGCCGTTAATGGACCAGATGTATCGCTCCATATTGCCAGTCAGGCGCAGCTCGATCTCCCGCGTTGCCTTGCGGTGCTCGTAGAGAGGTTTCTGTGCCTTCAGATCCTGATAGGACAGGAACTTGCCGCCGTTGGCTGCCTTAGGTGCCAGACCGCTGCCGGGGGCGTAGAACGGGTCTGGTTTGGCCATCTTCATGGCGGACATTTTCGAATGATCCATGCCTTTCATACTGGTCATCTTGGAATGGTCCATCTTTGAGTGATCCATTTTTGAATGGTCCATTTTCTTCATTTCACCATGGTTCATGCCGGCCATGGCGCCATGATCCATGCCTTCGTGGGCCATGCCCATATCCGCCATGGTCAGCAAGGGGCGGGCGTCCATCGCAGGCGTATCTCCAGCCATATCCTGGCCTGGCGCCAGGGTGCCCCGGCCATACGCCGAACGCCCCATGGAGGCGGCAAAAATAGTGAAGGCCTTGGCCGTTTTGGGGCGCACAATGACGTCATAGGTCTCCGCCACGGCAATGCGGAACTCGTCCACCTTGACCGGCTGGACATTGTTGCCGTCCGCATTGACCACCAGCATCTCGAGGCCTGGAATGCGGATATCGAAATAGGTCATGGCCGATGAATTTATGAAACGCAGGCGGATGCGCTCGCCCGGCTTGAAGATACCGGTCCAGTTCTGTCCCGGCCCCTTGCCATTGATCAGGGGCGTGAAGCCCTGCAGATCCTCGATATCCGCCGGCATCATGCGCATGTCACCCCATGCCACGCGGTCGTCCACCGTTGCACCGAAACCTTTCTTGGCCACATCGTCAAAGAAGTCGCCAAGCGTTTGCTGTTGGCGGTTGTAATAATCCGCCATGCTCTTGAGATTGCGCATAATGCGGGCGCCGGCATGTGGGTGGCTGTCGGTCAGTTGCACCACATAGTCGCGGTCGTAGCGGAAAGGCTCCCGCTTCTTGGGCTTGATGACGATGGCTCCATAGGCGCCGTCCGGTTCCTGAAAACCGGAATGACTGTGAAACCAATAGGTCCCGGATTGAACGATAGGGAACTGATAGGTGAAGGTTTCACCAGGATCGATGCCGTCATAGCTGATGGTTGGCACGCCGTCCTGCTGATAGGGCAAGATCAAGCCATGCCAGTGAATGGAGGTCACGGCATCAAGGTTATTGGTGACATTGATGGTGACATCCTCTCCTTCCGTAAAACGAAGAACGGGGCCCGGCGAGACGCTGTTATAGCCAACGCCTTCCTTCTGGAAAGTGCCGGTGTCGATGGTGACCTTATCCACCGTCAGATTGTAGGTGCCAGCGGTCGCCGCCGCCGGAATGCAGGCAGCCAGAAGCGCTGCGCAAATAGCAATACGCATGTAAAAAAACTCCGAATGTTTTGAATTTAGGGGCTAGTGGCCGTGCTGCATGTGAATGGGGCCCATCATGCCGGATTCATAGTGACCCGGCACATTGCAGGCCATTTCCAGTTTGGCCTCTTTCGTGAAATGCCAGATCACTTCGGCCTGCTTGCCCGGCTCCAGCAACACGCTGTTGGGATCATTATGCTCCATCATCATCTTGCCGCCGCCATGGCCCATTTTCATCATTTTATGGTCGATGCCGGTGGCCGTGATCATGCCGTGTTCCATCATCTCGGCCATTTCCTTTTGATGCGCCGCGTGCATGGCAGCCGTACCAATGTTGAATTCGTGCAGGAACTCACCCTTGTTGACGACAACGAAGCGAATGGTCTCGCCTTTCTTGATCTTGATCTCTTCGGGCTCAAAGAAATTGTCGCTCATGGTTATGGCGATGGTTCGGTCGACCTTGGCCGGGTCGCCGGGCTCGCCGATCGCCATGCCATGACCATGGCCCTTTTTGGTGTCGTGGCCACCAGAGTGCGAGCCGGCGGCGATAGCGCCATGACCGGCGATGGTTACGGCGAATATGGCGGCCAATGCCGCTGATTTAAACATGTTCGTATTCATTTGAATTCTCCAATCCACGGCACTGTTCGCGCCACGGAATTCATCTTGCCTGCAAGTATCGAATCGAACCCGAGGTCATGTTCGAACTGGCTGGCTAGTTATCTCAAAACCCGCCGCAAAAAGAAAACTGGACGGCGTCATGGTGGGCGGCACTCAGGCGGTCTCTGGCGGCGGCAGAAGGGGCAGTGGCTGCAAGCCGTTGCGGAAACTATCGCGATACCAGCTTTGAAGTGTTTTCCGCGCCCCGCCATTGAGGTCCGCGAGATCGACGCCAATAACGGGCGCACCGGCGCTGCAATTGTTGATGATGCCATGGCAGTCATCGGGTTGGGTGTCGCCATGCCCATGCGGCGTATGATTCTTGGCTCTATCGACTGGGTTGTGAATGGCTATGAAACCGCCGACGCTCTCAAAGTCAGAAATCGGCAAAACCGCCCATATTAGGCCGCCTAAAATTGCCATCGCCAGAAATTGCCGCAGCATGCGCGTCATCAATGTCCCCATTCCAACAATCTCAATATTGGGATTCCCCTTGATGGAAGGTCAAGGTTCAAAAATTGCCAATCCATAATTTTCTTTATCGTTGAACAATGCCCCCATGATGACATTGTTTTGCGGCGGCTTTTCGGCTATACGTCGAATCCTTCGGTGCAGGGCCTATTTCGTGCCCAGGAAACGCACCGCCCCACAATTTTGAGGTTACCATGGCCAGGCGTAGAAAAGTCTACGAAGGCAAGGCAAAAGTCCTTTACGAAGGGCCGGAGCCAGGCACTTTGGTGCAATATTTCAAGGATGACGCCACCGCCTTCAATAACGAGAAAAAGGGCACGGTGACCGGCAAGGGTGTTCTGAACAACCGCATTTCAGAACATATCATGCTGCGCCTGGCGGAGATCGGCATCCCCACGCACTTTGTCCGCCGCCTGAATATGCGCGAGCAGTTGATCCGGGAGGTGGAGATCATTCCGGTGGAGGTGATTGTCCGCAATATCGCCGCCGGCTCCATGTCGAAACGCCTTGGTATTCCCGAGGGTACGCCCTTGCCCCGCTCCATCGTCGAGTTTTGTTATAAATCCGACGATTTGAACGATCCCCTGGTCTCGGAAGAACATGTCACCGCCTTTGGCTGGGCCACGCCGCCGGAGATCGATGACATGATGGCTCTGGCCTTGCGTATCAACGATATCCTGTATGGCCTGTTTGCCGGTGTCGGCATCCGCCTGGTGGATTTCAAGATCGAATTTGGCCGCCTCTATAACGAGGAAGATGTGCGCACGGTGCTGGCCGACGAGATCAGTCCCGACAGCTGCCGCCTGTGGGACATCAGTTCCAACGAGAAACTGGATAAGGACCGTTTTCGCCGCGATATGGGCGGCGTGGCGGAAGCCTATCAAGAAGTGGCCCGGCGCCTTGGAATTCTGCCCGAAGGCGGCCCCAACGACCTGAAGGGTCCGGCGGTGATGCAATGACGGTGATGCAATGAAGGCACGCGTACATGTTTCCTACAAGAACGGCGTCCTGGATCCCCAGGGCAAGGCGATCAGCCTGACCCTGGCCAATCTGGGCTTCGACGGTGTCGGCGATGTGCGCCAGGGCAAGTTGATTGAGCTTGATCTGGCCGAGAGCGACGCCGATACGGCACGAAAATCGGTCGAGGCCATGTGCGAGAAGCTGCTCGCCAACACGGTGATCGAAAACTACGCCATCGAACTGGAAGAAGATTAAGCCGCGATGAAAGCTTCGGTGATCGTTTTTCCCGGCTCCAATTGTGACCGTGATGTGCAGGTGGCATTGGCCAATGCCATCGGCGGGCCGGTTGACATGGTCTGGCATGGTGACAGCGAGATGGCCAAGACCGACCTGATCGTGCTGCCGGGCGGTTTTTCCTATGGCGACTATCTGCGCAGTGGTGCGATGTCCGCCCGCTCGCCGGTGATGCGCGAAGTAGTGGCGCGGGCCGAACAGGGCGTCGCCGTCCTCGGCATCTGCAACGGCTTCCAGGTTTTGACCGAGGCCGGCCTGCTGCCCGGCGCTCTGTTGCCCAACGCCGGCCTGAAATTCGTCTGCCGGGATGTCCAGATCAGGGTGGAAAACAGCCAAACCGTTTTCACCAACAGTTATCAAGCAGGCCAGACCCTGCGCATTCCCGTGGCCCATCATGACGGTCAGTATTTTGTCGAGGCCAATACATTGGCCGAGATGCAGGCGGGCGATCAGATCGCCTTCCGCTACTGCGCCGGCGAAGAGGGCAGGAAAAGCAATCCGAACGGCTCCATCGACGATATCGCCGGTGTCTTCAACAGGCGAAAAACAGTATTGGGCCTGATGCCCCATCCCGAACGGGCCGCCGACGCCAGCCATGGCGGCACCGACGGCCAAGGCATGATGAACAGCCTCGTCTCCGCTCTTTCCTAGGGTATGCACCTTGCGTCCAGAACCGAATATAACGCCCGAACAGGTCGCCGAACATGGCCTTACCGAGGATGAATACCAGACCATCCTGAACGTTCTGGGGCGGAAGCCGAACCTGACCGAACTGGGTATCTTTTCGGTTATGTGGTCCGAGCATTGCTCCTACAAATCATCGAAATTTTGGCTCAAGACCTTGCCGACGGAGGCGCCTTGGGTGATCTGCGGCCCCGGCGAAAACGCGGGCGTGGTTGATATCGGCGAGGGCAAGGCGGCCATCTTCAAGATGGAGAGCCATAACCACCCCTCCTTTATCGAGCCCTACCAAGGTGCGGCGACAGGCGTGGGCGGCATTCTGCGCGATGTTTTCACAATGGGCGCGCGGCCCATCGCCAATATGAACGCGTTACGGTTTGGCGCGCCGGAGGATGGCAAGACCCGGCATCTGGTATCCGGCGTGGTTGCCGGCGTGGGCGGCTATGGCAACTGTGTCGGCGTGCCCACGGTAGGCGGCGAGGTCAATTTTGATCCGGCCTACAACGGCAATATCCTGGTCAACGCCATGACGGTTGGCCTGGCGGATGCGGATCGAATTTTCTATTCCGCCGCCGCCGGCATCGGCAATCCAGTGGTCTATGTGGGTTCCAAGACAGGGCGCGACGGCATTCACGGCGCCACCATGGCCTCGGCTGAATTCGACGATGCCACCGAGGAAAAACGCCCCACGGTGCAGGTCGGCGATCCGTTCACGGAAAAGCTGTTGATCGAAGCCTGTCTGGAGCTAATGGCGACGGATACCATCGTGGCGATCCAGGACATGGGTGCCGCCGGATTGACCTGTAGTTCGGTGGAAATGGCCGACAAGGGCGGCGTCGGCTTTGATCTGGACATCGACAAGGTGCCCCAGCGCGAAGAAGGCATGACGCCCTACGAAGTCATGCTGTCGGAAAGTCAGGAGCGCATGTTGATCGTGCTGCGTCCCGGCACGGAAGCCCAGGCGCAGGCCATCTTCGACAAATGGCAGCTCGATTTCGCCGTAGTCGGCCACGTCAGCGACACCGGACGCTTCACGGGCCGGGTGGATGGCGAGGTGGTTTTCGATATTCCCGTCCGCCCCCTGGTGGAAGAGAGCCCGGAATACGAACGCCCCTGGGTCAAGCCGGCAGCGCCCGAACCAACCGCACCCGTAACGGCCCCCATGGGCCATATGGAGGCCCTGCAAAGCCTGCTGGCCGGGCCCGACCTGTCATCCCGGCGCTGGGTTTGGGAACAATACGACCATACGGTCATGGCCGATACGGTACGCAAGCCGGGTGGTGACGCGGCCATCGTGCGCATTCATGGCTCGGGCCGCGGCCTGGCCATCGCCACGGACTGCACGCCGCGCTATTGCCGGGCCGAACCGCACCAGGGCGGCGCCCAGGCGGTGGCCGAAGTCTGGCGCAATATCACGGCGGTAGGCGCGCGCCCCCTGGCGATCACCGATTGCC